>DASYOD010000158.1:0-4635 GCA_036008085.1 Terriglobales bacterium
CGTGACCGAAAAAGCCGGGCTCAAGACCGCGCACGACGAATGGAACACAGGCTGCAGTTTTATCGACTACGACCGCGACGGAAAGGTTGACCTGTTTGTCTCTCGTTATGTGGACTTCACCTACGATTCGGTGCCGCGGCCTGGTGAGGGGCAGTGGTGCCGGTGGAAAGGTTTGAACGTGATGTGCGGACCGCGCGGGTTGAAAATCCCGGTAAACGCGCTTTATCACAACAACGGCGACCGAACCTTCACCGACGTCTCCAAGAAATCAGGAATCACCGCCACCTCCGGCTGCTACGGATTTACCTCGCTCACTGCGGACTTCGATCACGATGGCTGGCCGGACATCTACGTGGCCTGCGATTCGACGCCCAGCCTGCTCTACCATAACAACCGCGACGGAACTTTCACGGAAATGGCCAAGGCCGCTGGCGTGGCCTACAACGAAGATGGCACCTTGCAGGGGAGTATGGGCGTATCCGCCGACGACTTCACCCATGCGGGCCTGCAGGACATCGTCAAAACAAACTTCAGCGACGATACCTCAACACTCTATCTGAATCGCGGCAACAATCTGTTTGATGACGTTACCCAACTTGCCGGGCTCGCCAAAATCACACGGCTACTGGGTTGGGGAGTGCAGTTTTTCGACTTCGACAACAGCGGCTGGCCAGGGATTCTGATCGCGAACGGACATGTCTATCCCGAAGTGGATGGCAAGGGACTGGGCACGAGTTACCGCGAACCCAAGGTGGCGTACTACAATCTGCACAACGGAAGATTCGCGGATATTACGGCGCAGGCCGGCGCAGCGCTCAGCGAGGCGCATTCCAGCCGGGGCATGGCGCTCAGCGATCTGTTCAACAACGGGCGCGAAGAAGCGGTAGTGAACAACATGAACGAGACGCCCTCGGTTTACTACAACACCGCGGCCGCCGGCAATTTCATCAGCTTGCAACTCATCGGAGTGAAGTCGAATCGCGCCGCGCTGGGGACAGCGGTAACGATCGAGCAAGGAGCAGATAAGCGCGAACAGGAGGTTCGCAGCGGCGATGGCTATATTTCGCAGAGCGATTTGCGACTACATTTCGGCCTGGGGCAGATGGCGAAGGCGGACAAGGTTGTGATTCGCTGGCCGAGCGGGCTGGTGGAAACGTTGAAGGATCTACCGGCCAATCAATACTACGTCGTAACCGAGGGTAGCGGCGTGGATGCGAAGCTGACCCACGGAGTCAGCACCGTCGCCATTAAGAGCGCCGGCAGCGGATCGAACTGATTTTTCAGGACGCGTTGCCGATCGAAATCATAACGATGGCAAGTATCAGGATCCCGACTCCAGTCCAGCAATACGCCACCGCACGCCGGCTTGCCTGCTTCCACTCGCCAGTAACCGCGCCCCAGAAAACTCCGGCGATGATGTCGAGTGTCATGAATACAGGCCATCCTACGATTCCGCCGAGTTTTCCTAGCGAAGCGGCGCCCATACCATAGGCCACCACGCCTCCATACCAAAGCAGGCCCGTGAGGCCTCCAAGCAGCCAGTAGGTTGCTTGGCTTCCCTCGCGGTATACGCCCCAACTTTTATTCTTATTGAGTAGGTACAAGCAATAGAGGAGATTCGAAAGAAAACCGCCGGTAACGGTCAAAGACCAGATCGGATTCGCAGCCATCGAACTGCTCGTTCCGGCCGCGAGAGCTCGCACGCGAATTTCGTCGCCAAAAACGAAACTGAAGTTAAGCATCGAAGAAAAAAGCCCCGAAAAAATGCAGATTATCAGGCCCAGGAAAAATCCCGAGCGCGCGGCCGCCTGGCTCGCTCCCATGTCGCGCTCGCGGCGCTTGCCAGCAAGCGCTAGAAACAGCAATCCGACGATCATGATCGCTGTTCCGAGCACCAGCGCTTCACCGCGTTTGGAATGAAGCTCCTCCGGATGCAGCACCACGAGAGGAAAAAGAGAACCAAAAGACGCCGTAATCCCAAGAATGATTGCAAACCCCAGCGCCATGCCTACTCGGTTGATTCCAATTCCAAAAAGCGTCGAGCCAACGCCCCACGCAATGCCGAACAGTGAAACTTTCCACAGCGTCGCCGAGGAGGATTCAGAATAAACGTTGCCAACGTGAGGCGTCGTTGACAAAGTGATGATCCACGGGAAAATTATCAGGCCCGCTATCGCAAAAATCAGCCAGCTGTTTTCCCAGCGCCAGGCGGACATCCGTTTCATGGGCGCCGCGAAGCTGCCATTCAACAGACCGGCCAGGATCACCAAGCCGATTCCGACCACGAGCTGTTCAGTCATCAGACCCCCTGGCGCACCCTGGACATCTTGAAAGCAGAAGCGCGCACAAAATGAGGCATGCGCATGTGCGCGTCAAGGTAAATCCCGGTGCGCGCTGCGCCGTTTCATGATCTGAAATTCCGAGTTCATTGACGATCTCGCTGCTTTTCGCTAGATTGGCCCTGCGTTTCGCAGCAAAGCTCGTCACGATCCAATGACTACAAGCCAGGGCCAGGACCGCGAGTGCGTATAACTTCGATCGAGATTCGTGTTTGCCAGAACACCGGTACGGCGATGTCGGATTCAGAGATGCGCACTGGCGGCAAGTCCACTTTCGATTTCCTGGCCATCACCATGAAGACAGACGAAGGGGTCGACGGCCATTCTTTCGGTTTTGCGGGCCGTGGCGCGGACATGGCCGGAGCCATCGCCGCCTCAGCACTCAAGCCGTTTTTCTTGGGCAAGGACCCCCTGCTGCGGGAAAAGCATTGGCAGGATTTTCGGACCTATGACCGCTGGTGGAATCACGTTCCCATTTACTCCTACGGTCCTTTTGACATCTGCCTGTACGACATCGCCGCGAAGAAGGCGGGGCTACCGCTCTACAAGCTGCTAGGCGCGTACCGGGATAAGGTTCCGGTTTACGCCAGTTCGTTTGTGCTTTCCAGCCCCGAGGATTATGCCAAGCAAGCGGTCGAGGTGAAAAATCGCGGATGGCATGCCTACAAGCTTCACCCGCCCGGCAAACTGGCCCTCGATTTGGAGGCATACCGCGCCTGTCGCGAGGCCGTAGGCCCGGATTTCAGGCTGATGGCCGATCCAGTGGCAGCCTACTCGTACGAGGAAGCTTTGCGAGTCGGGCGTGAGCTTGAGAGGTTGAATTACTACTGGTTCGAGGAACCGCTATTCGATGTGGATCTCGGTGGCCTCCGCAAGCTGACGGACAAGCTCGACATTCCTATCTGCGGGACGGAGGTTTTGGCCGGCTCGCACTATTCGACAGCGGAATGTATCGCCAGCCGCGTTGTCGACATCGTGCGGACCGACGTCTCCTGGAAGGGCGGCGTGACGCCGGTGATGAAGACGGCGCATCTGGCGGAATCTTTCGGGGTACATTGCGAACTGCACACCACGATTTATCATCCGCTCGAGATCGTCAACCTGCACTGTTGCGCTGCGATTTCGAACTGCGAATTCTTCGAAATGCTCTACCCGCTGTCGTACATGGCCTTCGGAATGAAGACGCCCATTCATATCGATGTCGAAGGCCACGCCCATCCCCCCGAGTCTCCGGGAATCGGCGTCGATTGGGACTGGAATTTCATCGAGAAGTGCACGATGAAAACTCTGTGAACGGAGGGTGCTTCGGTCACGATTCCTGCGGGTGAGGAAATCACCTTGCAAGTCTGGGGCCCTGCTGGTCCAGGATACGGACATGTGCAGCCGATTTTTGCCGACGATTGTCTTCGGGATGGTGCTGAGTGCGGGTGCGACTGCCGCAGCCCAAGATATCGATACGGTGGTCAACACCACGAACCGCAATCCTTCGACCGTGGCAGACCAGATTGCCGATCCCGCCGAGAGAGCAGCATTTCTCCGCCTCTACCAGCACCGGGACCCAGCCGACATGTTGAAGGCCGCCAAAGCCTTCCTTCAGGATTTCCCGCGATCTGCATTCCTCGCGCAAGCTTACGAAGTTGCGGCCGATAGCAGTTTTGATCAGCATGACTATCCGGCAGGGTTGGACTTTGCGAAAAAATCTCTCACGTATCTGCCGGAAAACCCGCAGTTGCTCGTGGCCGTCGCGGATGTCCAGGCACGCCAGAACCTGAACGAGGAGGCCATTGCCAGTGCCCGAGCCGCAGAGGACTATCTCGACAGGATTGGCCGGGCCGGAGCGACTCCGGAAGGCCAATGGCCGGGCACCAAACGCCGCTTGCAAGCTTCGGCTAATTTCGCCTTGGGACGGGCGCTGCTGCAGGAAGCGGTCAACGGGCCCGCGGGGGAAAAAAGAATCGCCTTGCTAAAGGAATCTGAGCAGGTTCTTTCTCAAGCAAGGACTTTGAATCCCGAAGATTGGGAGATTGTCTACGTTCTCGGCTTGGTGCGGCTATCGTCAGGCGATTTTTCTGCGGCCGCGAATGCTTTTGCCGAGGTGTACCAGCAAAAAGGTGACCTCGCGCCCAAAGCGCTTGAGCATTTACAAACGATTTATAAGACGCTCGCTCCGAATTCCAAGGGTGACTTCGGGTCTTTCATTCAGCAAGCCGTAGGTTCGAAAATGAGAGAATCGAAGCAGTCGTCGCCTGAAAAATCAATTGTGGCGCAAGAGATGCCTGCCTATGCTGGCTCAGAA
>DASYOD010000159.1:0-15314 GCA_036008085.1 Terriglobales bacterium
GTCTTGTTCTTGATGATGGGTCCACCAAACGAGGTTGACCATTGATTATTCACCGCGAAAGGCCGCGGCGTTACTGGACTGCCAGGCGATACGAACTTGTTGAAATAATCGTTGGCATTCAGCACATCGCCGTTGTAATAGTAGTTGGCGTTTCCGTGAAATTGATTGCTGCCTGACTTGGTCGTGGAGTCCATCTGTACGCCGGCTTGACGGCCATACTGTGCCGTATAGCCGTTGGTTACCACCGCCACTTCCTGAATTTCATTGGACCCCAGGGTCAGGTTGCTTGACCCGCTGTTGTTGAGCTGCAAGTAGGGGTCATTGTTGTCATTCCCGTCGATGGTGAATAGATTGGAGGTTGCAGGCAAGCCAAACGCGGTGAAGTTCCCGTAACCGCCAAATGCGCTGCCAACGTTCATGGCTACGCCCGGGGCGGTTTGAGCGAAGAAGGTTGTGTCGTTTCCGGGATTCGGTTGCAGCGCGATTTGCTTCTCGTTAATAGTCGTGGTGAGATTAGGGTTTTCAGTCTGCAACAGCGGTGCCTCGGCCGTTACTTCAATCGTCTGGTTCTGCCCCCGCGCGCCGAGACTCAACATCACATTCGTGATCTGTCCGATTTGCACGTCTACCGCGCGCCGGGTCTCTGACATGTTTGAGGCGGCGGCAGAAACCAAATAGTTTCCTGGCTTCAAAAGCGAGAAGTGATAGTTCCCGCTTTGATTGGTCACAGTTGTTTGGACGGTTCCTTCAGAAGTACTTTTTAAAGTGACCGTAGCCTGTGAGATTACGGCGCCGCTCGAATCCGTGACTGTGCCAGTCAAGTCGCCCGAGGTAACAGATTGTGCGAACGCATACTGCACAGAAAGCGATAGCAGCAACAACGCTAACGCTAGTGCAGTGTTTTTCTTTGTAGATCTCATAACGTTCCTCCACGATGGGTTAGTTTTCGAAGACCGAACCTGGTGTCTTGCACAACAGCATCGCGGCGATTGGTGCAGGTAACGCACCAAGACGAGGTAATCAACGCCCACTAGGGACGGGTGATTGGCCTGGTGGGACGAAACTCAATTAGAAGTGGATAAATAAGAAGCTGGATTACAGTTTGTCAGCAGCCGATTGCTTGCGGCACAAGACATGACCTACACGAACTCATAAACTTTGCGTGCGAATCATACAGAAATTAATACTCCGGTTCGAGTTCTTCTTCACAATACTCCGGCGGCGGACTAAGCTGCCAGATCTTGTGCGAACCTGCACCTACAACACGCACTTCGGCGTCTGTTGCCATCAGACTCAGAGCCGCCAAGATAGATCCGATGCCGCGTTGCTGGTCAGCAACTGGTAAAGATCCGCGCCGGACGATCCGCGCGTAGATATCTTCCGCTGTCCCTGATCTTTCACCCTCCAGTAGAGCAATCCGGCAAGCCCGCCTCAATCTTGAATAAAAATGATTTGACTTGCGGCGAACGGCTTGTGGCGAGTTCTGGGAGGTAGGAAGAGTAACGACATTGACGGGTCCGTTTCGTGCCCTCGTACTGTGGAAATCAAGAGTTTTTTCCTCGAGTTCTGTCGCATTAACAGCAACCCACTGCTCCATTTGCTGTAATCCGCTTAGGACTAAACGTAATGTGCCAACTCGCTTTTCAACTTCAACCTTTCGGAATAAAAGTTCCTTAAGGTGGGCCCGGAGCAGTGGACCCATGGAACTTACCGGGGGGCACGCTCCAGTCGAGGCTTCAACTTTTCCATTCTCGTCCATTTAGGACGAGATGTTGCCACACCCCAGCTGTATCTTTTTGTGCTGGGTGACGAGAAGTTCGATTTTCGGGATAAATAAATCTCACGTGGGGATCACGGACAAACAGGAAAGCATTCGAGATCATGAAAAGGAATTTCCTTTGAATTCGAGATAGCGATTTTCCAGTGTCATACTGAATCCCAGAAGCTTGTTTTCACATCTTTCAAATTAGCGGTTCCGTCGTCCGAATAGTCCCCGATGTCAAAACTTTGACATCTAAATCAACACACTGTCTGCTCGCTTGGCTTATACAATCGCGCGAATTCATGAAGATGAATCGACGTTTCGTTTGCAACAGGCAAATTGTTTTTGTAATTGAAAATTGAGTACAGAATCTAACACCAACAAGAAAGGAAGAATTGAAATGCCATACGCGAATGTCAGTAAAGAAAACTCAACAGACATCCAACTTTATTACGAGGACCATGGCTCGGGAGACGCCGTAGTGCTTATCCACGGATATCCACTTAGCGGCGCTTCATGGGAGAAGCAGGTTCCAGGCCTTTTGGCTGCCGGCCACCGTGTCATCACTTACGACCGCCGCGGATTCGGCAAGTCCAGCCAGCCAACCGAGGGCTACAACTATGACACCTTTGCCGAGGACCTCCGCCACTTGATCACGCACCTCAAACTGCGTGATTTTTCCCTCGTCGGCTTCTCGATGGGCGGAGGCGAAGTGGCGCGCTACATCGGAAAGTACGGATCCAAGGGCGTGAGCAAGGCGGTATTTATCTCGTCAGTGCCCCCGTTCCTGTTGAAAACCCCCGATAATCCGGAAGGTGTGGACAATAGCGTCTTCGAGGGAATCGAGAAAGCTGTCGTCGCAGACCGCTACGCGTTTTTCACTGACTTTTTCAAGAATTTCTACAACACCGACCTGTTGCTGGGAAAGCGTGTGAGCGAACAAGCTGTCCAGGCCAGTTGGAACGTTGCAGCCGGGGCTTCGGCAACTGCCAGTCTCGCTTGCGTGCCAACCTGGCATGAGGATTTTCGAGACGATCTGAAGCGCGTCGATATACCAACCCTGGTAATTCACGGCGATGCGGATCGAATTCTGCCGATCACCGCCTCAGGAGCCCGCACTGCCAAGCTAATCAAGGGGTCACGCTATGTGGTGATCAAGGATGGGACGCACTGCGTTACCTGGACTCACGCTGACGAAGTAAATCGCGAACTGGCGGATTTCCTCGGAAAGCGTGTCGCGAAAAGTGAACCCTCATTGCCTAAGAAGGAAGTTGCCTGATCGGGCTAGTTCCAAATTTATTACTAACAACGATGCGGCGCCTCAGTAGAGGCGCCGCATCGTTGTTAGGTAAAAGTATCGTCAGCGCAAGTTTTCGACGGTGTCCACGGTTCACGATGCCTAAACACGTTTCGGCGGGCGTGGCAATCGTTTCGGAGAGAAGTTTCCTGGAGGTTGTACACAAAGGCTATCCGACCTGTTTTTCACTTGTGCGGGATTGCGGACTCGGTACAATTGACTTTGAGTTCTATGGGTGAGTATGAAGGTTTCTGTGGCAGACATCCCTGCTGACAAAGATCGATTGTTAAATTCTATTTCCTTGCAGAACGCTGTATTGTGCGCGGACTGCGATGTTGTCAGCGATAGTCCGCACGATCAATGCCTGGTGTGCGGAAGTCGCTCACTTCTAAACATCTCGCGTCTGTTGGGCGGGATGATGCCTAGCCAGCGGGCCATCATCATTGAGACTGTGAGCAGACCGTCGAGGCCGCCAAAGCCTGTGCTGAAATTCCCAAAAACTCGCAAAGTGCTAAATTCGAGCGAGCGAGTCAGAGTACAAAGAGACACACTTCAGCAGAGATTGTTCAGCTGACCTCGCACCGCATTTGCTGCAAGCCTGAGCTGAGGTCGTTACCGACATCCGATGAATCCTTGCGGCAATTCGAGCCGCGCGAAGTAGCAAAATTGAGTTTCCGTAAACTGTTAAAGCAGGACTACGGTGATAAATCGAATACCCACACTGCCTTCGAAGATTTTGTTTTGCCGCCAATGCTAGACTCGGCCCATGAGGACTGACATCCTCCCGTTGTGCGACAAGCATTATCGGACCATGGAGTTTCTGCTGGCTCCATTCAACGTCAACTATTCAGTCGAGTTTTTCCGTTGCACCGACAAGTTCTGCCAGCGCTGCTTCAGTGAATCTCTGGGTTACGTCACCCCGCAAAGAGACGCAGCGCCGACCGTTTCCACCGATCAACCCCGTTGCGAAAAACACGGCCGGCCGATGTTCATCTCCAGTCTCGATCGCCAGCGAAACGTGCAGAGATACGCCTGCCCTGAGCCGGGCTGTCGAGAGATCGCACTCAAGGGATAACCAATAATGCTTTCTAGTAAGTCGTTGCTTTAAACTGGAGTGAGTTTATCGATATGAAATTGTCCGTTGTCATCCCGGTGTATAACGAGCGGAACACCGTGCGCGAAGTTGTGGAGCGCGTGCTTGCCGTTCCCCTCGACCTGGAATTGATTTGTGTCGACGACGGTTCGAGCGACGGATCGCCCAAGATTCTGGCTGACTTGCAGGCGCAGTATGAGAAGGTGCGGGTGTTTGCTCAATCGCGAAATATGGGCAAGGGTGCGGCCTTACGCCGCGGCATCCAGGAAGCAACCGGTGACTTCGTGCTCATACAGGACGCCGATTTGGAATACGATCCCAGCGATTATCCCGCACTTCTGGAACCTCTCCAGCAGGGAAAAGCCGACGTCGTATATGGTTCGCGATTTCTCGGCGCCGCACCGCATCGCGTGCTGTACTTCTGGCACTCGGTAGGAAACCATATTCTCACTTTGCTCTCGAATTGCCTCACCAACATCAATCTCACCGACATGGAAACCTGTTACAAAGTTTTTCGGCGGGACGTCATCCAGGCAATTCCCATCGAGGAAAACCGCTTCGGCTTCGAGCCCGAAATCACAGTCAAAGTGGCGAAACGAAGATTGCGTATCTATGAAGTCGGTATCAGCTACTGGGGCAGGACGTACGAGGAAGGCAAGAAGATCAATTGGAAGGATGGCTTTCGCGCGCTGTGGTGCTTGCTAAAATACTCGTTCAAAGAAAGCGCTGCCCCGAAGCAGCCTTTAGTTGCCCCCCAATCGGAGGCACGGTCAACCGAGCGGGTTCCTAATCTCCGACCATAAAACTGAACCGCATATCAGCTCATGCCCTCAGCGGTTGCCGCTGCGTTAACGCAATCGCATTTTTCACTCGCTACCGATCGTGAACGCCAGCGTCAACAGCGTGTTCTGCTCCATTTCATGCGCTTTGGCAGACCCTGTCGAAGGGCTGGCGCTGGCTGACCGTTTTACCGACAACACCGGCCGCTCTCCCGCGATGTGACGCAGTCGCGGCAGCACATAAAACATCGCGCCCATATTGGCCGGCTCTTCCTGCACCCAGACGATATCGCGAGCGCTCGAGTGCCTTTCCAATTCCGCAATAAGCTCCGCCTCAGGGAACGGGTACATCTGTTCCAGAAAAACAATCGCAGTGGAGTTATCTTTTCTCTTCTTCCGTTCGTCGCGCAGTTCATGCCCGATCTTGCCCGTGCAAATCAGGATGCGCTTGGCCTGAGTCACTTCCGTATCAGGCAACACGTTGAGGAAATGCGGCCGTGCGAAAGCATCAGTGGTAGAAGCCGCGTCCGGGTGCCGCAACATGCTCTTCGGAGTAAACACGATTAGCGGTTTACGCCAATGCCGGAGTGCCTGCCGCCGCAGCAGATGAAAATATTGCGCGGCATTCGAAGGCTGGCAGATCTGAAAATTATCTCGTGCCGCCAGTTGTAAAAACCTTTCGATGCGCGCGCTCGAATGTTCCGGCCCCTGGCCTTCGTAGCCATGTGGCAGCAGCAAAACCACGCCGGAGAGCAAATTCCACTTCTCTTCTCCAGCACTGATGAACTGATCGATCACGGCCTGCGCCACGTTCACAAAATCGCCGAACTGAGCTTCCCACAGGACGAGAGCCTCCGGATAGTCGCGGCTATAACCGTATTCGAACCCAAGCACACCCGCCTCCGAGAGGGTCGAGTTGTAAATGTCACAGCGCGCCTGTTCGCCGGAAATATGTTGCAACGGGACATACTCGCTCTCGTTTTCTATATCGACCAACACCGAGTGCCGCTGATTGAAGGTGCCACGCCGACTGTCCTGCCCACTCAACCGCACCGGCACGCCCGCTTTCACCAAACTGCCAAAGGCCAGCGCCTCCGCCATTCCGTAATCAACCAGGCGCTTCCCGCTGCCCATCTCCGCTCGTTGTTCCAGCAGCTTTTTTACTTTCGGGTGGATGTGAAAGTCACCGGGATAACTTGTCAGCGCCTTTGTCAGCTCACGCAAATCGTCTGCTGATAATCCTGTATCGACTTCATATTCCGCTTTGTAGCGGCCACCTTTGTAATCGTCCCAATATGTCGGCAGATCGCGAAGCGTTGGCTTTTTCGTGAGCGAGCCAGCTTTCTTCTGCGCAGCCTCGAATTCCGCACGGACTTTCTGTACTCGTGCCTGCACGTCTGCAACCCCAATGTCCTCGGCATAAATCTCCCACACCGGCGGATGATCTTTGATTGCCTTGTAGAGCAACGGCTGCGTAATCGTGGGATCATCCACTTCGCTGTGCCCGTGGCGACGGTATCCCATGAGATCCACCACCACGTCGGTGCCAAAGGTGTAGCGGTATTCCAGCGCAATCCGGCCCACGCGGATCACCGCGTCGACGTCTTCGCCGTTGACGTGAAAAATCGGAATAGATTGGCGACGAGCCAATTGAGCGGAGAAACGCGACGAATGCAATTCTGGCGGCACGGTGGTGAATCCGATCAGATTGTTGGCGATAATATGAATCGTTCCACCGACTGTGTACCCCGGCAGGTCAGCGAAATTCAAAGTCTCAGCCACGATGCCCTGGCCTGCAAAAGCAGCATCGCCATGTACCAGCAGCGGCAGATATTTCTTGGTTCCATCTTCCCCGATGCGATCATGCTTGGCACGCGTGCGGCCAATCGTCACCGGATCAACCGCCTCCAGGTGGCTGGGATTAGAAACCAGATGGATGTGAACCTTCGCGCCGCTGCGAGTAACATACTCGCCAGTCGCGCCCATGTGATATTTAACGTCCCCGCTGCCCAGCACGCTGCGTGGGTCGATGTCCTCAAATCCAGCGAAAACTTCTTCCGGCGAACGCCTGGCCACTTGCACAATCACATTCAGCCGGCCGCGATGGCTCATCCCCATCACCAGTTCCGCCAAACCTTGCCGGCCAGCCACTTCAAGAATTTCATCGATCAGAGGAATGAGCGCGGTAACGCCCTCCAGCGAAAAACGCTTGTTGCCCAGATAGCGCTGTTGCAGCACTTGCTCAAAAAGCTCGGCTCGAATCAGCAAGTCGAGCGCGCGCTCCTGATCCACAGCCGGTTGAGGAGCTTCCATGCGTTCCTGAATCCAGCGGCGACGCGCCGGATCAGTGATGTGCATGAACTCAATTCCAACCGTCCCGCAGTACACGCGTCGCGCCTCTTGTGCCAACTCGCCATCGACTGGCAAGTCGGAATGCGGCACGGGCCGCAGAAAGCCGAGCGGATCAAGGTCGGCCTCCAAATATCCCCACCGGCGGAACAAATCGAAAACGCGCTCGCGTTCTCCGTTGGGTGCGTCCAATACTGCGGTCGAAGTTGCAGTGGCTGTCTTGGATCGGGTTGCCATAAGGTATTACTAGAATAATGGATGAGAGGTGAATAACGACAGATTCATCGAGGCAGAACACGCTCGTCCCGCAAAGCGCCTTACGCTTAATGTTTGGACGAGAACATAGCCCAGAGGCGCGCCCCGTGGATCAGCGACCCATCCAGCTTAGCAACCAAATATACTAGCGTACGCATCCGAGCAAGAATCGAAGCCGTACTGCCCCCGGGAAAACTTAGGTCCGAAAGAGGCACGCGAAATTAGGCTTGGCATCCACACCCACATGCAGACAACTATTCTCATTGCATTTCTTGAGATCTCTCACACCGTGGTTTCGATGTGCTGCGCCGGCGTCCTGCTCTTCCTGGTTGCACTCTGGGCGGCGAAGACCGATATCGCGCGGTCGCGCGGCCTCGACAAGATCGTAGCCTTGAGCAATTTGTGTTTCGCCGCCCCCTTGGCGGTCTTCGGCGCCCTGCATCTCGCCGCGGCTAAAGGCCTCGCGACCATGGTTCCTTCGTATATGCCGTGGAAATTGTTTTGGGCCTATTTCTTCGGCTTTGCGCTGCTGGCCGCATCTTTGAGCATTGCCACAAAAATTCAGGTGCGCTGGTCCGGCCTGCTGTTCGGGATCGCAATGTTTTGTTTTGTGGCGATGTTGGACATCCCGGGGTCTCTCGCCAACCCTAAAGACCGGTTTGGATGGACGTTGACCCTCCGCGAAGCATTGTTCGGTGGTGGAGGCTGGATTCTCGCCGGAAACGCCATGCGCGAGCAAGGCCGTGGGCAGGTCGGAAGCAAACTCATCACGGTAGGCCGCGTGTTGATCGGGATCGCGGCCATATTTTATGGCATTGAGAATTCTTCCCACACAGCGAACGTTCCCGGAGTCCCTCTCGAAAAACTGATGCCCTCATGGATTCCGGCGCACCTGCTCATTGGTTGGGTGACAGGTGCAATTCTTGTGGTTGCCGGCGTATGCATTCTGCTGAACAAAAAAACACGGATGGCAGCAACTTATCTCGGTACCTGGATTGTACTGCTGGTCGTGTTCATCTATGGCCCGATCCTGATCGCCGCGTTGTCCAACCCCAGCACCGACGTCAAAGTTGAGGGGATCAACTACTTCTTTGACACGTTGCTGTTTGCCGGAGCGATTCTCGCCCTGGCCAGCGCGACGCCTAGCACGGACTAAGATGTAGGCGCGGTCGTCCGCGCCTACATCGCTCTGAACCTGCGCCCCGGCGGTGATCAGTCCTCGAAGCTTCTCGCCCCACCCTTCAAGCGGTTGGTCACAACCTGTTTCCAAACCCACTTGATCACACGCGCATCGTTATAGCAGTAGCCCAGATTGTGGTTGAGCGTGGAGAAGCAATGCCGCTCGCAACTATGTTTCATCTCCTTCAGTTGCTGCTGGTCGAACTTCGGCTTGTCGATATTTCCCCAGTCGAAGGTCGATGAGTACATTGGGAAACAGGGAGCGACCGTGCCGTCGGTGCGAATAATCACGTTGTTCTGTCCGGCGCGGCAATTCCACTCGGTGAAACGAAGGTCTCCATTCGAGTCCTGCACGATCCCCGGTGTCTGCGCAAGGATCTGGCTCACGTTGCCATTGGTCCCGGTGCCATCGCCGTACCAGCCGTACTTTTTCAAGTCCAGTCCGGACGACATCCGGACAAACGCTTTCATCTCCTGCAGCCGCTGCACTGAATTCACCATTTGATAGCCGGCCTGATTTTTTTCGATGATCCAGTCGATCAATGAGTCGACCGAACGCCAGTCTTCCGGCCGAATGTACGTAGGATTTTCATTCAGATGCTTGAAGTGTTCGTCCTGCTCCAGCATGGGTGTTTCGTTGATGTGATAGTCCGTGGCTAGACGATGTGCGCGCGCATATTCGGTGAGTTGGCGAACATCGTCATGATTATTCCGGCAGATATTGATGTTGAAGAACACCATGTATCCGTACACATACTGCTTACGAATGAGATATTCGAGATTTTTCTGTCCCGGCACAAAGGCCTTTGGCAAGCTCGGTTTCTCGTCCCAGGCGTCCAATGCAAAATTGAAGATGGCGACGCCGGCGTCCGCCAACCGATCGGCGACTTCAGGCCGCAGCAACCGGCCGTTGGTGCCAACATAAATCCAGAAGCCTTTTTTCGCGGCGTAATAAACAATCTTGTGCGCTACCTGCGGACGCAACAGCGGCTCTCCGCCCATGAGCGCCAGCACCCGACAGCCGCGATCGTGCAGCCAGTCGATAGACCGCTTGGCCACGTCTTCGGTCATGCCTTTCACTTTGTTGTTGAACGCCCAGCAATACCAGCAGTCGAGATTGCATTTGTAGTCGACAAACAAATACGCGGTAATGGGATGGAATTCGCCGGGCATCACGCGCGACCGCATATACGGCAGCAGCCAGCCGCGCACTTTCCGCCACACTTGCGGATAAGTCCAATCCCGCTTTTCCAGCGGAGTTTCAGGTCCGGGATCGTCCAGCAATTCCGGATACTGCGGAAAAACAGGTTCGGGCAACGTCATGCCCTTGGCCTCAGCAGGGACGGGACCACCCGAACCCGAGTTCATCAACAAATTGTGAATGTCAACGTCGATACGAAACTTGGCGGGAGCTGAAGTAGCCACTTCCGTTCTCCTCTCTTCAATTTTTTAGTTCGCCTCAATTCTTGGATCGTGGTCAAACCGGGCCGTTATAACAGGGATGCTAGTCCTTGGCTTTTGGTTACACGGATTTTTGTGGAAATTTCCGTGCGCCATTTATCGGTGGGGTCGATATCGAATAATTAGCGCACCCGAAGCATTACCGGGGATTTACCATAAAAGGTTTGTCTTGCGGACCGTCTAAGAACAATGCCCGAACAACAAGCCACCCTCCCCAGAACTCCTGTGTTGCTGGGAATTCCATTCGACGCAAACTCTTCGTATTTACGAGGTGCAGCGGATGCTCCGCCTTTGATTCGCGAAGCGTTCCATTGCGATTCGTCGAACTCATCCACCGAAAACGGCATCGAACTCAGCCCGGAATTGGTATTGGATGCCGGCGACCTCCAACTGCCAGCCGAGGCCTTCATCGTGATCGAAAACGCTGTCGTGGAGTTGCTCGGTAAAGGACAGTCCCCGGTTTGCCTGGGCGGCGACCATTCCATCACTTACCCCATCCTGCGAGCCTTCGCCAACCGCTTTTCCGATCTCACCATTGTCCACTTCGACGCCCACCCGGATTTATACGAAGTCTTCGATGGCAATCGCTATTCGCATGCCTGCCCTTTTGCAAGGATCATGGAAGCAGGCTTAGCGAAGCGGCTGATTCAGATAGGCATTCGCACCATGAATGCGCATCAACGAAGACAGGCCGAACGCTTTGGAGTTCAAGTCGTGCACATGCGTGAGCTCCCGGCGTATGAAAAACTCAAGCTCGCCGGCCCGATTTATCTTTCCTTCGATATGGACGTGCTCGATCCCGCATTCGCGCCCGGAATTTCTCACCGCGAGCCAGGGGGAATGTCTGTACGCGAAGCCATCGCGCACCTGCACGCAATAACAGGTGACATCGTTGGAGCCGATATTGTCGAGTACAACCCAAAACAGGATGTATCGAAGTTAACTGCGATGGCCTCCGCCAAAATCCTGAAAGAAATTCTAGGAAAAATAATATCGGGATAAGGATCACATAGCCCGGGCCGCTCATCCGCAGCCGAATTAGGCAAAAAAAAACGGCGCCAACTCAAAAATCGAGTGGCGCCGGGCAGTGTCGACGGCTTGAATACTAGAAGGTAAACATGTTCATCAGATCGCCGATCGCTGGCTGGTTGCCCGGAACATAGGGCGTGGGACCAGAGGTCGGGTTTGGCAGATTATCGCGACCATAACCGGTAACCGGTGCGAGTCCCCAGTTTTTCTCGATAAATTTGATGATTGATACGTGGTCGTAATAGGTGTGGTCAACTCTGCCGCCTTTGGCAAACGGAGAGACCGCGATGAAAGGAATACGGGTGCCGTCGCCGAAGAAGTCGATCGGCTGCACGTAGCCCGAGTCATAATTCCCTCCGCCCTCGTCGAAGGTGATGAAGATCGCAGTGCTGGCCCAAAGCGACGGGTTCGCCTGCACTTCGGTGACGATTTTCTTCACGAAACCTTCAAACAGATCGAGCTTGGAAGAAGCCGGATGGCCGTCCAGGAAGCCCGATGGCTTGACGAACGAGACTGGAGGCAGAGTTCCAGTGGAGATGTCGTTGTAGAGATCCGGGACATCTTGCAGGTGCAACTGGCGCTGCGTCGGATCAGTCATGATGGAAGTCGTGTACTGGGCAAAGTTGCAAATGTTGCAGTACTGGTTCCAGGGATTATTGAAATTGGGGTCTTGGACGTAAAGATTCCAACCATCCCCGTAATACTTCCATTGGACGTTGGCATTATTGAGTGAATCCGCAATCGTGGTTTGTGGAACCGGAGGGATCGTGAATTCGCTCGTATTTACGCTGCCGTCGCCGAAGTAGCCGGGATTGTAGTTGTTCAACAGGTAATACGCCTTCGGCTGGCAGATTGTCGCGCTGGTCTTGTAAGGGAGAGTGTTCAGGTAAGCGTAGACGGCGTCAACACCGTTCTGCGAGTGATCGACACATTTGCTGTAGCTGCCGCCACTGTAGCCATCCTGGGTGTACCAATTGTTGGTTCCGGCTTGCGGGTTGGGGTTTTCGATCTCGTTAGTCGGTGGCACCGCGAGGTTGCCTTTGCCATCCGTATACGCGAATGCTGTGCCGGAGCCCAGCATGATGTGGTTGGCGCCGGTTCCGCCCATCACCGCCTGATGCATGTTGTCAGACAAGGTGTAGGTTTGGGCAAGAGACGTCAGGTAGGGGGCATCACCGTGTTGCACGTTGAAGAACTCCATCGAAATGGCGCCTTCGCCCGTGGTTTCCACGGTGAATGGCTTTGGCCTCGCCTCGCCGTTGCCGCCGGTACCAGTCATGACTTCGACCCATGGGAATAAATCTGCCATGCATCCGCTGGGATTAGCGGTGGTTGCGTTCTTCACGTTGCAATCAAGCTGTTGCCACATCTGGTAAAAACGGTGCACCGGGCTGCCCGCGTAAGCGTCATAGGGAACACTAGGGGTTAGCGGATAGGGACCGTTCTTCAGGTGATATACATTGGCGATACGAGTGTCGACTACACCTTGAGCTAAACCACTTGCACCGGTGGTGAGCTTTATGTAGTCACTATGAAGCAGACCTGGCTCAGCCAACTCGGCAGCGGAAACCGTCTGGAACGGAGCAGGGTGCGCGTCGCTGGGAGCCGTAGGAGTGCCCTGCGTGTTGGTGGGCGGAAGTGTCGCATATGGCCCGTTGTGAAACGGACTCACACTGTATTTGGTAACGTCAATCGCCTTGAACTGAGTGGCCAGCTTGAAGTTCGGCCCAGGGGTACCGTCGGCATTGAGTATGCCCTTCGAGAGCAAGTTGTCGACGGACTGTCCTGCGGGCGCCTTATAAGTCGCAAAAACGTGATCGAAAGTTCGGTTCTCACCGATGATCACGATCACGTGTTTAATGGGCGTGGCCGTAGGTGGAATGTGAGTGTCAGCAGCCAGGCTGGGAGTGACCAGATTCGTGACGGTGGAAAGAAGCGCGGAGCCTAGTGCAACATACCGGCAGCTCTCGCGAAACAGATTCGCAAAACGCATGGGAGAGTTCCTCCAGATTTGAGGGTTTGATCAGCGGTTTAAGGGTGACATCCGGCAGTTCCGGCCAGGTGAATCAGGGATGAATGTTCGTTTAAAAATTTGTTACAGAGATGACCGCGAATAAGCGGGATGTGGAAAACTAATTTGCGTAGAGATCCGTTGCTCGGGGCTGGCCTCCATCCTGGGCCTGCATCATTTCGAAGACCCGCGCATTCTCCAGCCGGGCGTGAAATCTCGCGTGAAACATTGGCCTACCAGCTAAGCCAAAGTTAGATCAAACGATAGCAACGCCAGGTGTATATTTTCGGGGGTGCTGAATACCAAAGAAATCCTCGCGATAATCACATTCGCTCTGCTTTTATTTGTGCTCGTTCGCACTCTGAGGAAGCGATAGAACCTCTCACTGCATCAATCGCTTGAGTGCCGTACGAGCCTCGGCGACTTGCGGAAGCCGCGATGGCGAACTGCCGAAGTGCGACAGGAATTCCTGATATTCATTGATCGACTGATCGCGTTTCCCGGTCTTTTCGTAGAGTTGGCCAAGATAGCAGTGGGACAGTACTCCAAGTATGGGAAATCGCGCCATCAAAGTTCCCGGGTTCGCCAGGGAGCGCTCGCTCCGTAGCACGCTCCGGAATCCAGTTTCCGCTGACGCATAGTCATTGATTAGCAGATGGCTTCGCGCCTTGAGGAAAAGAAGATAGGGCTCCTGGAAATCGGGAATGCTCGCGACACGATTCAGCGCAGCTTGCCCATCCCCACGATGCATGGCAGCGCTCGCTTCAGCGTAGGCTCTACTAATTTCCAGCGACCGAGGCGAAATCCAGGGATGACTGGCTGCGTAGCGCTGCAAACTTTGTTGCGCAGCCGATGAATTGCCTGCCACGGTTTGCAGAAATGCAACTGTTGGCTGCTCCTCGTCATTGAGCTTCTGTTTTTGAGCAAAGGCAAGCGCGGAAGATTCCTCTCCCATCATGATTGACAAGGCAGCGAATGGCCGCAGAAACGTCTCCGCCACCTGATTCTGTTTGGCGTTCCCCAGTTGCAGCACAGCCTCCCGATAGCTTGCGAGAGCGCCGTCGAGATCGCCTTCTGTCTGCTTGAATTGCGCTTCGAAACCGGGAACATAAAGGCGTGAGAGCGCAGATGCGCGATGGACAGATTGCTGGAAGGCAGCGCTGGCCATGTCCGGCTTCTTCTGATCGGTGTATACGATAGCCAGCTTGAGGTAGTCCATGTAATCGTTGAAATCCGGTTTCAGCTCAAGCACTTTCCGGTACGCGGCTACCGCTTCATCGTCGCGACCCGCAATGAAGAGTATGTCGCCCCGGGTGTCCAGCGGATTGGGATCGCCCGGCCGAACCGCTTGATAGCTGTCATTTGCCGCCAGTGCGCCAGTAAAATCGCCGTCGAATGCCAATCCGTAGGATGCAAAGTTGAGAAGATCTTCATTCTTAGGATCCAACGCCAGCCCCTGTTGGAGCAGCTCACGCGCCTGCTCTGCCTTACCCAAGCCGCCTAACATGTTGACCAGGACACCCCGGTCGATACTCTGGCGCGGAAACTCAGATACCAGCTGCTCGCGAGCCGCTATTTCAGCCTCGGGATCACGCGAGCGGGAGGCCTTAAGTGCCTGCAACGACAATTGCTCGTAACGAGGCAGGCGTGACTGGTTTTGACTTACCTGCATCGCAAGCTCATTGCTGCGACGCAAGTCCCCCTGAAGACGGTACTGGTCGGCTAGACGCAATTCCGCTAAGGCAAATTGCGGATCCAAGCGCACCGCCTCTTCCAATTCCCGAACGGCATCAGAAGTCAGGAAGCGGCGGCCGTAATCAACGCCCAACTGGTAATGGCGATAGGCCTCAACGTTCGAGGTCGAAGCCTGCTCGATCTCCGGCGCCTTCTGCGGCACCTGCGATGCGGGCAGGAAGCTGCTGGCAATACTGGCAGTCAGCCGGTCCACCATCCCAAAAATGCTTTGCACATCCTGTCCTTCGAGTTTGTCGGAAAACAAAATCTGTCCTGTGCCCGTATCCTGCGCGCGCACATCGAGCCGCAATTGCGTAGGTCCGATCTTTAGTAAAGCTCCGGTGATATACGCATCAGCCCCCGCA
>DASYOD010000160.1:0-42588 GCA_036008085.1 Terriglobales bacterium
GGAGTGTTGTCGTCGAACAAGGTTTATCGCCTCTCTGCTGTACTCGCGCGTGCGCGAAGGATGCGGGAATGCTTCAGGACAGCTGGCGTGAGTCTTAGGTTGTGTGGAGCCCGTCCTGGCGGACGGACCTGAACAATCCCAGCGGTCGGACGTTTCCAAAAAGCGAACCCGCGTCCAAAAGGGAACCTCTCGACTATAGCAACCGCTTGCAAACAGTGTCAAACCCCAAACTGAGATATTGATGAATAGCTGGTTAAAAGTGAACGTGATTGATCCCATCTCCAGATTTTGCTGCCCACAACCTCGCGCTTATTCCCAGTCCATAAAGTGCAAGCTCTTTCGTTACTAAGGTTTCAGCAAAGTCAGCTCTTATACTTATGAGTACCAGAAGGTCCTAAACCGCATCAAATCGCCGGCAGTGGTGTTTGTATTTGTTGAGCTTTTATGATGACGCGCCTGAAATTGGCGGCTGTATTCTTATTTCTCTTAAGTGTGAGATCGCCGGCTCGTGCCGGCGTCACGCTTTTGTTGGAAGAGCCATACAGCTACGACGGGACCTACGGTGGAACCGGGCACGCAGCCGTCTACCTTTCGCGGATTTGTGCCGAGTCGCCACTCGTACTGCGTCATTGCGCGCCGGGAGAACTCGGCGCTGTAATCAGCCGTTATGATGGCATCGCAGGGCACGACTGGATCGCGATTCCTCTTATCCCTTACCTGTACGCAGTCGACAAAGCGGACAATGTGCCGCTGTCTACGGATCCGAAGCTCGCCGATTTTCTCAGGGATCAATATCGACGTGATCACCTCGAAGCCATTGCGCCTGATGGCCCTGAAGGCGAACCGCCGGCTGGCCGTTGGCCCGAATTAATCGGCGCTGGCTACCGCCGAACCATCTATGCTTTCCAGTTGGACACGACCGACGAACAGGACGACAACCTGATTCGAAAGCTTAATTCAGAGCCAAACCAAAAGCGGTTCAACCTGGTAACTCATAACTGCGCGGACTTTGCCCGCAATCTGATTAACTTTTATTATCCGAAAACCCTTCATCGCAATGTAATCGGCGATCTCGGTGTCACCACGCCGAAGCACATTGCAAAATTGTACGTTCACTTCGGCGAGCGCCATCCCGAGCTGCACTTGTCCAGCTTTGTGATTCCCCAAGTTCCCGGAACGATCCCACGAAGCGCACCAGTGCACGGCGTCGCCGAATCCATACTCAGAAAGAAGAAGTACACCGTACCCTTGCTTCTGGTACACCCGATCTTGACAAGTTGCCTCGTGGTTGCGGCCGTGGGACCTGAGCGTTTCAATCCGGCACAAAATGCAATGGTGTTTGATCCTGGCCGGGATTTAGAACCGCCACTTGCAGCCTCACAGCGGCGCTTATATCAAAATCGGCTGAGATCTCTGGAGCGACCACTGGCGGAGGATAATGCGAGTGCAACTACTTGGCAGAAGGCAGAGGCGGCTGCCGTGCCGCACCTGGATGAGTCAGGCAAGCCCGTGCTCGAGGTTAAGCTTGGTGAGGGAACAGTCGATCTTGGAGTTTCGCGAAGCAACGTCCTGCGGACTTCGGCTCCGCCCGAGTTGGTAGCGTCCATGCTGGTAGCCCGGCTTCGGGAAGAACTACGCAGCGGCGGATCCCCGAAGGCCTCAGAGCGCGATGTCGCCAATGACTGGGAATTATTGCAACAGGTTCTCGCCTCCCGACAGAGAAAACCCGAGTCGGTAAACGCCCGCCTAACCGACCTGCGCTCCAACAAGCCCTAAGTGCAGCCGCGGGCGTCATCGTCCGTGCCCGTCTCCAGGTTAACTTCACATTCCGAAACTCGCTGCTATCTGCTACTCTGCCCTGCGATGGATTATCTCTGGACTCCCTGGCGATACGCGTTTGTCACCGCCCCCAAAACATCCGGCTGCATTTTTTGCGATCTTCCGAAGCTTGGTGATGACGAGAAGGCCCGCATCGTGCACCGCGGCGAAACCTGCTTCATCATCCTGAATACTTTTCCTTACACGCCAGGCCACGTGATGATCGTGCCTTTTTCGCATCTGGACGAATTGCAAAAGCTGCCGCCCGAGACCGCGCACGAAATGATGGATTTATCGCAGAGAACCGAACGTGTTCTGCGGCAGTTGTACACCCCCGACGGCGTCAACCTGGGCATGAATATCGGCAAGGCCGCTGGGGCAGGCGTAGCCGGCCATGTCCACATGCACGTCCTGCCACGCTGGGTGGCTGACGCAAATTTTATTTCGGTGGTTGGGGAAACGCGAATATTGCCGGAAAGCCTCGAAGTCACCTACCAGAGAATTAAAGCGGCGTTTGAATCGCCGGTACCATCCTGAGCAAAAGGCTTTCGAAGGGCAAGAAATCCTCGCTCAGGACGATTGCCGGCAAACGCAAGAAGCGCACAATCGCGACACCTCAGATGCCGCGATGCTCCCTATGCGCCCATGCGCATCTCCATAAAACCGTGTTCGCGCGAAAAGGCGTTGTCGTTTCGCTCCCCCGAGGAACGACAACTAGTGTGCAAAGATAGCCTATCCACGGCTGGGGTTGTCACAAGGATGTAAAGAGTTTGTAAGTTTTTGCAATGAGAAATGCCACGGAGAGGTTGTTTGCCATCAGCCTTCAAGTAAATTGGCCAGGTCTTTTTCCCCAATGACTGTTACTCCCAGCTCCTTCGCTTTGTCGAGCTTGGAGCCCGCATCGGTTCCCGCGATCACATAGTCAGTTTTTTTGCTGACGGAGCCCGATACGCGTCCACCGGCCGCTTCAATCGTCTTCTTTACCTGGTCTCGGGGAAGACTGAGCGTGCCAGTCAGCACAAAAGTTTTTCCTGCGAATTTCGTGCCGCGCTCTTTCCTGGTTCCTTTGAAAGTCAAGCCGGCGTGGCGCAGACGCTCAATCAGTTCGCGATTTCGCGGTTCCTGAAAAAACTCCGCAATACTTTCGGCGATTCGCGGCCCCACCTCATTTACCTGTTGAAGCTCTTCCTGGCCGGCATTCATGATCGCGTCCATGGATCCAAGTTCTTCGGCCAAAAATTGTGCAGTACGCTCTCCCACAAAGCGAATGCCAAGGCCATAGATCACGCGTTCCAACGGCAGCTTCTTCGAAGCCTCGATTTCTCGAAGAATGTTCTGTGCCGACTTTTCGCCCATGCGATCGAGCGATAGGAGATCCTGCTTGGTCAGCTTGTAAATGTCCGCGACATTCTTAACCAGGCCTCGGTCGGTTAGCTGGTTTACCAACGCTTCGCCCATCCCATCAATGTTCATGACTCCGCGCGATGCGAAGTGCAGAATCGTCTCGCGAAGCTTGGCCGGGCAGTTGGCATTCACACAGCGATGGTCCGCTTCTCCTTCGCTCCGGATGACTTGGCCGCCGCACACTGGACACTTGTCTGGCATGTGAAATGTTTTGTGTCCACGCGGATGATCTTTATCATCCAGCACGCGATTGACTTTTGGAATGACATCGCCTCCACGTTCGACCTCAACCCAATCTCCGATCTTCACTCCCAGCCGTTCAATCTCGTCCATGTTGTGGAGAGTGGCGCGACTTACTGTCGTGCCGCCGATAGGCACAGGCTTCAGCACCGCAACCGGAGTCAGTTTCCCGGTGCGTCCCACTTGCACACGAATGTCTTCAATCTGCGTAATGCCCGCGCGGGCGGCATATTTGTAGGCAATCGCCCACCGCGGGGCTTTGCCCGTGTAACCCAATTCCTCTTGCAATGCGGTTCGGTCAACTTTGACCACGATGCCATCGATTTCATAAGGAAGTTTCTCGCGCTTCGTTTCCTCTTCTTCGATGAATGCCCAGACGTCCTCAAAATTCTTGGCAAGCTTGCGACTGGGATTAACCTTGAAGCCAGCTGCATCCAGAGCATCCAAAGTCTTCCAGTGGCGGTCGAAAATCGTGCGTCCATCTCTCAGCAGCATGTAGGCAAAGTAATCGAGCCGCCGTTGCGCAGTGATGCTGGGCTCAAGTTGACGAACGGTTCCGGCAGTGGCGTTTCGTGGGTTGGCGAACAATGAAAGCCCCTGCTCCTCGCGTTGCTGGTTCATTTTCCTGAACGCTGCCAGAGGCATGAGCATTTCGCCACGCACTTCGAAGTCGGCGGGAATGCCCGCGGCCTTAAGCTTTTCTTTCGGGATCGAAAGCGGAATCGAACGAACCGTGCGCACATTCAAAGTGACATCTTCGCCGACGATGCCGTCGCCGCGTGTAATACCCCGCACCAGCCGCCCATTTTCATACTGCAAGGCCAACGACATGCCATCGAGCTTGAGTTCACAGACGTAATCGATGTCCTTACGTCCAGTTAGTTCGTGAACCCGCCGCTCCCAGTTCCGCAGCTCGTCCACGCTATACGTGTTGTCGAGCGAGAGCATGGGTGAGGAATGCGCAGCTTTGACCACGCCCTCCCGCGGTTTTCCGCCGACCCGTTGCGTTGGAGAATCGGTCGTGATCAGCTCAGGATGCTCGGCCTCAAGCTTCTTCAACTGGATCATCAGTTGATCGAACTCGGCATCGCTGATCTCGGGATCATCGAGCACAAAATATCGATACTCGTGATGCCGGATCTGATCGCGCAGAGCCTCGATCTTTTTTCCGAGTTCTTTTGCTACTGTAGCCACAGAAAAAGATTATAGGCGAGGTACCGAATTGCGTGGCGCGCGCGCCTGCCCGCGAGACGTCAGGCAAGGAATGTCCAAGTACTAAACTCTTCCCATGCGGATCCTGCAAACCCAGCGCTTGTCACTCCGTGAATTTGTGCCCGAAGACGTCAACGCGCTCGCTGCAATTCTGTCCGATCCCGAGACCATGCAGTATTACCCGGTGTCGTTCGACCATGCGGCAGTTGTCGATTGGATCGCGCGGAACCGCGCTCGTTACGTGAATGACGGCTATGGTCTGTGGGCCATGATTCTGAACTCCACGGGAGAACTGATCGGCGATTGCGGATTGGTCCGGCAAACTGTGGACGGAACGGATGAGGTCGAAATCGGCTACCACGTCCGCGGCGACCAGTGGGGCCAGGGATATGCCACGGAAGCGGCGCGCGCATGTCGAGATTACGGATTTGCAAATCTGAAAGTCGACAAACTTATCTCTCTGATCCGGCCCGAGAACATCGCGTCGTGCCGAGTAGCCGAGAAGAATGGCATGACGATATGGAAAGAAGTCACCAGAGTGAATCTGCTACATTACGTCTACGCAATCAGGCGCAACCAGATTTCAGAGTAGTTTGTTCGCGAATTCCTACGGAGACCGACATGCCCAAAAACGCGCCGGCCGAGTTTTCGTTGCCCCAAGCGCTGTTGACTTCCTTTGACACGAATGACCGGATCAATTTGTACATGATCGAAAACTTGCCGGCGCAAGCATGGCGCGCCGAGCCCCCTGCAGGCAAGGGACGCACCATCGCTGCCATCGTGGCGCACCTGCACAACGTCCGCCTGATGTGGCTGAAAGCTGCGGCCAAGGGCAGCGAGATTCCTCAACAACTGGATCGCACCCGGGTCACGCCGGTGCAGGCGGCAAGAGCCCTCGAACAGAGCCGGGAAGCTCTAAGCGCGGTATTGCAGTCCGCGTTGCTGAGCGGTGGCCGAGTAAAAGGATTCCGCCCCGACGTTGCCGGATTTTTCGGCTATCTGATTGCGCACGATGCCCATCATCGCGGCCAGATCTGCATGCTGGCCCGTCAGATCGGCCACCCGTTGCCGCAGAAGGCGATGTTCGGTATGTGGGAGTGGAGTACAAGAGGGAAGGTTTAGGCCTCGCTCCTGCGGAAAATTAATTGCTGCCTTCCAGCAAGGCGAAGCCAAATCGTGAATTGATGCGCAAGGCACTGCTCCTCTACAACCCGCTTTCCGGCCGTCGCCGTGAGCGCCGAACAACGCACGTAGGGGAAGCGCTGTCAGTCTTGAAAGACGCCGGAATCGAAGCCACAGCTGCCTCTACCCGCGCAGCATCAGATGCGACTGATCAAACCAAACACGCTATAGCCGCAGGCTGCGACACAGTTCTTGCTTGCGGGGGCGACGGCACCGTTCACGACGTTTTGCAGGCGCTGGTGGGCAGCCAGACCGCGCTGGGCGTCATTCCTCTAGGGACTGCCAACTCGCTGGCTCATGATCTCAATCTGCCGCTTTCTCCAGCCAGCGCAGCACGAGTCGCGCTAACGGCCAAGCCGCGACGCATTGCCGTTGGCCGAGTGACTTACCAGGATTTAACTGGAAATCCCAGCCAGCGATTTTTTATTGTCATGGTAGGAATTGGTGTGGACGCGCACCTCTTCTACAAGCTGGATCCTTTGGTGAAGCGACGGCTGGGCATGGCGGCGTATTGCGCAAAGGCGACTCGCCTGTGGCTGACCCACAAGATGGAAAACTTCTCAGTGGAGCTCAAGGGAGCGCAGAGCGGGCAGATGGAAGTGTCTCAGTTACTAGCTGTTCGCATCGGCAATTTCGGGGGAGTTCTGCGCCAGCTTGCTCCCGGCGCATCGCTCGACCGCGATGATCTTCGCCTGGTGCTCTTCCGCACACACAGCCGCCTGGCCTATTTGCGCTACGTACTGCGTGGGATCTTCGCAACCAACTGGACAATCCCCGGAATCGAACTGGTCCACAGCAAAGATGCAATCTGCCGCGATCTGCAGTCCAAAGCGTCGAGCGCGAAACCTCGCATCTTCGTCGAAGCCGATGGGGAGCTATTAGGAACGTTGCCCGCGGAAATATCCGTCATCGACAATGCGGTGACGCTATTAGTGCCGAGCAACTAGAGGCCGGAAAATCGGCGCGTAAGCTGTCATCTGAGCAAAACGAGTGATCTGGGTTTGTCGCGTCTGCCGGTAAAACCCAGATCACTCGTCGCGTTAGCTTCTCAAGATGACACCCTTAAGCACCGAGAAGCTAGAAAATTAACTTAAGCGCGAACTCAAGCTGTCGCATACCGGTAGCGGAGCCGGGCGTAGCATCGGCTTCGATGTTTGTGATCTGGCCATTGCCCGCGCAGTCTATACACGTGCCTGTCCCGCCCTGGTTGTTGTTCCAACCCAGAACCGGGTGGTTGAACACGTTGAAGGCATCCATGCGGAACTGCAGCCTGAAGCGTTCCGTCAGGAAGAAGTTCTTCAGAATCGACGCGTCGCTGAAGAAAGCCCGTGGGCCGCGATAGCTGAAAACGCCGATGTTGCCTAAATGCCCGGGGCCGGGATCAGAGAACGGACCGCCGGGATTGGTCACGATGTCAGGAATAGGCGTAAAGAACGGCACCTGGTGTGTGACCGGATTAAACCCGCCCGCGCCCAGGTGGAACGAGCCGGTTCCCTTGTTGGGCCGGCAGATACTCACATCCTCCTCGCTGCCGCATTCTCCGTAGCTCGGAGTCCACGGCAAGCCACTGGCCCAAGTGGTGGTACCGCTGATCTGCCAACCGCCAATGAACTGATTTTCAACTCCGCCCGCGCCGCCTCCGAAAGGCTTACCCTTTCCGAACGGCAGTTCATAGACGACATTGTTCACCCAGACGTGGTTGCGAACCTCGTCGTCGGGACCATAGGCGATGCCGGGTGAATCTGCGTAGTAGTTGTTGTCATACTTGTAGGCGTGAGCAAAGGTGTAGTGAGAAAGGAATTGGAAACCGTGGGAAAATCGCTTGGTCACCTCGACTTGTGCGGCGTTGTAATTGCTGCTGGCGTCGTTGCCTAGGTAGTTATTTTGGTCGGTGGAGCAACACATCAGGGTGGTGCCCGTGGTGGGATCAATGAATCCCGGATAACTGAACCGGTTGTAGAAGGGCCGCCGCTGTACCAATGGCGTTACGGGTACAAAAGCACCAGTTATCGGATCTGTAATACCAGGCCCGATAGCGGGACTGTTCACGTTGTAGGTCGGTCCGTCTCCGGCAAAAACGTGTGTACCCTTGTTGCCGATGTAAGCTACTTCCAGGCTCATAGTGCTGGTGATCTGGTGTTGCACGGTCGCATTCCAGGCATCCAGTTCAGGCAAACGCTGGAATGTGGGCCGGATATGCGGCTGCACGCAGAGCTGGGTATTTGCGCCGTTTACGAAAAACGCGCTCTGATAGCAATTCGGTCCCGCCACCGGAAGCGTTCCGCTTGCCGGGATCGGCGGAAAATTGAACACAGGTGGCCCTTGCGCGAGGGTGAAGGCAGTCAGGTTTGGCGATGAATTCTGCGCCAGTTGAGCTGCCAGTACCGGCAGCGTCTGGGTTACCGTGTGGCCGAAGTTCGAGCCGAACACGCCCATGTCGTAGCTGCGGCCGTAGCCCATCCGAAGCACAGTTTTCTCTGTCAACTGGTACGCAATTCCGATTCGCGGCGCAAAATAGTGCCAGTCATTCTGGATGTTACCGTTGAGGCCGAAGGGGCCGTATCCGGCTACCCGATCGAGGCCTTGTACAAGATTCGCGAATCCGCCATTGCCTTTGCCGTTCACGTATTCTGGAAAATACACTTCCCAACGCAACCCATAATTCAGTGTCAGCCTGGGAGTGGCTCGCCACGTATCCTGGCCGTAATAGAACATACGGTGCTGCCGCTCCGCTGCCGTGACCGTTGGACTGACATATCGCGTCATCTGCGTGACATCGCCCAGCATGAAGGTTGCCCAGTCCAGTCCCCCGGCGCCGCCGTTGGATGTCGTGAGGTAATTAAAGGTGTAATCGCCAGCGCGATTGTTGTCGCTGGGCACGCGCAGGTTCATGGCGTAACGGATGTCCGCGCCAAACTTAAATTGGTGGTTCCCCTTGATCTTTGTCCAGTTGGTGACCCACTGAAATTGTTGCTCACTCTCCAGGAGCGGACAATTACAGCGGCCGACGCCTAAGCCGTCACCCCAGCTCACCGTCGGGTTACTGAACGCGCCGGTGTTCGCCGACGAACTGGATACAGTTTGATTGAGCAAGAACCCGCCGAGACCTGAAGTGAAGGCAGCTTCCGGCCCGGTGAGATTCGAGTTGGGGATGCCAAACCCCGTCATGGGCGTGGTCCCTGCGTCGGGCTTAAAAGTGTTCGGGTTATACTTGAAATATCCGAAACGGAAGTCGGCCAGTAAGCTGGAGGTGATGGTCTTGGTGAGGCCCCAAGCAACGCTGTAGTTATGTGTGTTAGAGCCGCCGGCCAAACCACCGGGACCGAAGCCGACGCCTCCTAACGCTCCGTACGAGCCCAAGCCCTCGACATGGAAGTGGTCAAAGCTAAAGCGGCCGAACGTTTGAACCGTTGGCGCGGCATTGAAATCGACGCGCACATCGAAGCTGTTTTGGGTGTAGTTTCCTGAACCTGACGCAATGAAGTTGTTGGTGATGCCGCCCCCGCTGTTGGGAGCGGGGAAAAGCTTTAGGATGGCTGCGGCTTGCGGTGAGATCTGGCCAATCGGAATCTGGTTGTTGAGGTATTTCGTTCGACCTCCGGTCGCGCTGCCCGTGGTCGGATCATAAGCTTGTCCCCCTCCCTGTTCCGCGGGCGTCAAATACTGGCTTAGGTCACAAAATCCGGGCGTTGCGCTGGCTGCGTTGGACGCCGGATTACAAGACGCCGCCATCTCGGTGGTTGGCACGGTGAGCAGGTTCGTGGTTCCGTTGGTTTCACGAGTGCCTTGGTAGTCCCCGAAGAAGAACAACTTATTCTTGATGATCGGACCCCCGATAGTCCCACCAAACTGCTGCCACTTGTCAGACGGAATAAACTTCCCAGTGAGGGGATCGGGAGCGAATTGCGTAAATGGATCACGGGCCGCAGTGGCATCGGTTCGCCGAAACCAGAAACCGCTGCCATGCAACTCGTTACTGCCAGACTTCGTCTGGACGGTAACCACGCCTCCGAGTGCCTTGCCAAACTCGGCGTCGTAGTTTTGGAGTGTGACTTTCGTCTCCTGGATGGCGTCGAGATTGGGGTTGACGACGATTATCCCAAGAATGGGGTCCTGATTATCCGTGCCGTCTAATTCAAACGCGGTACCGCTGAAGTGCTGTCCGTTGACAAAAATCTGCTGGCTGCCTTGCGGATTTTCGGTTACTGCGTGGCTCCATCCCACCAATTTTTGGGTACCCGGAGAAAGCAACTCAAAGGACGTGAAGTTGCGATTCATGATCGGCAAGTCTTCGACGTATTTCTGATTGAACTCGATCGAGACGTCAGCTCGATCCGTCTTCAGCTGTGGAGCTTCGCTGGTCACTTCAACGGACTCGGTGGCGGAGCCAACTTGGAATTGCCCGTCAACGCGGGCCGCCGCGTCCGCAGAAACTGCGATATTGTCCTGCTCAATTGTCTTAAAGCCCGGGCCTTCGATACGAACCTTATACGTATCCGGAATCAAGTGCGTTACTGAGTAATTGCCGCTCTCGTTTGAAGTCGCTCCATCGGTGGTTCCCTTCCTGACGTCCGTGACGGTGACCTTTGCATTGGGAACAGCCGCGCCGCTGGGATCGGTAACGGTGCCAAATATGCTCCCAAAGACAGCTTGGGCCGAAGCTGCAGGACCCCATACGACAAGTAAAATTGAGAGCACCGCGAGACCGGAAACGAATGACCTTCGCATTGCATTCCTCCGAGCGCTAGCAATTTGGAGTCAACTCAGGCTTGCGCACGAATAGTTTGGAGACGACACAGAACTGCTGCTTAATCCCGGCGAGTAAAGTGAAGTGCATTTCGAAAGACGGACTCACTCGTCCGCTCAACTTGAGCCAGTAGTACAAAAACACTACTAACGACGAAGAGATAAGTTTCAAGAGGTTTGATACAGTGACATGGCGGTAAATTCTAGGCTTGCAGCGAGATACACATCTTGTTACTGTAATGTTACATGGCTGTAAATCGGGCTCATCTGCCGGTTCCGGATGAATACCTGGAGCAGATCGACAGGTTAGCGAGTAGCCATACCCTTCACGGCTCCGAATCCTTGTGCAAGCTCCTGCGATATTTGGCGACGCACGCCTTAACTCGTCCTGGCGTGCCGCTAAAAGAATATGAAATTGCGACTGAAGTTTTTCATCGCCCCGTCGATTTTGATCCCCAGTTGGATTCGACTATCCGGGTCCAGGCCGGACGCCTTCGTCTCAAGCTGGCAGAGTACTACGGCTCCGAAGGTGCAGCAGATCCGATTCTCGTGGACCTGCCTAAAGGCGGATACCTGCTTACCTTCCAGCATCGCACTGCGACGTCCCATATGGGACTTTCGGTTGCGACCCTAAGCAGGGAAAGGCGGCAATCAGCTAGCCGGAACTGGGTCACTGCGGTTTTTGTGCTCGTTGTGCTGTTGGCAGCGGCTATCGGGGTCATTTTTACCATGCTCGTCAATCGCACTCCCGCCGAAGCAATCGCAGCCAATCATGCGGAGCCAGCGCCTGCTGCATTTCGAATTTTCTGGGGAAGCTTTCTCTCTGCGCCGCTACGACCGTGGGTCATATTTAGCAACGGTGCTTTTGTTGGTAGGCCAGAGACGGGAATGCGCTACTTCGATCCTAAGCGTGATTCACGCAGCCCGATTCTCGACCACTACACCGGCGTCGGTGAAGTGTTGGCCGTCCATGAGCTTGATGGTGTCTTCGCCCAACTAGGCCGGCCGATCCTGGTTAAGCGGGGGAGTTTGCTTTCGCTCGACGATGCCAAGAACAACAACTTGATCTTCCTCGGTTCGCCTGCGGAAAATCTACCGCTACGCGATATCCCCAATACCCAGGAATTCGTTTTCCGGCAGCTCACATCCGGTCCCCGAAAGGGAGACTTGGCGATAGTCAACATGCATCCCCAAGCGGGCGAACCAAATGCCTTTTTGGCTAGCCCCTCCAACGAACCTCTCACGGAGGAATACTCAGTCGTCGCTCGCGTGCGCGAGGGGAACCCGTCACAATCGGTAATGATCCTGGCGGGAACGACCACCATCGGCACCCAAGCCGCGGTCGAATACATTTGCACGCCGCAATCATTGCAGGATTTGCTGCAGAGGCTCGGGGTTTCGAAGCCCGAGGATTTGAAGCCATTCGAAGCAGTCGTGCATGTGAAGGTCACGCGCGGCGTGCCAGTAGCGATGGAACTGGTAAGCCTGCGCAAGACTGGATCGTAGACCCTCACTCGGCGGGGGATTTGAAACGTGAATCCAGCTCCGCTGCCTTTTGCAATTCGACCTGAGCTCCCGCCTTGTCACCTTTTCTCTTCAGCGCCAAAGCAAGTTGGTAGTGCGCGGGTGCGTAGTTCGGCTGAGAATTGATGGCAGAACGGAACTGGGATAGCGCACCATCCAGATCTCCAGCCTCAAGCAGACGCCGTCCCGAGTTCGTGGTGAATGTCGCCGCCTGAAGACTGGTTTTCTGCTGGCTGATCTCCGCGCCGAGTTTGCTCTCAGCGCCTGCTCCCTGACTGTCGCCGAGTTGCCGGAGGACAGCGGCAAGAGTTGTATGCGCTCCGGCAAAGTCGGGTTGCAAACGTATGGCTTCGCGAAGCGCGCTGGCCGCCTCTGGCAGTTTGCCCATTTGCTTGAAGACTGTACCCAGCGTGTAATAAGCCTCGGCATAGTCAGGTTTCGCGTGGATGGCCTCTTGCAGGCGTTCCACCGATTCCGCGAAATCGCCGCTTTGCCAAAGCGTGACTCCATAAGTGTAATAAGCATCGGCTAAGCCTGGGTCGAGGCGGATTGCCTCTTTCAATTCTGCGATAGCGCCCGTTAAATCGTCTTCTAGTTTTAGCGCTACTGCCAAATCGTAGTGAAGATGAGCCTGATTGGGCGAGATGCTCAATGCCTGTCGCAATTCTCGTGACGCTGCTTCAAAGTCGGACTTCTGCAAATAGGCAAGCCCGAGATTTCCACGAATGCCCGTGTCCTCGGGATGCAGTCTTAGTGCGGTCTGAAATTCCTTGATCGCAGCGTCACCCTGACCGTATTGCATCAACGCCAGACCCAGGTTGTTGTGCGCCTCGGGGTCATTGGGACTGAGTTCAACGACTTTTGCGAATGCGGTTGCAGCTTTTTCCGGCTCACCGGAACGCTGCAGCAGCAAGCCATAACGCGTCTGTACGACAGCCACATTCGGAGTAAGTTGCGCAGCCTGTTCGAAGGCCCGTAAAGCAGCGTCGGTGTCTCCTTTCGCCTCGAGTGCAGTGCCGAGATAATATTTCGCAGTTCCGTCTTCGGGATCCAGTTGAGCGGCTTGTTGGAGTGCTGCGATGGCCTCCTCTCGCTCGCCGCTGTTCAGAAGAGCGACGCCAAGATGCAATTGCGCGGACTCGTATTTTTGATCTAGCTTAAGAGCCACGCGGAACTCCTTCTCGGCATCCAGCAGTCGCAACTGCTGGGCCAGCAACACCCCAAGGTCGTCGTGCAAGTCCGGGCGTGCGGGTTGCAAGGCCACGGCTTTTTTCATCTCGGAAATTGCATCGTCGGTTTGTTGCTGCTGGCTGAGCACTCGCGCCAACGCAAGATGTGCATCAACTTGCTGCGGCGCCAGGTGCACTGCCACCCTCAACTCGTGAGCGGCTTCATTGAGCGAGCCTTTGCTCGAAAGCGCTTGCGCCAGGTAGGCATGCGCAACGGCCAGCCCCGGTCGAAGCCGGGTGACGATACGAAAGTGTTCTATCGCGCCGTCCACATCGCCCTGCTGAAACATCAGTTGTCCCAACGCGTTCTGCGCGTCGGCGTTGCGGGGGTCAAGTTTAATCGCCTGTTGAAAAGCGGATTGAGCTCCGACGGCATCACCATTTTCTATCGCAGCCTGTCCGCGCTGATAAGCAGCCACGGCACCGGAAGCGGTTGTCTGAGCCTGGGACAACCACACGAATGTGCTGAGTTGCAGGATGAAGACGATAAGCGAAAATCGAGCGTTAGTGGGCCTTCCAGCGACCGCGAATGTCACAGTGAGGATAGGTTACGTGTTATGCTGCTGTCCTTCAATACCGTGAGAAGCAGTTGGCTCTCTCACTTTGCCGCTTTGTGAAATGACGCTTGGATTTTCATGGAGGTCGCCGTTGTTAGCGCTGGTCCGGGGTGCAATTCTTGGCGCGACTATTGTCTGGATCAGCATGTCTGGAAGTTCTCCCCGGGCACAGACTGCGCCACAGCCGCAGCATTCATCTCAAGAAACACAATCTTCCCAAACTCCCCATCCTTCTGTTCCCAACTTTGACACCGCCCGCAAACTCCTGGAAGAAGGTAAGTATGATGAAGCGCTTTCCCAACTGCAGGCGCTTGCCACACAGAATCCAAAGCTGCTGGGCCTTTCACACGAACTCGGTGCAGCGTATTACAGGAAAGGAGATTTCCTGAAGGCTGTGGGCTATTTGAAGCAGGCGACCGAGGAAAATCCGAAAGACAGCGAGGGCGTGCAGCTTCTTGGCCTTTCGTATTATCTTGCCGGCCGCCCGAATGACGCCATCCCGCTGCTGGAAAAAGTGCAGACCTGGTATCCGTTGGCGAATGTCGACGCCGCTTATATTTTGGGCGTCTCTTACATTCAGGTAAAAAATTATCCGCAAGCTCGCAATGCCTTCGCGCGAATGTTTGATGTGCCGGCGGATTCCGCCGCCAGTTATTTATTTACCGCGCGAATGTTGCTGCGGCAGGAATTTGATCCAATTGCGGAAGAGTACGCGCAGAAGGCCGTCGCGCTCGATCCCAAACTTCCGCTCGCTCACTTTTTGCTGGGCGAGCTGTACCTGTACAAATCGCGAGTTGATGAAGCCATCGCCGAATTTGAAAAAGAAAAAGCCATCAATCCTGCGCACGCTCCCACTTATTACAAGTTGGCGGATGCGTATTCGCGCATCCAGAAGTACGATGACGCTGAACGTTTATTGCAGCGCTCCATCTGGCTCGACGCGACCTCTACTGGCCCGTACATTCTGATGGGAAAAGTTCTGGAGAAGAAAGGCGAGTTCGATCTAGCCGTGCGCGCCCTGCAACGGGCGGTTGCAATGGATCCGAATAATTCCATCACTCATCATTTGTTGGGACAAGCCTATCGCGACCTGGGAAGAAATGACGAAGCGGAAAAAGAATTGAAATCAGCCGAGCAGTTACAAGAGCGCGAGAGCAGCAAGCAATAGGAACGGTCAATCAATTCACTAATGCGCCGCCGCGTCCTGTTCCCTCGCCAGTCGATCGACCATTTCTTTTGGCATCTGCTGCAATAGTTCCAGGAAAACGCCGTTGGTCCAACCGAAACCGACCACGTTGGCCTGATATCCAGCGCTGACGTGAGCCTCCGAAGAGCGTGTCACGACATCATATTTTTCGCGGATGGTTCCTTCGCGCCGGAAATTCTCAGCCACAGTAGAAAGAAAGTTATACGAAATTCTATCCGCGTCGGCGGTGTAGCCATTGCGGCGTAACCCATCCACGGCAAGCGATTCAAGAGGGGCCCATCCATAGGGGTAATCCCACTGCCCGCCAGTGTCGGACGTGCTCGTCACCAGCCCGCCCGGCTCATCAAAGACCTTCACATTTCGAGCCACTGCTTTTGCCTGCTGCGGACTCGCCAGCCCCGCCCACAGCGGATAAAACGTCGTCACATATTGGTACGTCGATTTCGTCCCCGTGCGCAGATCGTAGTCAACGAACAATCCTCGCTGATCGTCCCAAAGATACTTGTTGATTTTTTGTTTGCGGTCTTCGGCTCGCTGCTTCCATTGCGCCCCTTCGGCAGCTTTGCCCAGCAAATGGCTGATTTCTTCCAGGTCTTTTTCTGTCTTATAAAGAAGACTGTTTAAACACACCGGAGCAAAATGATGGGTGGCTGCGCCATAAGGTTCGAAACGAAACGAAATGTCGAACCCGGACTCGCGCATGCTGCGATCGCCCTTGTAATAATCACCGCTCAACTGCACCGTGCTGGAAGTGTCGCATCCCGGACGCGCCATGGTTTTCGCCACATCGCAGACTTCCACCGTGTAATCAGGTCCGGTAGCTTGCTGAGCCAACTCGGTGCCTTTGGCAATCACATAGGTTCGATCGAGTTGAGGGTGAAGAAGAAAATAACCGATAACCTTACGGCGGAGTCCGGTTTCATCCTGCAAGCTTTCGGCAGCCGGACCAGTGCCGAAATCGTAATAGCGCGAAAGCCCCGTCGCATCTGCCAGGTGCGGATCGCGCATCCACATCTGGTAATCCCGGGACGCAAAACTGTAGGCGCGAGCCAGCCACTGCTTGTCATCATGTCCCGCGGCCTTCTGCGCGTTGTAGACCTCCATAATCATCGAAGTCAGAAATGGCGGCTGCGAGCGAGTGAGGTAATAAGTGCGATTGGCGTTCAACACCGTTCCGTAGTGTTCGATTTCAAAGAAAAAATTCTCTACCATTCCTCGCGCCAGCTCGATTCGCCCATCACGCACCAGCCCGAGGATAATGAAGTAGCTGTCCCATCCATACATTTCGTTGAAACGCCCCCCAGGAACGACGTAGCTGTTCGGCAGAAAAAGCAGCCCTTGCGGCGAGATTGCTTCCACTCCGGGCTCGCCCGGATGTTCGATGACCATGGGCAAGTGCTCAACTCGCACCTTGCATGCTTGTTCGAGTTGTTTTACCGAATCTGGTTCGGGGAAATTTGCCGGCAGATAAAGCAGAGCAGCCTCCGGCAACTTTGGATCCACGACGCTGTCGCAACGTGTCATGGAACGCGTCAACACGTCCCAATCCGAGTGAATGTATTGCAGCACGCGATGCAGGCCGCCGTTAGGTTGAGTAGAGGGGGTTGTGCCTGAGAAGCATTCGAAAGCAGACAACCAAATCGCAAGGATGACGCAGATCCAGATTAAGCTCGCCCGCCGCATTCCAACCATGATTGCCGAAGCCTCTTGGCCGTTAGCCTACATCGCCCAGCTGCTGCTGTGAAGTAGAATGGCGTCAAAATATTCTTAATCTTTGCATTTTGACGAACCGTTATTGAGCCGTTGCAGCAGGGTCTTTGCCTCGGGAAGGTCCGGATTGAATTCAAGCACGCGCAAAACATAATTGCGTGCATTATCGGGCTGTGAGCTGCCGCAAAAGAGTAGAGCGATATTCATCCCGATACGACTTTGACCTGGAGCGCGCTGGAACGCATCCTGCCAAAGCTTGAGCGCTTCACGCGGCTGCCCGTGATTCGCCTCGATCGCACCCAGGTTCGTAGCCGCATCGATCAACGTGGGATCGACCGCAAGGGCTCGTTGATATAGCTCGCGAGCTCGATCCAAACCGCCTTTACGCTGCGCCGAATAACCCAACGCGGAAAGCAGAACGGAATCGTTGGGGGATTTTTCGAGAGCCGAACGAAGTAATCGTTCAGTTTCCCCTGCCGCTGCCGTCATCCCGCTATTAACCAATGATTCCCAGGCCAGTGCGAGGTCACGCACATCGTCGTCGTTTTTCAGCGACGGAAATGGAACCAGCCTCGGCAAGGTTGCTTGTGTGCTTCTATCCTGCAAGAGCTGAGCCGCGATGTCCGGCCGCCGCTGGATACGATGGTCCGTTACCTCGGTGTGAGCAACATCCGTACTTAACGACGAAGGCATATGGCATGAAGTGCAGTCGGGCTGATCTGCGTGGTGTGTGCTTCCAAACTTCGCGCCATGACAAGCCAGACATTTCTGCCGGTAGTAAGAGACGCGCTCAGCAGCAGATGGCTCCCGGTGCGGATCATGACAGCTAGTGCACGACATGGCGTCGCCAGATTTTTTCTTACAGGCACTTTGCGCCAGTGCCTCGAACTGGCTAACGGCTCCAAGTCCGCTGTCCTGTTGATCAGCAAACACAAAATAGCGAATGAAGTCGGACAGCTGCTCTCCCGGCTGAAAGTCATAAATGTGCCGCCCCGGGCGCTCGATCGCAGCCTTGCCTTCGAGATGGCATTGCATGCAAACTGCGTCACGTCGCCCGGCATCGAGTTTGGCGGGATTGATGATGGCTCCGCCCTTCACGTGCGCGGCAGCTGGCCCGTGGCATCGTTCACAAGTAACGCCAGCATCGGAAAATGGTGGAGACGGATACTGGTTTTCCGTTCCCGCCAGTGGAGGCCGCATCCCGCTGACATGGCAATGCAAACAACTGGCAAAAGCCGGGAGATTCATTGGCATTTCGCTGGCATTGCCATATGCAGGCGCCATGTCCCAGCGCTGCCGATCGGTATACCAATTCACCGGCGACTCGAAAAGAAATCCGTCTACCACGAACAAATAACTTCGGCCCCGCCGCCCGGAGCCAATGTAATAGAGCAACTCTCGCTTGCCCCGCACGCTCGCGTCGCTCGGACGCTCAAAGCTGAGCCACACTTTTCCCTGATCGGAGTAAATGCGATAGTGCACTCCGGATTTCTGATGTACAAAATCAGCCGGGAAAAAATTGTTGATCGCCGGCCCGCTGGCCTGCGCCATGGAAGTCTTTACGTACGAATTGTAAATAGAGGAATGGCAACCTGCGCAGGCTCGATCTCCTACGTGTACGTTGGAGCCAGAATTCGCCGCGCCTGCCGCAGTCTGAGCCCGCGAGGTGACGGCTCTGCACAAAAGCGCACACAGCAAGAGTCGAAGAAAATGGCCCATTCAAGAACCAGTGCAAATCGCCGCTTCAGATTAGTGGTTGGCCATCGCGCTTTGCAATTGTTGGAGATTCTCCCGTGCCAGAGTATGCGCCGGATTGATCTCGAGCGCGCGTTCGAACTGTGCCTTAGCTTCCACGAAACTGCCCAATTCCGCCAACGCGCTGCCCAGATTGGCGTGCGCATCAGCATCGTCCGGCCTGATGCGGACTGCTGCGGCGAACTCTCTCGCTGCTGAGCGGAAGTCGTCAGCAGAGGCTAGTGCATTTCCTAAGTTGTAGTGTGCATCGAAATAGTCAGGCGCAGTCCTGATCGCGGTCTGAAGGTACAACATCGCCCGGCCAGCCTGTCCTGAGGCGAGCAGCACCGCTCCAAGCGCGTTATTCGCAGTAGCATCTTCCGGACGAATCCGCAACGCCGACTCATACTCCGTCTGCGCGTCGGCGGTATCGCCGCGCACCTGCAGCATGGACGCAAGATTGTAGTGCGCCTCAAAGTCTTCGGGATTATTACGGATATTGTGTCGCGCCAGCGCCTCCTGCAACAACATCCGCGGATCGCCCGTTTGCGAACCAAAGTTGCGCGGCAGCACCTGAAGCCACAGATGCGCCATCTCATCCTTTGACCGATTTCCACCGCGCACGTGCTCGGGAGGATGATTCGGATTCAACGCATTGTCGTCCGAGTTGTCGTAGACGTAGCGCATGCGGATCGTAGTTCCCTTGGGCAGTGCCACTGGCTCCGCGTATCGGTATACTGCCTGCCAATTCAAATTCCATTGCGGAATGTGAATTAAACTTTTCGTGCTGCCATCGGGCAAGGTCGCTGTAGCTTGCAAGCCCTGGCCCAGATAATGCGCATGTGGGTAAATAGCAAGCAGATCAGCGTCAATCGGAAGCGTGAGTTCATCACTCACCATAAAGTTCTTTGCTCCTGCTGGGATGTCGAGCTTGGAATCGTTTTGCAATTGCAGCAGCATGGGGAATTTCGTAGCAGGTTGATCGGTGAAGTATAAGCCGATCGTCGGCCGAATCGTCTCCGGTTTGCCGGACGGTTGCAGGTGAACATTCAGTACGAGATCCGTTCCTTTGTCCAACCGCAGCGCCATTCCGTCCGGTTCAACGTATGGAACGGTACCCGGCTTCCAAAACAAGAAGTGGCTGTCTGGATCAAACGCTTCCGATTCGATTTTGATTTCCATGCCCTCGAATCCCTCACCGGGAGTTTTCTCGCGCTGTCGAGAATTCTCTTGGCGGTCGACGAGAATATTGGCGTGGTGGACGAAGCGCTTATCCCCCGGCCGGATCTCGACCGCCTTCACCCAACGGGTGCGGTCAATAGGCACGGGCAAAATAAAATTCCAGTACATGTCAGAGCCGCCAGGCGGCAACTGGTAAGGCTTTTCGGCGGTAAGCACGAGATCAGGCTGACCGAACTGCCAGCCTTCCACCCATTTTGGCTGCGGCGACAAATCCGCCGGATTTCCTTCCGGCGTTCCCGCGTCTACCCATTTTTTTATGGTTGCAATATCATCGTCTGAAAGCCGCATTTCGTCGGCGAATTTCAGGCTCTGCGGTTCTGGCAGCCACGGCGGCATGATTCGATCATGCGTGACCACCGCAATCTGACGCGCATGTTTCTTCACGTCATCGTAGGTAAGCAAAGAAAAAGGTCCTGATTCTCCCGGACGATGGCACCGCGAGCACGATTGAAAAATGATGGGAGCAATGTCGCGGTTGAATGTGACTTGCTGTTCTCCGTTCGATTGCGCGTCGGCTCCGCCAGCGCGAAGCGCAACCGCAATGGCTAACACAATTCCCGTTCCAGCCAATGAATACAGCCGCTTCATTGCAGGTCCGAAATGTAACATCCCACGGCTGTGACTTCTTTGTTTGAAAGCGCGTGGCCGGTCAAGGCCGCCTGAAGAGCGTCCTCAAGTTCGTGCGTGGTTGGCGCGGGACGCGAGCGCCCGAAAGATTCGTAGAGATTGTCGATGCGTCCCCGATATACGAGAGCGCCCTTCGTATCGAACACCACCGCCTCGGGCGTGACCTTCGCACCCGCCTCTTTAACCAGCGAATGATCGGGATCTCGCAGGGCGGGGATCGAGTAGCGAAATTCATGCAGATACTTACGAACATCCGCGGGAGATTCGGCCTTGTCCGGGAACACCAGATAAAATCGCGCATCCTTCTGATGCGCGTCGCTGATTCGTTGAATCACAGGAGCGTAACGCGCGGAGATTGGACAGTCTTCGCGTACAAAGACCAATACGACGGTCCGTCCCCCGTCGGACTTTAATGGATTCACGCTCTTTCCGTCGAGATCGAGCGCCCTGCGCTGACCTGGACAAATCGACGGAATGAATGCCATCAACAGAAGCACCGGGATGAAACGGCCGAATGCTGTCTTGTTCGGGATATGAAAGCGACGGTTAAATCTTGGAAGAAGATGCCGAACCATGGCTACGACAACTCCGGTGCGCTCACAATTGTAAGGCAAAAGGCATTCCGCGCCCTTCAGGAATTTGCGGCCATAGCTCGAATACTCATTCGATCTCTGGATGTGAGCTTGCAAATCAGGCCAACGTCCTACAAAATTAGGGCCGAATCCTAACGCTAAACAGCACAGGTAATTTCTTTTGCAGTTCTCACGTCGCAAGTTTCTCCGATCCTTAAGCCGATCTGCGCTGGTGCTTTCGTTGGAGAATGTGCTCTCTTTGGCGCGTCCCCTTCAACTGAGCGCCCTCACCACCGTTGACGAAAAGAATCCCTCTGATTTAGTCGTCAATTTTGTGGACGTGGGCGGCGAAGCCGGCCTGAACGTAGAAACTATTTTTGGTGGCGAACACAAGAACAAATATTTGCTGGAGACTACTGGCTGTGGCGTGGCCTTCTACGATTATGACAACGACGGCTGGCTCGACATTTTTCTGGTGAACGGCTGGCGTCTCGAAGGCTTTCCTGGGGGGCACGAGCCCGCGTCGCATCTCTTCAAGAATAATCGCGACGGCACATTTACCGATGTAACCGCGAAAGCTGGATTGAGCCACAGTGGCTGGGGGCAGGGCGTCTGCATCGGAGATTACGACAACGATGGCTTCGAAGATTTATTCGTAACTTACTATGGCAAGAATGTTCTCTATCACAACAACGCTGACGGAACTTTTGCCGACGTCAGCGAGAAAGCCGGTGTCGCCGGGAAGAAAACTCGCTGGGGCACCGGCTGTGCATTTGTCGACTATGATCGCGATGGCCATCTCGATCTTTTCGTCGCCAACTACATCGATCTCGATCTGGCTACGGCACCGGTGCCAGAATCCGGACCGTGTCTTTACAAGAGTGTGATGGTGGCCTGCGGCCCACCCGGGTTAAATGGCGGCAAGAATATTCTGTATCACAACAACGGCAACGGAACTTTCACCGATGTTTCTGAAGCCGCCGGAATCACCCGCGCCAATGCCACCACCTATGGCCTCGGCGTGCTGGTAGCCGATTTCGACAACGATGGATGGCCTGACATTTACGTAGCCAACGACTCGACTGCCAGCGCTCTTTATCAAAACAAGAAGAACGGAAAGTTTGAAGACATCGCCGTCGAAGCAGGTTGTGCCTTGAGCGCCGACGGCAAACCACAAGCGGGCATGGGCGTCTCCTCGGGCGATTACGATCTGGACGGTAATCTTGACATCGTGAAAACCAACTTCGCCGGAGATACGCCGTCGCTGTACCACAATCGCGGCGGAGCCGATTTTGACGACGCAACTTTCACCGGCGGATTAGGCATGCACACGCAATATCTGGGATGGGGCTGTGGTTTTTTCGACTTCGACAATGACGGCTGGCCTGACATCCTGATTTGCAATGGCCATGTTTATCCCGAGGTCGAACAATTGCGCACCGAAGCCGGCTACGCCCAGCGAAAGTTGCTGTATCGCAATCAGCGCAACGGGCATTTCGAAGATGTCTCTCTGAATGCTGGCTCCGGAATTTCCACGCCCAGCGCCTCGCGAGGCTGCGCCTTCGGCGACTTCGATAACGACGGCGATATCGACGTGGTCGTCAACACCATCAATGGCAAGCCACAGCTTTTGCGCTGCGATTCTCATTTAAAGCACAATTGGATCAAAGTCCGAACAATTGGGACTAAATCAAATCGCAGCGGCATCGGTGCGCGTCTGAAATGTATAACCCACCCGCCGGATGAAACCAAACCGCATCAGCAGATCGACGAAGTCCGCAGCGGCGGCAGTTATATTTCGCAGAACGATCTGCGAATTCATTTTGGTTTGGGCCAAGCTGAAAAAGTTGACCTGCTGGAAATCCACTGGCCCAGCGGCCAGCTGGATACCATGAAGGACATCAAACCCAATCAACTGATCTACGTAAAGGAAGGTGAGGGGATTGTGCGCACGGTCGACTTCGACCGAACAAGGCAGAAATATTGAGCCGCAGGGATCGGGCAGCGATTCAATGTGCCAAACCCGACCAATTGGCGATGATTGGTGGCGGCGCGTGGACTCGAACCACGGACCTACGGATTATGAGACCGTCGCTCTAGCCACCTGAGCTACGCCGCCACTTTACGATTCGACGACTACAAAATCGCCGAAAACCGTCGCTCCGCGGAGAGCCAGGAAGGCCCTACGATAGAAATAACAGAGCTTTTCCAGTATCGCATAAATTGAGTTTGAGTTATCCCTTAGTTCTCTCTCCGAAAATTGCGGTTCCTACGCGCACGCAGGTTGAGCCTTCCTCGATTGCTACTTCAAAGTCGTGAGACATCCCCATTGAAAGCGTTTTCAAATCGATGGCGGCCAATTTTCGCACGGCAATTTGGTCACGCAATTCGCGCAGCTGGCGAAAGTATGGACGTGCTTGTTGCGGATCGTCGCTGAACGGAGGGACGGTCATCAGTCCGCGGAATTCGAGATTCGGCAGTGCCTGTGCGCCTGAAATAAGATCTTCGAGTTCGCGAGAGCCTGGAGCTACGCCGCTCTTGGCTACCTCGCCGCCAACATTGATTTCGATCAGTACCGATATCCTTTTGCCGGACTGCTGCGCCGAAACATTCAGCTTCTGCGCCAGACGCAACGAGTCGACTGAATCCACGGCGGCGAACAGTTCAACTGCTTTGGCGGCTTTGTTGCTCTGCAGATGTCCGATCAGATGGAATTCGGCATCCCTCAGATCGCGCAGTGAATCGACCTTGCTCGCAAATTCCTGCACGCGATTTTCGCCGAATAGCCGCACTCCAGCGTCATAAGCTTCCCGGATGCGCTCCGCTGGGAAAGTTTTACTAACCGCCATCAACGCGATGTCTTGGGCTCGACGTCCGACGCGGCGGGCAGCCCGGTCGATCCGCTCGCGCACCTCTGCGAGATTATCAGCAATCGACATTAGAAGACTTGAACCACAAAGGACACGAAGGTTCATCAAGGAAAAACCTAACGAGCCTGCTTTCCTTGTGTGTACCTTCGTGTCCCTTATGTGCTTAAACGAATTTACATGATCGCGGTCGGCGGCGCCGGCTCGTCCGGGCTGCCAGCGTTTGCCAGCGGCACTCTCATCATGACAAATATCAACACCGCCATGCCGATCAAGCCGGAGAAGGCAAAATCTCCCACATCGATATGCCAAAGCTGATGATTGCTCCCAACTACGCCTGCAATTACCAACCCGCACAGTGCCTCTCCAGCGATCAATCCCGAAGCAGTCAGCACGCCGGCGTTGTCGACGCGCGCCTTCTGTGCATCGTTGTAGCCGCGCCGGTCTCGGAGCTTATCTGTAAGCCAGCGAATAACACCGCCCACGAAAATGGCCGATGTCGTTTCTAGCGGCAGGTACATGCCAACGGAAAACAGCATGGGACTTTTTACTTCTACCAGAATCATGGCGAAGCCCATGAGTATGCCGACGACGACCAAAGGCCAAGCCATATTTCCACCGACAATGCCTTGGGCCAGCATGGCCATAAGGCCGGCTTGCGGCGCGGGCAGAGCCGCACTGCCGAAGTGATAGGCCTTATCGAGAATCATCAGCGGGAAAAACAAAACTAACGAAGCTACGATGGTGCCGAGAATATCGCCCATTTGCATCTTCGCCGGCGTGCCACCGAGAATGTGGCCGGCTTTCAAATCCTGCAGCATCTCGCCTGCAACCGCAGACGACACGCAAACGACCGCAGCCACTCCTAACACTGCAGCCACGCCGCCAACGCCCGAAACTCCCATCGCGACCATGAGCAGCGCCGCAACCACTAACGTACACAGCGTGAGGCCGGAAACCGGATTGTTCGACGAGCCAATCATGCCCACGAGGTTGCCGGAGACGGCGGCAAAAAAGAAACCGAGAACGATCATCACCGCGGCAGCCACCACCGCACCAGCGACGATTTTGCCTCCACTCAAGTTGTGCGCATTGGCAATGAAGTGATAGTAGAGACCAATCATTGCGATGAACACCAGTCCCACGCCCAGAAAAACAACTTTCGCGTTGAGGTCGCGGTCTATGCGGCTAGTCGCTTTGTGAGCTTCAGCAGATTTCTTCAAATCCGAAACTGCGCGCCTTATGCCAGCCATCAATTGTTTGCGCATGCGAAAAAGCGTGAACCCAGCGCCGACCAACATGCCGCCTACAGCGATTGGACGCACGATCGAATACCACACGCTGAAGGCAATGCCTCCCCAATACGCTGCGGGGTTCGCGCCGGCCGCCATTGGCGGCAGCGTCGGGCCAAGAAAATAAATGAGAAGCGGAACCAGCAGTCCCCAAGCCACCACTCCGCCGGCAAAGTTCAGCGACGCCAATCGCGGTCCGATAATGTAACCCACACCCAAATAAGCCGGACTGACTGCGGGCGAGGTGAACTGCGTCATTCCGCCTGTGGCCAACATTGGCGCGGTGGTGCCCCGGCCTAGGCGCAAGCCAGTCGCCATTTTCGGAATGTTGATCAGTACATTTCTCGTGTACCAGAAAAGGTTGACCTGCGACAGAAAGTACATCAGCCCGCCAAAGCCCATGTTGGCAAAAAGAATTTTCGCCGCCTTCGATCCTTGCTGCCCCGCCTTGTGAATTTCCGCTGCCGCCACCGACTCGGGATAAGGCAACTCCGGATCTTCCACCATCACCCGCCGCAGAAGCGTAACGAACAGAATACCCAGCAATCCGCCAATCACCATCAGCGCAACGGATTGCCAATACCGTTCCATGCTCAAGCTCGGCCACAATCCCGCCAGAACAAATGCCGGGATTGTGAAAACCGCGCCCGCAGCCACCGACTCACCGATTGCGCCCACGGTTCGCGCCATGTTTTCTTCGAGCAGAGACCCTTTCATCAGCCGCAGAAGCGACATCCCGATAACCGCAGCAGGGTAAGTAGCCGCAATCGTCATCCCAGCCTTTAGGCCGAGGTAGGCATTGGCTGCGCCCAGAATGCCGGTCATCACCAGCCCGAGCATCACGGCCCGGAAGGTAAACTCCCGCATCTCCATGTTCTCGGGAACATAGGGTTTGAATTTCTTAGGCGCTTCGGTTGGATTGATTGTGCTTTGTGGGCTCATGGTAAGAATCCTCGAAATGGTTACGGCCGATCAATATAGTAGGACGGCGCACGTTAGCATGCGCAGCGCTTATTTTACAAGCAGAGTTCTACTCAAGCACTCGCGTGTGATCGCTTTCAGCAGCTATCACTGTGGGGCGTGACTATCCGATGACGGTGCTGATTGCTTCCCAACCCATGCACCGCTATACTACAAAAGATTCGTTCAGTCAGAGCTCCCCATCGCCAACTGGACGAGGGAGGAACGTCTTCAGCAGTAAGGGGACCCCAATTCGGGCCAGCGGGACCGGGGCCGCTGGGCAAGATACTCACCTCCTCTCCTGGGCCAGCGGCATCGCCGCAGGCTTGTTTGCCACTTTATTTCCTTCCGATTGCCGTTTGTGCGGTTCGCCCCTGATAAATATTTCCCGTCTTCCGGTCTGCGTGGAATGTCTCGCGGCAATGCGGCCGATTGCGGGTGGGCTGTGCTCGATTTGCGGCGAGCGGCTTATAAGCCCGTTTGCATTCGCTGCGGAGCCAGTTCAATCAGCGGTCGAATCCGGCGAAACACGCTGCGGATTGTGCCGCCGGTTGGAGCCTCCATACATCAAGGCCACAGCTTATGGTAGTTACGACGGCGGCTTGCGCGAACTGATTCACTTACTCAAATACAACGGAGTCCGGCCGGCAGCGAACGTTCTGGGACGAATGCTCGCTGAGGCAGTCGAAGACTTGCAGCCACATTTTTCTGATACTGAAGTTCTGGTTGTGCCCGTTCCATTACACGCCAGGAAAGCGCGTCAGCGAGGATTCAACCAGTCTGAACTCATCGCCCGAGCAGCCATAAAGTTGAAGACCGCTGGCGGTCATTTCCAACTGAGCGCAAATTTGCTCGAACGCTCCCGCGAGACAACATCGCAAATCGGATTATCGCGCCACCAACGCCGGGAAAACATCCGCGGCGCATTCAGGGTGACGAAGCCAGATGAAGTGAGGGGACGCGAAGTCCTCGTCGTTGATGACGTTTTCACGACCGGGACTACAGTTTCAGAATGCGCGCGCATTCTGCGCCGCGCCGGCGCATCAAGAGTATATGTAGGCACGGTAGCACGAACACTGAAAACCGAAGCCCAGTCCGCTATCAGGGATTCGGAAACCGAAATTCGCTTAGCCATGGCAGCCGCAGGATAGGGGAGGATTCACCTGAGACGAACGCCTGATCCGTCCAACTGAGCACAGCAAGGGTTCAAACATATGTCAGGGAAGTGGAACAACTCGATGGGCAGTCTGGGACGCGCTCACGTGACGCCCATCGTGGCAGGTATGCATTCCGAGGGCGATGGCCCGCACGTCCTGCACGCACCAGTCCTGGTACTGAACGCTTCCTACGAGCCCATCAACGTGTGTGCTGCGCGCCGCGCTATCGTGCTTGTGCTCAAGGGCATCGCGATGACCGAGGAAGAGAACGGACACTTCCTGCATGCCGCCCGCGTCGCCATGCGGTTACCCTCCGTGATCCGACTCCTCGAGTACCGCCGAATTCCGCATCAGACTCGCGCCTTATCGCGAAAAAATATTCTGTTGCGCGATCGCAACACCTGCCAGTTTTGCGGAGAAGTGCTGGCCTCAGGCGAACTGACTCTCGACCACGTGGTTCCACGCTCGCGCGGAGGCGCTTCAACCTGGGAGAATCTCGTTGCCTGCTGTCACGCATGCAATCGCCGCAAGGGCAACCAACTTCCCAGTGAAGCAGGAATGAAACTCATGCGTGAACCCCGCGCCTTCAATCTCCACACCAGCCGCCACATCATGCGCCTGATGGGCCGCTCAGACGATAAATGGCGCAAGTATCTTTTCTACTGATCCTCTTTTTGGATTGTCATCCGAGGGATCCGGGTTTCAGCCTGCAGGAACCATACCGCTGGTTCAGGCAAGAACCCAGATCCCTCGCGTTGCTCGGGATGACGATTGAATTTTGGGAAGGCTGCCGAGCTACTTCTGAGGCTGCGGCGGATTCTTAGCCTGATCACCCTTCTGCACGTCTTTGCCTTCGTAAGTGATCTTCACGTTCGCTCCGAATTTCTTGTAATTCGTATACTTCACGATCTCGCGAATCTTGACATCACCGGTGGAAAAATGCAGAGTGTCGTCCGCACGCGTGTAGACGGGAAACCAATAAGGGCCATCCACAACTTGCTCCCGGTAGGTAGTGAATTTCGGGAACAGGTTTTCATTGTCTTTCTTCTTGCGAATGTCGGGCACGGTTTTACCGTAGGTTTTTACAATCTGAAAATCCTTGTCGTCGACCCAGATGCGGCCCTGAAAATACCGTTTCTTGCCTTCAATTTGTTTGGGCGCAATGTCAAAGACGTAGCAATGTAGATCGTCTTCCTGCTGCTGCCCGGCGTAGAGAATGCTGTACTGATTAATTTCATCGCTGGTGAGCACGAACGGCAGCCGGTTCTCGATATCATCGATGTCTTGCTCGGTCATTAAAATGCGTTGCAGTGACGACTGCGGCGCAAACACGACGTTCTTAACTTTCTTGCCCTGATCGTCGAACGACACGTCGAATACTTGCTGATATTCCCCATCGACCGTGTCTCCATCCATGGTTTGTACTTTTACGGTCTGCCGATATCCATACTGGTCGAGCGCGATCTTGAATTCTTTTTCTTTCGCCGCGAAGCGTTGAATGATTTCCTCCGACGTCACGCCCTTGGGTTGGGCCGGATCGAGCGGACCTTCATCCGCGAACGCCCTGACCGAGGAGAGGCCCAAGCAGGCGACGGCCATTACGATGACAAATGCAAGCCGGAGAGACTTCATAAAGGATAGTGTAGCGAAACCTCGACGGAAAGTCCTAGGTCGTTATAGCGAAATTCGTTCGTCATTGCGAAGGCCGGCCCCTTTTACCCGCCGGGCCGATGAATCTCGCGTGAACCACGGCGAGGCCGTGACAGGATCTGCCGCATCTGAAATTCTGACAAGCAGCGAGATTCTATATCACGCAGCTTTGCGGCTATACGTTGTAAGATGTCCTACACGTCATGCCACCCACTCCCCGCGCCGAGGTTCCGCTAGTCTCCTCCACGGTCCAGCAAGAGATCGCGAGCCTGGCTGCGCTTCCTGCGGCCCGCGCCGCATTCGCTTGGGTTCGCGCCGAGGAACCTCAGTTTGCGGCGTGGCAACTCGAAATGGCGCGCATCCCGGCTCCTCCATTCGGGGAAGCAGCCCGCGGCGAATGGCTTCAGGAACGTTTTCGCGCACTCGGACTTACCGAAGTCCACACCGACGAGGTGGGCAATGTGTTTGGCGTCCATTCTGGCAAGCTGCAACCCAAATCGTCAGCCAAGCAATACATCTCACTGAGCGCGCATATCGATACGGTTTTTCCCGCTGGGACTCCGCTCAACTTGCGCCAGCACGGCAGCCGTCTGTATGGCCCCGGTGTTTCTGACAACGGCGCGGGAGCTGCCGCGTTACTGGCGGTCGCCGCCGCTCTTCGCGCGGCCAAAATTACCCTTGCTACCCCATTGGTTTTCATCGGTAATGTCGGCGAAGAGGGGGAAGGCGACCTGCGCGGGATGCGCCACATTTTTTCCCAGCCGAACTGGAAAGATTCAATCCGACAGAGCTTGATTCTCGACGGCGCTGGTTCCGACACCATCGTCGCCGAAGCTCTGGGCAGCCGCCGCTTCGAAATTATCGTTCGCGGTCCCGGGGGACATTCCTGGAGCGACTTTGGCATGCCCAACCCCATACTGGTTTTGGCGCATGCTATTCATTCGTTCTCTCAAACCGTGCTGCCAACTTCCCCGAAAACAACTTTCAACGTCGGCGTAGTTCGCGGCGGCACGTCGGTGAATTCGATTCCCGAGTCGGCCAGTATGCGGGTCGACATTCGATCCACTTCCATGGCCGAGATGGAACGCTTGGAAGCGGCGTTGCGATTGGCTGTAGAGCACGCGGTCGAAGCAGAATCGCGCAGCAGCGAAAGGCGAAATCCATCGCAAAAGCGTTCGTCGGGCCTGACCTACGAAGTTGTTCCTATCGGCAATCGTCCAGCTGGGGAACTGAATAGCAATGCGCGAATCCTGAACGTGATTCGCGCCGTGGATGCACATCTCGGCAACGCTGCCCTAATCCAAAGAGCCTCGACCGACGCCAATATCCCGCTCTCGCTCGGACGCGAAGCCATCGCTATCGGGGGCGGCGGCGTAGGCGGCGGCGCCCACACTCTGCAAGAGTGGTTCGACTGTACTGGCCGCGACCTGGGCCTAAAGCGGATATTGCTGACCTTGCTAGCGCTGACAGGCGTAATCGAATAACTCGCCCCAGACCTGCACGGATCAAGAAGAAAGAAAGGGACTATCGGTATTGATCCACGGAAATCCGTGGCGAAGTTCTTAGAACGCTGATTTCCGCATGGGCTGAAATGGAATCATGACCACGGTCTGCAGCGCTATTGGATCGCCATTCTTCGTAGCCGGACGAAATCGCCAACGCGACAGCGCCGCGCTGGCATATTGATCCAGACGATCATCCACTCCACGCACAATCTTTACATCACTCACCGATCCATTACTGTGAATGATGGCAGACAGAATGACCGTGCCCCGAATCTGCTGCCGCATCAACTCCAGCGGATATCCCGGATCCACTTCCTGCGTGGCTACAGGGGCAACTAACTCGCCCTGCTTCTCGGCATCTTTTAATTCGGCAAAGTGCATGACCCAGCTTCCACCCGCCGAATTCAGGTTGGGCACATTCAGAGTCATAGCGTACGATTTTCGTCCGCCGAAGAGTTTGCGCTCGACTTCGCTCTCAGCATTCGCCGGCATCTCAGAAGAACGCGGCGGCGCAGCAGTAACGCGCGGCGGCTTTGCATTCGCCAGCAGCGTTGAGTTATCAGAAGTTCGAGCGTTAGTTCCGCCCCCCATCGTGGCAGTGCTCTCCGCGTTGGGGTTCGCGCCAACGTAAAGGCCGGGCGGTACACCGCTTGCCTTGCCACTTGAGCCGGCCGAATTTCCGCCTGCCACCGCGCGATGATTCTGTGCCGGGATATCCGGTGTTCCAGCCGCGCCAGCTTTGCCGTCTGGCGTCGCCGCAAAAGTCCCGCGACGATTCCCGGCAGGAACTTCCGCCGGCCGGCCAGGCGCTGTGGGATGAAGATTCAGCGCAATCATTCGCCCATCGCGTGAAGTGCCCGACCCCTGAAGCGACGGCGGGGGCGGGACCACCGCGGCATGCGATTTTCCACCCAGCACCATGCTCGCAGCGCGCTGTTCGCCAACCGGCAACTGCGGTGCCGGCGCCACTACTTGCGCATGACCGATATTGATGTCCGCCAATCTGCTCGAACGGGAATTCTCAACCTCACGCGGCGGTTCTACAATCGAAGGCTGCGGGGCAGAAACGTCCCGTCTCGCAATCGTTCCATTCATTTCCGGCGCGGGCGCTACCACGGCCTGTTGCAAGGCCAGGCTCTGCTTCGTCGAATTGTTCACGTCAGGAGCCGGCGGAATCACATTCGTGGGGAATACCGGAAGCTTTAAATTCGACGGCGAATCTGCGACCGCCGCAGCCGGGATTGTGGGCTGTGGATGCGCCCAGGCCACGATGTTCGGCAACGGAACGTCATGATCTAACTTCACATTCGGAGGCGTGACAATCGTCTGCGCGCGATTATCCGATTCAGAGGGTACTGAAATGATCGGCTGCGTCGCATGCTCCGGCTCGCCCTTCTTTGCCGAAGGCGATTGTGTTCCTCCAGTATTCAGCGGCGGCAGATACTCGGTTGCGTCGTAGTAGACAACGTCGGAGCTATGAAATATGTTTCGCTGCACAATCTGTGTGGGCTGCGGCCAAAGTTGTGGCGCAAAACGCGTCCATCCAAACATGACGGCGATCAGCGCGAGGTGAGCCAGGGCCGACTGCAGGAAGCGGCTCCAAGGCAGCGGCGAGGCGACAAAGACGTCCGGCCAAAAAGATGCAGGCCGCGAAACCAATACCAGCGGCGCTTTCGAGCGATGCCACAACAGATCCTTCAGGTTCCTGAAAAAGGTTCGGCCGCGCGGCTCCAGCGTGATCAGCAATGTCGGCGCAGGCAGCGGGTTCAGCTTGCGCTGGCGCGAGGTGTCGATCAGCAAAGGGCCCTGTATCATACTTCCACTTCTTCTGGCGGGGGTGATTCATTATAGCCGGGGACAGCGCCCTTTAACTCATGCCACGCATTCTGCAGAAAGATTTTCCGTGCTTTAATACCGATATGAAACTGGCAGTGGTCGTCCCTCTCATTTTGCTCGCCTGTAGTTCGCTGCTCGCAGCGCAGAGTCCCGCGCAAGGTTCAACCGCCCCCAACGCGGCGGAGAATTATTCGGGCATGTACAGCTTTCTTCGGGATGGCGAGTTTGTACAACTCACTTTCGAGGATGAGGGCCGGGTCACGGGATTCATTTCACGCTATGGCGATTCCGAAAGCGATCGCGGCGCCTTCCTCGATCAATTTTTTAAACAAGGAAAGCTCAACGGAAATAAATTGTCTTTCACCACCGAGACAGTGCACGGCGTCTGGTACGACTTCAAAGGCACAATCGAACGCGGAGACGGAAAGACTTTACAAGACCAGGGGTATTTCGTAGTGAAAGGCACGCTAACCGAGAACCGCACCGACGCAAATAAAAAAGTCACCTCGAAGTCTCGCGAAGTAATCTTCAAATCTTTTCCGCGCGAAGCGTTATGAGAAGTGTTCCACGTGGAACACTTTCCTAAGTATGCCCTCGCGCTCCTCATGCTGAATAAAACGCGTATTTTCTTGGTATTACGAGCATTCTTGAGGCACCACGCCGGAATCATTGGCCTACGACAAAAAGCTCGCCGTCATTCTGCGTGTAGATCTTGCCATCCGGCCCGAGCGACAGCGGCGTGTACGCCGCTCCGATTGCTAGCTGCAGAAACATTTTCGACTGCAGTTTCCCGCCTTGCTCAAGAACATAAACGTTGCCGTCTTCGCTGTTGACGTAGACCACACCGTTGGCATCGATGGTGGGCGCGTTGATGCACCACTCGTAGCCGTTCGGATGCCCTTTGTCAATCGTCGTGTTCTTGAACTTCCATTCCGGCTTCAGATCGGCGCTGAGTTGCGTCACGTCGTAGGGACCGGGCGGGAGCGGTTTGCAAATGGGGTTGTTGGGAAAATTGCAATAGAGTCCGCCGGGATAGTGGTTGTCTTTGATCACAATCGAGTAGGTGCCATCGTGCGGGTACACGGCTGGCGTCGAGTCCCAACCGAAATCGTACGAGCCTAGAAACTTGCCCGCTTCGCTGAACTTCATCAGGTGGCCGCGTCCTGAGTTGTAATTTCCAATGACTCCCATGAGCACGCTTCCGTCCGGTAAAACCGTGGGGGTGGAAGAAGCCTGGTCAGGAACCCATCCCGAACCCCAGTCGTTGGTGGTGGGATCGACTCCGGGCGTGGCGCCTTCGCGGCACGCATCGGGCTGATTTTTGCGCGTGGCGATCGGGACCAGAAAGCCACAGCCATCGTGGAAACGCTTTGACAACGCGGCGTGCCATTTCGGGGTCAGGTCGGGATTCGCGGCGACCAGATATCCAACGGTAAAATCAATGTGAGCGCGGCTCACCGTGTAAATGGTTCCATCGGGCGCAATGGCTGGCGCGACATTGACGCCGGGCCGCTGCGTTCCGCAGGGTATGTCGACAGGCTTGGCATGCTTGCTCGGAGGCCACGGAAGTGTGTTCTCCTGGTAAAAATACAGCGGACAGTTATCCGTTCCTTTGGGCGCTCCCTTGGTCAATTTCTCGAACGTTACCGTTGAGGCGGTTCCGTCCGCTGCTATTTTGACCAGCCACGATCCGAGAACGTCTGATGTCCAGGGATTTGCCGGGTCGAGTTTCATCACATCGTAGAACACATCGCCTTGCGCGTCCGCCGTAAGCGGACCAGCGACATATTTATCTTTGTCGATCGACATTCCGAACGGATTGATGCGCGCAATTGCCTTCCCGTCGCCCTTGTTCACCTTCCACACTGTGCCGCCAAAACCTGGTACGTAAATGAACTCGCCCGTCAGTACTGGATGGAAAACTGGCTCCCACCCACTGAGTCCGGTTTCGGCAGCGTTGGGCTCGGGCTTCCAGTCGCTTTCGTAATTCCACTTCTCCACCAGCTTTCCCTGCTCCCAGTCGAAACGTTTCTCGTTCCAGATTTCTTTGTCCCAGGTATTGGGACCGCATGCTGCTCCGGTCGTCCACGCGGTGGGAGGGTTGCACGGGATCCACTTGCCGGTTTTGAATTCCATGTAGACGCTGTTGGCCTCGGTCAATGGGACCTGGTAATGCACGATCAACTCGCCGAAGCCGTCGCGCTTTTCTTGATTCACAAAGGGATCGTAACGAATCTCGGCAAGCTTGTGGCTGGCTGATTGACCGCTGACTTGAATGAATCCGGTGTGCTGAGGATTTTTCGCCCACTGCGGCCACGAATCATCAGACGGCAGTTGTCCCGCCATCAATGCGGCCAGGGGAAGAAGAAGAGAGGCTACAATCCACAAGCGTTTCATAATGCTGACCTCCTACTACTTTGCGGAACAATAAAAGGCGGCAACATTTTACTCTTAGAAATGTTTGGAGCGCGGTCAAAATCATGTAAAAAGATTTGCTTACAGCGGCAAATCGAGCTTGGCCTGCACAGGCATAGACTGTTATGTGATTTTTAGCGAGGACAAAGCTAGCCTCTGAATCTCGCGAACTTGCTCAGGGTCGTTAGATGTTTTTGTGGTAGGCTGCGGGACTGACTGGCAGCCTTTCTTGGCTCGGAATTGCGCCTCAGCGGTGAAAAGACGTTGTCAGCGAGCTCGTAATCCGCGGGTTGTGCCTGGATGAGTACGCGAACCGAACGACGAGTTGCTACCCGGAAAGCCGGGAAACAATCCCGGCGGCGACCAGTCTCGGAGATCGCCCGCCGGCAATCCTCGCACGCAATCTACATTTGGTGTCTCTTGCTGGGCGTGGCTACCTTTGCGATCTATTCCCCAGTGATCGCTCATCCCTTCATCAACTACGATGACCGCGACTATGTGACGGAAAACCAGCACGTGCAGGCCGGATTAAGCGCACAGACGATCGCATGGGCCTTTACATCGACCGACCAGGCCAACTGGCATCCTCTCACATGGCTTTCCCATGCGATGGACTGCGAAATTTACGGCCTCAATCCGCATGGCCATCACCTCACTAGCGTCCTGATTCACACCACAAATGTCCTTTTACTCTTCTTACTCTTACAATGGGCAACAGGCGCAACCGGAGCCAGCGCGATGGTGGCTGCGCTGTTTGCTCTTCATCCTTTCAACGTGGAATCGGTTGCCTGGATCGCCGAGCGCAAAAATCTGCTGAGCACATTTTTCTTCTTGCTGGCGCTCGCAGCGTACGGCTGGTACGCACGTCAGCCGAGTTTGCGGCGTTATGCGGGCCTCGCTGGCCTGTTTGCTCTCGGACTCGCTGCCAAACCCATGGTAATCACGCTGCCGCTCGTTCTTCTTCTACTTGATTATTGGCCGCTCGCCCGAATTAAAGGGTGGGCCACCCAATCCTCGGCTTTCCCCGTGCCGCAAGTCCCCTGGACCCGTTTGCTGCTGGAGAAAGTGCCGCTATTAGCTCTGTCTGCGGCCAGCGCGGCCATTGCCGTGTTCGCCCAGCGTTCCGGCAACGCTTTCGAGTCTCTCGGACACATTCCCCTCCACCTTCGGATCGAGAACGCCATCTACGCTTATGCGAAGTATGTGGTCAAAATTTTTTGGCCCATCAACATGGCTCTGATTTATCCCCATCCGCTGGACAAGCTGACCTTTTTTCAGGTGGGCTTGTTTGCAATCTTTTTGATAGTTGTGAGCTTGTTGGTTTGGCAGTCGCGTAAACAGCGCCCCTATGCAATTACCGGATGGCTGTGGTTCCTCGGTACGCTCGTTCCAGTCATCGGGCTGGTGCAGGTTGGCCCGCAAGGGATGGCCGACCGCTACGCTTACATCCCGGCCATTGGCATATTCGTTCTCCTCGTGTGGGGATTCAAGGATTGGGCTTCCTCGAAGCCCGGTATTTCTGCTTGGCTCAAACCGATCGCGGTTGTTGTTCTCGCTTTTCTGGCAATTCTGACGTTTCGCCAGATTGGCTACTGGCGCAGCAGCGAGGAACTTTGGACTCATACGCTGAAGGTTACAGAAGACAATTTCATGGCCGACGACATGCTTGGCAGTGTGTTAGTGCAGGAGCGGCGTCCGGAGGCTCTGCAGTATTTTGAAACCGCAGCTCGCATCGCGCCATGGGATCCTGCCAGCCATCAGGCGGTGGGAGCGGCCTTGCAAGATCGCGGAGATCTGCAAGGCGCCATCCGCGCATACCAGGTAGTGTTACATGCCAAGGACCCGAAGATTCTTGCGTATACCTATGCGAATCTGGGCGTCATTTATCGTGAGTTGGGAAATAATGCGGCGGCGCGTCTGAGCTCGGAACAAGCGCTGCGCTCGGATCCCGTTGTAGTTCACCAGATGATTCAACAGCTTTCCGGCATGGTTAAAGCCCGTCCCGCGGCACCCGGTTACCTGCGCCTCGGCTTGCTTTTGGAGGGCGCGGGCGAAGCGGCGCAGGCAAGGTCGGCCTTTGAGCGGGCTCTGGAACTCGACCATGGGTTTGCACCGGCTCGTAGGGCTTTGCAGAGTCTGCCTCCAGCACAATGATCCGTAGCTGGGGGACCGGCGACCGCCATGCGGCAAAATCTTTGCGTCAACGTCTAACCGCATAAGCTTTTTATTGGTGGCTAAAGATAGGCATCTTTAAGCGAGGTGGGCTTATGGAAAGTGTCTCCCGGATTATCGGCCGCACCGTGCTGCTCGGTTTGCTCACGGTTGCGAACTTTGTTTGTGGCCAGGCGACTGCGCCCGCGGATGCCAAGGCCGGTCAGTACTTTTTCGTTCTGCTTAACCGTCCCGCCAATGCGCCCCAGTTAAGCAAAGAAGCGGGTGAAAAGCTTCAAGAAGCGCACATGGCCAACATCCGGAAGTTATATGTGGAACACAAGCTCGTGGTTGCTGGGCCATTTACAGATGACACGGCGCTACGTGGCATCTTTGTTCTTCACGGGGATTCGTTTACGCAGTTACAGGAATTGGCAAACAGCGATCCGGCAGTGAAAGCGGGGCGATTAAAGGCCGAGGTGCATGGGCCCTGGGACATCGACGCGAACGCGATTCATCCGCCTGTCACACCTGAGGCGATGGAGCAGTACTCTCTGGTGTTGATGAAGCGTGGGGACAAATGGAACCCTGACGCCCCCGGGTTTATGGACGTGATCAAGCAGCATGGGGCCTTCGTCAGAGACATGATCGCGAAGGGACACATGGCCATTGCCGGGCCATTTCCACTCGGCGATGAGGGCGAGTTACGAGGCGTCGCCATCTTCCGGGTAGGGACGGAGCAGACCGCGGCGTTGGTGAAAGACGATCCGACGGTTAAAGCGGGACTGCTTAAGCCGGAAATCCATCCGTGGATTACCGGCAAGGGAGTGCTGGCTGCGGGACAGCCAATGCAATAAGAGCCGCCTCCGCTTAGATTAGCGTCCAAACGGCGGACGCGAATCCCAGACATCGTCGTCACCTATCGGTCTGATTTTCACAGTGAAAAGGTATAATTGACGCAGCACTTATCCTGATGAGTTTTGTTCCTAGTGGAGGAAGTTCTATGGACCCGCTTGCCAGCGGTTTCTGGGCGCGGCTTAAGGCTAACCGCCCAGCATACACGCTCACGATTTTGGTCACGTTGACTGTCGGCATTCTCATTGGAACCGTCATCTCCAAGGGAGTGAAAGGCCAGGAGAGGAAGAGTTCGGATGCGACGCCGCTGACCATCCCATCGCCGCAGAAGCTGTCGAACGAGTTTTCGCAGATCTCCAAGCAACTGGAACCGACCGTGGTCAACATCAATACCGAATCGACCATCAAGAACCCGCACCGTCGGCGCGGCGGCGGTAATCCGGATCAGCAGCCTGACGATCAGAATCCCTTCGACGATTTCTTCGACAAGTTCTTTGGACAGGGACAGGGTAACGGTCCCATTCGCGAGCATTCTCTCGGCTCGGGCGTAATTGTCGACGCCAAAGGCTACATCGTTACCAATCGCCACGTAGTGGAGAAAGCCGATCGCATTCGCGTGAAGCTGATGGACGATCCGCCGGGAGTTTTGCACGATGCTAAAGTGATCGGGTCCGATCAGGAAACCGATTTGGCGGTGATCAAAATTGAGTCGGAAAAGCCACTTCCTTTCGCCAAAATGGGCAACTCGGACAGCATGGAAGTTGGCGACTGGGTACTGGCGGTTGGCAGCCCTTTCGGACTTTCTGAAACGGTCACTGCAGGAATCGTTTCCGCGAAAGGCCGCAACATTGTGCCCAACCGACAGTTTCAATCTTTTATTCAAACTGACGCCGCCATCAATCCGGGCAACTCCGGAGGCCCGCTGGTTGACATGGCTGGCGAGGTAATTGGCATCAATACGGCGATTCTCACCGACACCAATGCTTATGCTGGCGTGGGTTTCGCTATGCCCTCGAATACGGTCGTGAATGTTTACAACCAGCTCATTGCACCGGAACATCGCGTGGCGCGTGGTTCGATTGGTATCATGTTCAACGCCCAGGAAAATCCGGCGATCTCGCGCGTGTACGGCGCCGGTGCGGGCGGCGTTACTGTTTCGGATGTCACTGCGGGAAGTCCGGCTGAGCGCGCTGGAATTAAGGTCGGCGACACGATTGTCTCGGTGGATGGCAAGCCGGTGAAGAATGGGGACGAGCTGGTTTCTGATATCGCCAGCCGCAAGCCGGGCACCAAGGTGGCGATCGGTTTCGTCCGCAACGGCAAGAAGCAGGAAGCCGCCGTCACAGTCGCTGACCGGGCAAAGTTGTTCGCAGCTCGGCTGGGTGACGAGGAAGAAAATGGCGAGGAGACTGGGCCTAAAGAAAGCAAGCTTGGTTTGACAGTTCGCGCGGTGACCCCGGAAATGGCTGATCGTCTGGATATTCCGGCCGGCAAGGGTGTGATCGTGCAGGACATTAAGCCATCGTCGTTCGCGGACGATGTGGGTCTCACCCGCGGCGATGTGATCCTCGAGATCAACAAACAACCGGTGAATTCCGAGGATGACTTTACCCGTGTTGCTTCTTCGTTGAAGAGCGGACAGGACGTGGTATTCCTGGTCAGGCAACGGGGAGCCGGCAAGCAGGACGGCACCATATTCCTGGCCGGTACACTTCCGTAACTGGGTAGCACTATCGAGACTGGCACTGAGCCTCCCAATCGGAGATCATTACTCGGTGCCGGTTTTGGTGTGCGAGATTTCTGCATGATGAGATTTTGGCTTTCGGTTGTCGGATGCGTAGCGCTGCTTGCGGGCGCGATCGCTTTCGCCACTGACACTAAAACTGACAGCAACACGGTGCCCTCAACACAAGCTAAGGCGCCGTCTCAGTCGGCTTCTGCAAAAAAGTCTTCCACATCCAGCAGCACGACAGCGCACACAAGCACTCACAAGGGAAAGAAGACACGCAAATCCGCGTCCCGTCGTCCTCGCGGACAGCAAAAGATAGACTCGCAGCGTGCTATGGAAATTCAGGAAGCTCTGATTCGCGAACATTACCTGACAGGGAAGCCTACGGGCGTGTGGAATGATGAGACGCAGCAGGCGATGCAGCGTTATCAGGCCGACAATAATTGGCAGTCAAAGACCACTCCCGACGCGCGTGCGTTGATCAAGCTGGGATTGGGCCCGGATCATCAGCACCTGCTGAATCCGGAAAGTGCTATGACTAGCCAACCGGTGACTAGCCAATCGGTGACTCAGTCGATGCCCGGGCAACCTCAGTCCGCGACTCCTGTCAGCGCAGCCGATCCCGGCAAAGAACCAAGATAAAACCTCAAAGCCCCCCGGATCCTCACAGATCACGCAGATAAGAAACGAAAAGGCAGTCTGCTTTCATCCGCGAAATCCGTGGCTAGACTTCTAATTCTTGGTCGCGGGATTGGGGAAGTATGGCAGTGGCTTTCCGTTGATGATTGCGCGGGGGTTGCCATCCACCAGGGCGCGGGCTACATCTTCTCCGCAAATTTCTGCAGCGGCATCGCGCGCGGTGGAGAGGACTGGGGGACGACGCTTGGTGTCATGGGCGTCGGTCGCGAGCACGTGAACAGCATCGCGTTTGAGCAGCCACTCCGCGGTTCTCCATGCAGCTTCGCCCCATTGTCCTGTCAATGCTGACCCAGTAACCTGGATTACGCAGCCTAGTTCGACCCATTGCAAAATCCGCTGGGGAGTGCGCTGCATAATCGGATTGCGCTCCGGATGCGTGATCACCGGAGTGAGTCCTTTCTCCAGCAGTTTGCTGAAGTGCTCTTCCATGTGAACCGGAACGCTGTAATTGCTCAGTTCCGCGAGCAAATAGCGGCTCCCGTCGATGGTATAGCGCTGCGGAAACAGGATCGCGTCCTGCAGATTCTCAAAGGAAAGATGGAAGTCGCAGCCCAGGCTGAGAACTGGCGATGGACCTACGCGTTGCCGAAGGAAATTCAGGGTGCGCGTCAGCAATTCGCGATCGTAATGGTATCGGTCGTTGGCGTGTGGCGTGGCGACGATGTGCTCGATGCCGTCCGCAGCCGCCATGCGGCACATTTCTTCGGCTATTTCCCAGGATTTGGGGCCGTCATCTACTTCGGCGAGAATGTGGCAGTGAATGTCGATCACGTTAGATTTTAAGTCTTCACGTTCTCTGTTTGAATCGGTCCAGTAAGGCGAACAGGATCACGGCCAGGAATGCATTGGCCAGCGCCGATCCCAGTTCGCGCGGCCAACTCCATTGCAACGTGAGTCCCACCAATCCACGGGCAACGGCGAAGTAAACGATCTCATGCACGACATAGAAAAACAGCGTAACCAGAAACCGCGAGCCGGCATTTTCTACATCAAGCTTGACCCCGAGTGATGATGCTCCGTAACCGACAACAGTCTTAGCGATCCCGTAAAGGCCGAGCGGGTGGCCGGTCAGCGAATCCTGCAACAGGCCGATAGCCGCGCCGGTCAGCAATCCCGCGACTGGACTGCGCCGCGCTACCGCAAAGAAAATCACCACCAGCAGGGGTAAATCGAAGATCGAGAAAAAGTGGAATCGCAATGGTACGAAAGCCTGCAGGAATAACGCGATCAACGGGATCAGAATGGCTGCCGGGAGACTGAACCGGTAGACCTCAATCTGCTCATTCGATGTGTAAGTGATCGGCACGCTATTGAGGAGGTTCCTCGGTCGGAGTCGTATTTGCGGGGGGCTTAGGTTGTGAGACAGTCTTCGATGAAGCCGGCTGTGACTGGCTGTACGTTGTTTTCGTAGCGTTGTCTGATGCCGCAGGAGGGTATGGCTTTTGGGGAACTACAGGCTTCGCGGATAATCCGTCCGGCTTCGTTGTGAAAGACACACTTCCTGGCGTGCCTCCCGCATCAGCATGCGGTTTCGGATTCGCCGCGGTTGCACCCGAGCCACCAGGCTTTGCACCTGCCGCGCTGGGAACCGCTGGACCGCCGTAAATTTTCAATCCGCTGGTCGGAGGCGGAGGCGCATTGGGATCGTCTGGAGGCCGGTCCGGAACCGAAGGCAGGCGCTGCGCCAGAATTTCCGCCGCCCGCAGCGGCAGCGCACCGTCCGAGAGTGCAGGTTCTTTTTCCTGCTGCTGCGTGATCACCAGCACTTCTTCCAGCCGACTCAAGTCCGCCGCCGGCCTTACGCGGATATTAAGAAAAAGTTCCGAGCCCGGCGAAACTTTCGTGACCGTACCCACTGCCAGTCCCTTGGGAAATATCTGATCGCCTCCGCTGGTTACAACTTTTTCTCCCGGCTGAACGGCTTCGTCGGACATTACTTTTTCGAGCACTACCTCACCAAGTGGCGTTCCACGCAGCACGCCTTGCAGCCTGGACTTTTCCAGAATCGCTCCCACGCCGCTGGTCTGATCATTAACCAGCAGCACCTGCGAAGTGGTTCTGAAAACCCGCAGCACTTTGCCTACAATGCCATCGGCTGTGATAACCGCCATATCCGGCCTGACCCCGTCACGCGAGCCTTTGTCGATGTAAATCGACCGCGACTGTTCGCTGCCGCTCGATCCGATAACCTGCGCGGGCAGAGTCTTCGAGATGAATTGTTCTTTGAAGCCCAACAACGCTTGCAGCCGGCGAGCTTGCTCCGCGTCCTCGTTGAGGCGCACCTGCTCGATGCGCAGGCGTTCGATTTCCAGCTTGAGATCGCGATTCTCCTGCCTGACGCCGCGCAAATAGAAATAGTTATGCCAAAGTCCGGAAATGCCGCTTTGAAACCAGACAATGCTTTTTTCGAGAGGAGTTACCGCGTCCACTGCCCAAACCCGAATCAGTCGAGTCGATTCATCCTGAGT
>DASYOD010000161.1:0-51153 GCA_036008085.1 Terriglobales bacterium
CCTGCGGCGCGAGCCAGCGGACGAGGCAACGCTCCTATAAATTTGATGATCAGCCAGGCGAGCGCGTACTCGAGTCGCTGACGCATGTTGGGGGAAATAGTGAGAGTAGCATCCGTGCGAACGCTACGTTGAGAAAATCGCGCCGAGTTCTCCTGCGAAACTGATTCCTTTATTTGCTGGCCTCCTTTGCCCACTTGGCTAAGGTTTGCAGAAACGGATACGCGTCTGCCGGAGGCTCAACTTCCCCTTGCAGCGAAGCTTTGGGAGTAACCATGTGCCCGTAAAACTCGCGGGTGCTGTCTTTGTCCTGACGAATCACGGCGCCATTCAGCTCTAACCCGGCGAAGATGCCACGGGCGCGCGAGTAGCTGAGGACTTGGGCGCGCATCTTCCAATCCGTGTCGGCCGCAGCATGGCGGCCCACGGGGCCAGCAGCTACACTGGCATCAGCTCCGAGTTTGAACTGGCTGGAGAGAAGGTTTTGCATTCCCCCGTCATTCATAATAAGCATGACCAAATCGACCGCCTGGCCACCGATCTGCAACCCAAAACTTCCGCCTTTCACGCTAAAGAACGCCGGCGCGCTCCATCCTTTGGGAGTGCGGCAACTAGCAAGGCCGCGGCCGTAGTGGGCCCCCACAACAAAGCCGCCTTTTAGCATGGAGGGAACCACAGCCACACATTCGGCCGAGCCAAGCACCTCCGCAGGGATGCCCTGGTCAGGTGCCGATTCGATTTCATTCAAAACGTCGGCCGCGGCCTGTACTCGGTCTTTAGCTTTGCTTTCTGTGCCGACCGTTTTTTCGTCAACCGCCCCGGCCATGACGGCGAACCCAACCACGAGCCACAACAGCAAAATTCTCTTCATTTCATCACAGCCTTCCCAGAGAGGAATTCTGGAACAGTTGCAACTGATTCTAAAGGATTTTAGCGGTTAGCAAATGATGGTGGCGTGGAAAACCGGTGGAATGTTCGTGGCTAAGGCGTGGGCAAAAAAATGCGAGGTTGGCAACGGTGACCCTAATCTCCGCTCCCAACCCCGTCTCCCAGGTTCTGTGGTAGGTGAAGCGAGTATGCGTCAGGACTGCGAAGCCGACAAGATTACGAGGGTCATTGTACTTTGGTAACTTCGGGGGCGGTTCTCAACTCGTTGCTGCCTTTTTCACAATTTCACGCCGTTGTCGTCCTCGTTGCTGTCTCCGTCCTCGGAATCACCGGAGTCGTCACTGTTCTTATAAAGCTTGTAGTCCATCTCGACCTGGTCGGCTTCCGTTTTTCGACCAAGGCTATCAAGAGCTTTTATCAAGCAGGGCCGCGCCATGTTCCAATGCGGGTCCATATCAAGCATTTCGCGAAATTCAGTCACCGCATCCGAAAACAGATTGAATTGGCACATGGTGTAGCCCAGGTTTTGCCGAACTGCCATATTTCGCGGAGCCAGAGCCTTGGCTTTATTGAGAGCAGCCAGCGCTTGCTGAGGGTGCCGCCATTTCGTGTAAAGATTGCCGAGATTGTAGTAGTACATAGCGACGCTGGGGTCCAGTTCGATGGCTCGGTTGTATGCCGCCTCGGCTTTGGCCCACTCATTCTGCTGAGCCAGTGCGAGCGCCTGATTGTTCAGATTCTTCGCCTCGGTGCTGCCTCCCGCCTTAAGATCGGATAGGTCTTCAACGTTGGCTCCGCCGGCAGCTGCTCCCCCTGAATCCTGCATTTGCATGGTGGAAGACAGTGCCAGGTACTTGTGTGCCTCGGCATTGGTAGGTTGCAGACGCAGTGCCTGCTTTGCCTCCTCCGCTACCTGAGAACCTTGCTCCAAACGGTAATAGATTTGCGCCAGCCGGACATGCGCATAGACAAAGCTAGGATCCAATTCTGCAGATCGGGCGAAGGCGGTCTTCGCGGAGGCGAAATCGCGGGTTACGAAATGGAGATTACCGAGCGCTGCGTAAAGGTTTGCATCCTGAGCGGTTAGGCTCTCCAGGGAGTGACGCGCCGAAGCGTATTCTTTAGCAGTAAACGCCTGAGCTGCGGCGGTCAGTGCCTGGGGGATCTCCGAGGAACTGGAAGCGTCCGGGTGCGATGGGACATGTGGCAAGGCGGCTAGAAGCTCGGGAGCGAGGTCAGCATCTTTCAGTGACTGAAGATGGGCGTCGTCAGTGGCAAACGATATTCCGCGAGTTTGAACCTCGTTCAATACCTCAGGCACAGCCATGCCTGCAATTTGCCACTCTACGAGAGTAGTCGCCGCAAGTGGGCTTTGCACTGGACGCTTCGCATCCTGATTGCCTTGCGCGGCGCGCCGCGCGCGAAAGGCGCGGGCAGCATCGCCGACTGATTCGGTTTCTTGAGCCGGGGATGAAGAAGCCGACGAGAGCACTAAGGCGACGTAAAAGGACGCGAAGAAAACTTTTCGCAACAGCGAGCGATGCGGATTTTGTGATTGCGGTCCGGAAATCCCGGCACGAGCTGGCAAGAGAAAATTTTTCATTGTCTCTCTCCGATGGCAAAGGGATAGTTTTAATCTGCCGTGGGGAATGGCAGAACATTACGAATGGACTGAAGCTCTACTTCGCCGCTACCAAATTGTGCGTAATAGCGTGCACCGACAGGGCGATCCGGTTCTGCACGCCGACTTTCCGCATCAGCTTGGCGACGTGCGCCTTCACTGTGCGCTCTTCAATGCCCAGCGCAGAGCCGATTTCTTTGTTGGAGCGGCCTGCTACCAGCATTTCCAGAACTTCCTTCTCGCGGTCGGTAAAAGTCACCCGTCCTGCCGGGAACATGCGGCCAGGAGACGACGATACGCGCTCGATGAACATGGAAAGCACTCGCCTGGGAGCCCACACCGAACCCTCATTCACTACCCGGATGGCTTGGACGAACTCGGCGGGTGCGGCCGCTTCGTCTACGTAGCCCTTCGCGCCGGACGCAATAGCCTTCAGAATGGTTTCCTCATCGATGCCCGAACCTGTCACAATAATCCGCAGGTCGGGACGCGTGGCTTTCATAGTGGCCATCAGGTCGAATAAGTTCTGGCCGTTGCGATTGCCCAGAAGGATGAGATCGATGCCCTGCAAGTTGCCAATGTCGGGAAGCGAGGCTGAAATCAGCTCGAAATCGACTTCGTTGTCAAACAGAGCTCTGAACCCCACGAACCGCAGTGGATCGCTTTCCACTACAGCTATACGGATCGGCGACTTTTTTGCTGGTGCAGCTTTCGCGGCCATTGCAGATTTCATAGCCTTTCCTACTCGAGTAGATGGGGCTAGCATAGCTGTATTCGATCCGGATACAAAGAGCTGTAAGCCTTTGCTAATTACGGCAGTAACATAGGCATACCACATTGAAGGGGAGGCGGAATACTGATGCAATTACTTTTTCGGTTACCATCGCAGCGGTCGATGGCAGGGCTTATAGTGTTTTTAATAGCGGCAGTGTTAGGTTCAGCGGCCCAGACGGCTTATCAGCCAAAATTTAAGGGCGATCCGGCACGTTCCGATTCCGAAGCCAATGCCCTCGGCTATATGCGGACGGTCATCCGGGCACAAAAGGAATACTACAAAAAGAATGACAAATATGCGTCCAGCCTGATGGAGCTCGTCCACACTGGTTCTTTCACCCGCCGCATGGCCGAGACCGATCGCGGTGATTATCACGTAACTTTTCATTCCCGAAAAGATGGCTACGAACTGACACTCACTCCCAAGCAAGAGGACGCCGAACACCGTTCCTTCTATGCCGATGAGGATGGGATTATCCATGGCGACGAGCAGAAAGCTGCGGATGAGAATTCGCCGGTAGTGAAGTGACGACGTTCATAGGGGAGTCTTAGCCGGGTATGGCACCCTGCGCGGGCTTCACCTATACATGCGAGCTAATGTCGCTCTCTGAAACGGCGAGGGAGAACACTGGGCCAGCTCGCACCGGCTCAAGGCTTGAGTTCGAATACAGTTCCGCAGCCCGAATTCTCAACCCCGCAATTTAGGTCGCCGCCCAAGATAGTGACGCCGAAGAATTCCCCGTTCGGACCAAGGGCCACACCCAGCGGAAAGCCTCCGTGGGCCGAATTCTCAATGGGAAAGTTGTAAAGCACATCGTACTTGCCCTTGGTGGTGAATACAGCCAAGTATCCCGAATTATGCGTGCCGCCGACGGAATTTGTCCCGTAAAGGTTCCCCTTGGAATCGGGAACGAGGCAACTGTGCGCGTCGTTATTCTCAGTAAAGGGAGGGAATTGGTAAAGCGTCTTTAGTTTTCCGGCCTTATCGATCCGGAATATGGTTCCGCAACCGAACCCAGAGCCGCAGCTAAGATCGCCGCCGCTACCGGTTACGCCAACCAGATTCCCGGAGCCGTCGTCGGTCACGCAGTCGGGAAAAGCCCCGTCCGATTTCCCAGTAAATTTGTGGAGGATTGTGTATGTGCCGGTAGGCTCGAGTTCGTAGATGAGTCCGCAACCGTTGGGGCGATCGCAGCTGAGATCCCCGCCCAGGCTGGCGACGCCGAAGATGTTGCCTTGGGAATCTATCACCGGGCTCCCGATAGGCTCAATCCCATCCGCCAGCGAAGTAAAGGTATGCAGCACGCGGAACTTCCCGTTTGCCTGCACTTCATAAACGACGCCGCATCCGTTCCCATTGAAGCCGCAGGAGGAGTCGCCGCCGTACGAGGTGTTTCCAAAAAGATTGCCCTTTGAGTCCAATATCGGGGCTGAGTTGGCGGCTGCACCATCGCTGAAATTGCCGTTGCCCAGGTAGCGAAGTATCTTTTCCTCGCCGCCGCTAGTTAGCTCATAGATTGTCGAGGGAGAACCATTAACGCCTCCGGTTGTGCCAAATAGATTTCCGGCAGGGTCTCTGACAACGCCCGAGAGGGGAGATCCCCCGTCGCTGCTCCCGCCCTGGAAACTATAGAGGATGGTGTAGGTGCCATCCTTGGCGACTTCATAAACTATTCCACAGCCGCCCATCCCCTCCGGACAGCCTAGAATGCCCCCGCTTGCCGTTGTGCCGTAGAGATTCCCTTGCGCGTCCCGGATTAAGGGGTTGGGTCCGGCCCCGTCCGGCGATGCGGTGAAAGTGTGGAGAGTTTCGATATTCAGCAAGTCTTGGGCCTGTGCGGACCATGGAACAGTCGTCGCGAGCGCAAAAATAAGCAGTGTGGAGAAGAAAAATCGGGATTCTCGCATGGGCATCTCCTTCGCAGATCGGACCGTACCGCTACTCAGCGCCGGGCATTATACTGCGTGCTATCCTTGGAGTTGTCTCCAGATTGAAAAAAGAGCGCGAAAGCAGGCGCGATTTTCCTCGCTAGAGACGAAATCCTCCTGCCTAAACGTAAAGGGTCTCTTCTAGTTGGCAGGCGCAGGTTTGATGAGCGTCGCCTTGTCGTCGCGGTAGGTGACGCTAAGCGGATTCCCACCGTTGGGATAATCTAGCGTCCGATTTCCGGACTCGCCACTTGAACTTTCCGGAATCCCAATGCCCACGGCAAAATCCGCTTGCAGTTCGCTCATGCCAGGCTTCACCTGATGTTGATCAATCGCACTCCAGACGTCACTGGGCCAATGATTGTATAGCTCATGCGGATCCTGAATGAACAGCATATCGTCCGAATAAAATTTGTATTCCCCGCCCTTTTCCGATCCAATCGGAATCGCATAAGCCTTGCCGTCTTTCTCAAACACTGCCATGACCTGGCGCTCGCCCGGACTTTGCGGCGCAGCTTCGCTGATCACGTCTTTAATCTGCAATTTTTCTAGTGGCAAAGGCTTTCCGGCTTCGTGCGAAAAATCCACGCGATGCCGCGCCGCATCGTAGGGATAATAGGTGTATCCGTAACCGACTTTGACCCACACTGGCTGCTGGGTTAGCTGGCGCGCCGATTTCAAATCGTAAGGATAAAGTTTTTTCGGCGTGACGTAATAGTCAGCATTCAGGGGTGGCGGCTGTTTCAAGGCTTGAAGCCGGCTCTCATGTCTTTGGTACAAAATGAAAATGAGCCTGGCACCCGATATGACGATGGCCACAACCATCACCAACTGAAGCCGTTGTTTGAGTTCAGGACTGATCTGCATAGAGCGTACGTTACCACGCTGGCATCCGAACACTACTTCGATGCGGTAAACTTAACTTAGGGACGGGTATCTATCCAAGTCGGTTTGAGGAGACACCATGGCTGCCGTGACTGAAGGCGATGTTCTAAGCGCTCTGAAACAGTGCTACGATCCCGAGATTCCAGTGAACATCGTGGATCTTGGACTCATTTACGCGGTACGCCTGGAATCCGCGGCCGACGATCGTCAAGATGTTTCGATAGACTTGACGCTCACGTCGCCCGGCTGCCCTTCGCACGTCATGATCGGCGAACAGGTAAAAGCCCGTCTGGAGCAGTTGCCCGGCGTCCGCACCGCCACGGTGAACGTAGTATGGACTCCGCCCTGGACCCCCGAGCGCCTAAGTCCCGAAGCCAGAACCCAACTAGGAATCGAATAGAAACGTCTCGGCGTCAATAAATCGCGTGGCCCGGCGCAGGCGTCCTCACGTCCGGCTTCGATGCCGTCAACAACAAAGCGCCGATCCGTTTGAACGCGCGCAAATCCTCCAGAGTATGAAACGACTTCGTCTGATAATCATCGGGTGTAGGGGTGTCATCCGGGATCCGACGGGCCTCGACATTTTCAAAGCCACAGCCCTTCAGCGACTCAATGTATTCCGCCTCTGAGCGCACGTGTACTGGCACTTTGAGCTTGTCCACCCATTGCAGCGAGTAGGGATTGTCCTTGTACAGGTTGATCAGAATAAACATGCGCCCATGCGGCGCCATCACGCGGAACAACTCCGCCAACGCCCGCTCTTGATCGGGATAGTAGTAAAACGATTCGACAGACAGCATCTTGTCGAAGAAGTTTTCTTCCCACGGAATCTGCTGAGCCGATCCCCACACGTAGAGAATATTTTCGAAATCCTTCGAGCTCGCGCGTGCCTGACGGATCATCTCATCGGAAACATCGACACCCACTACTTGGCCAAAACCCTCCGGCCCTTCGCTGACCAACCGCGCCAGGAGCCGCGTCGCCCATCCCGAGCCGCATCCCAGATCAAGCACGCGCTCGCCGGGACGAAGATCCATAAGACGGATGGTCTTTGCCGTGATGTCAAGGTGATGGCGTTCCATCTTTTCGCCTTCACCCTCTTCGGCCCAGCGATTGAATTCGTTCTGCAGACGCTCATCGGAAGCTGCGATATGGTCAGCCAAAGTTATGCTCCTTTGGGTAACTTCGTGTCCTTTGTAGTTGATGCTCCTACGCTTTAACCACAACGATACACAAAGACTATGCTACATTTGCCTTCCTCATGGCTTCAAATCCCCAGCCGCCGACCGAACCGGAACTTCTCTATTGCCCGAAATGTGCCGCCGAAGTCCGTGACCCGCTGACCTGCGGCGACTGTTCCGCCGTAATCTGTCGACGTTGTGGAACTCCGCTCGAATCAGTCGACGAATTGGGAATGGGATGATTCATGGGAATCCCAGTCGCATCTCCGCTGTCGACAAAATCCGAGGCTAAGCCCACCCTGGTTCGCGGCCTTACACTGCTTGATTCTGTTCTGCTGCTTGCCAGCGGCATCATCGGCTCATCAATTTTTCTGACCGCTAAGGACATCGCCGGCCCGCTGCCTCAGCCTATCCTGTTCCTCGGAGTCTGGGTGCTGGGCGGCATAATTTCGTTATTCGGCTGCGTAGCTTTTGCCGAACTGGGATCGATGTTCCCCGACTCCGGCGGCCAATACATTTATCTGCGCGAAGCCTACGGCGACCTGCCGGCATTCCTCTATGGATGGATGCTGTTCAGCGTAGCTAATGGCGGTTCGATCGCCGCACTCGCCGTGGCTTCGGCCGCGTACATGGGCCAGGTCGTTCCCGTAATTTCGCAGGAGCACGTCGTCGTCTCGGCTCTCGGCATCACGCTCACCCGTGCTCACCTGGTCGGTCTTCTCCTGATCGCCGTGCTCACATATGTGAATGTAGTGGGATTGCGTTGGGGAGCGCTGATGCAAAACCTCTCCACCTGGACCAAGTTCGCAGCCATGGGCGCTTTCGTGGTTCTTGGATTCGCCATCGGCAAAGGCCATTGGGCAAACTTCAGCGGGCATGGCGCCAGCCTGACCATGGGTCTCAGCCCGGGGGAATTTATCTCCGCCATGGGCATCGGCCTGATCGCGGTTTTCTGGGCATACGACGGATGGGTCTACATCACCTGGGTTGCAGGCGAGGTGAAAGAGCCTCGGCGCAATGTGCCATTGGCAATGGTGCTGGGCATCCTCGTGGTGGGCGCAATCTATATGGCGATGAACCTGACTTACGTCTATGCCATGCCGCTAGGCGAAATCGCCCAACATGAGACCATCGCCCACGCGGCCGCGACAGTTTTGTTCTCTCCGCGGGCTGCCGTGTGGCTATCCGCCACCATCGCCATTTCCTGCTTTAGCGCCGCAGCCACTTGCACACTTTCAGGCGCGCGAGTTTACCTCGCCATGGCGCAGGACGGTATTTTCTTCAAGCGCATGGCCGTCATCCATCCCAAGTGGCGCACCCCGGCGTTCAGCCTGATCGGACAGGGAGCATGGGCAGCCATTTTGACGCTCAGCGGACGCTACGATCAGCTCTACACCTACGTGATCTTCGGGATGGTGCTTTCCTACACGCTGACCGTAATCGCGCTGTTCATCCTGCGCTGGAAGCGGCCCGACATTCCGCGCCCTTACCGCTGCGCGGGTTATCCTTGGCTGCCCGCAATTTATGTATTTGTTGGCGCCGCCTGGACATTGAACACCATCATCACGCGTCCAATGGAAGCCTTCTGGGGAACGGCAATCGTGTTGATTGGCGTGCCCGGATATTTGTACTGGAAGCGGAGCGGGAAGAAGGCATTGTCTGCCTGAGATAGACGGAAAAATGAACTGAATCGGACGAGCGAGACGCCCGTCCTCCACGATCACTCCTGCACCGGAACCGCCGTTTTCCTTGCAGGATTGAAGAACGGCATCTTCACGATCTTTGCGGTCACTTTCTGCCGGATGGCTTCAATGGTAATTTCCATTTGCAGCCGCGTGCCGGGTTTGGCATGTGAAGTTTCGATGCTGGCCAGCGCAATCATTTTTTTCAGCACCGGCGACCACGTCGTCGATGTTGCTTTACCTACCTGCTTCTCGCCGCAATACACGGGCACCGCGACCCGCGAGGCCTGGGTGGGTGCGGCGGGGGTAAGGCCGAAGGTTTCGTAGCGAGCTTCGACTTCTGTCCAATCAATTTCCAATCCGACAAATTGCCTGGCGACTCCCTGCTTCTGGTCCTGCTCCAATGCCGCCTTGCCAATGAAATTTTCTTTGTTGAGATGAACCATCTTGCCAAATCCCAATTCATAAGGAGAATACTTCTGCGACGGGATCAGGGCTTTCTTGCTGCTGGTGTAGTCGACATCGATAAGCAGCAGTCCAGCCTCGACTCGAGCTACATCCAGCGCCAGCATGCCGGCGGCGTGAACGTCGAAGCGCTTGCCGGTTTCCATCACCGCGTCCCAGACTTTCACCGCGTCGTTCCACGGCACCCAGATTTCGTATCCCAGGTCGCCGGTGTATCCGGTACGCGAAATATCCACAGGTACGCCTGCGATCTTGCCGTGAGTCACGCGGAAATATTTCAGGTTGGCAATGTCCGCTTCCGCCACCGATTTCAGCAGCTTGCCCGAGGTTGGGCCCTGCAAAGCCAGCGCTGCGGCTTTTTCTGAGATGTCTTCGACCTGCACATCCATGCTGATACCATTCTGGCGAAACCAACGCAGACTGGGATCGGCGGCCGTCCAGCGATACTTATTTTCATCTAGACGCGTGATGGTGCCGTCGTCGATGACCTTGCCCTGCTCATCGCACCAGCAGCAGTAAATCACCTGACCCACGGAAACTTTGCGGATGTCCCGCGTGATCACCCGGTTAACGAGTTTGGTCGCGTCTTTGCCGGTAACCAGATATTTGTATAACGGCGAAATGTCGATGAGCGCCGCCGCGTTGCGAATGGCGTTGTACTCGTGCTCATGATGCACCTCGTAAACGCTGACCGTGTAATAGCCCGACCACTCGCGGTAATTGAGGCTGTGGCACAGGGGAAAGGTACGCTCGTGAAATGCAGTTCCAATGGGCAAGGAATGGCCTCGAAGAAAAATCGCTCGAACCGGATTATATTTGGGTATTTTTCAGGCGGCAAATCGTGCGGTACTGATTTTTAAATTCAGGTGGACTGGGGCGCGAGCCGATGTACAGTAAGCCATGGCAAAAGTCGTTCTAATCACGGGTTGTTCCTCCGGTATCGGACGATTAACGGCAGAATTATTCGCAGCCCGCGGGTGGAGCGTTGCCGCCACGGCACGCCGCCCCGAGGAAATTTCTCTCGATAACGTAGCGACACTGAGATTGGACGTCACGGACGAAGCGAGTATTGCATCCGCGGTTGCATCCACCGTCGATCGGTTTGGCACGATCGACGTACTTGTCAACAATGCGGGATACGGGCTGTTTGGCCCGCTCGAAGGTGCGACCGCTGCCGAATTCGAAGCGCAAATCCGGACCAACCTGTTGGGAACAGTTTCCGTCATTTGTCAGGTTTTGCCCGTGATGCGAGCGCGTCGTTCCGGGGTGATCGTGAATGTCTCGTCGCTCGCGGGACGAGTGGCGACGCCGTTCATGTCCAGCTACAGCGCATCGAAGTTTGCGCTCGAAGGCCTTTCCGAGTCGCTGCGTTACGAGTTGTCCTTACATGGTATCCGCGTGAAATTGGTCGAACCCGCTCACTTCAAGACCGATTTCTTCGAGCGCTCAGTTAAGCTAACATCGCATCCGGCCTATGATGCACAGTTCGAAAACTACATGGGATGGGTGCGGAAAGAAGATGCAAAGGCCCCGGAACCTACGCCGGTCGCCGAAGCCATTTACCGCGCGGCAAACGACACATCGCACCGTTTGCGTTACCCGGTCAAGGGGAAACTGATGCTCGCTTTGATTGCCTTGTTTCCCGATTCCCTGTGGCGGTTGTTAAACGAGCAAGGAATGAAGCGTCCCGCGCACTGAAACGGTCAGGCCTTATCTGACTGAGAATCCGAGATTCAGTTCTAGTCGAGAGCATTACAGACAAAACTCTACGTTTCCCGATAGAATGGCGCTTCGCCTGATATGCGTCCTATCATGCCATCGTTGTGGAGTCTCCTTCGCAGCTGGTCGGTCCTGGCTAGCGGACTCTGATTCTCGCGCCCCGGAAACCACGCGCAGTAGTATCCTCATCATCTGTATTTCTCGACCGGCAAAGCTACGAACCGAAAGCTAAGAGCGAATGGCTAACGCATACGACGTGATCGTCATCGGCGGAGGACACAACGGCCTGGTGAACGCCGCCTATCTCGCGCGCGCCGGCAAGAAAGTTCTCGTGCTCGAACGCCGCTATGTGCTTGGCGGAGCAGCCTGCACTGAGGAAGTTTTTCCTGGTTTCAAATTCTCGGTCTGCTCGTACGTGGTTTCGTTGCTGCGGCCGGAGATTATTCGCGACCTCGACCTCCCGCGCCATGGGCTGGAAATTCTGCCGCTTGATGGCACATTCACTCCGATGCCGAATGGCGATCACTTATGGCGGGTGAACGACCACGGAAGAACACATCGGGAGATCGCACGTCATTCTAAGACAGACGCCGAGGCCTATGACGAGTTCGGCAAAGCGATGCAGGCGATGTGCCGCTTCGTGAAGCCGATTCTGAGCATGGTGCCGCCCGACCCAGCCACCCTGAATCCGAAGGAATTGATGAAATTGCTCTTCCTCGGCCGCCGCTTTCAGGGCCTGACTAGCGAAGACAAATACAACCAGGTGCAGTTGATGACCATGAGTGCCATCGATTTCCTGGATCAGTGGTTCGAGACCGATGTATTGAAGGCGACGATGTCAGCCTCCGGGATCATCGGCACATTTCTGGGCGTGCGATCGCCGGGAACGGCATACGTGCTGCTGCATCACTACATGGGCGAGATCGATGGTGCATTCCGCTCCTGGGGATTTGCTCGGGGCGGCACCGGCGCGATTTCCAACGCAATCGCGGACGCGGCGCGCGAGGCTGGAGTTGAAATCCGCACCCAGGCTGCAATTGCGCGAATCATCGTGAAAAATGGAAAAGCGAAGGGTGTGGTTCTGGCGAGCGGGGATGAGATCTACGCCGACATTATTTCTTCGAGCGTCGATCCACGACTGACTTTCGTGAAGATGATCGAAAAAGGAAATCTGCCCGACGATTTTCTCGAAGAAATTAATCGCTACAAGTTTCGTGGATCTTCCGGCAAAGTGAATCTTGCGTTGGATGCCCTGCCGAATTTCAAAGCCATGCCCGGGCCGGGCGCTCATCTGCGCGGCGCGATTTCAATCTCGCCCAGCGTTGAATATATGGAACGCGCTTACGACGATGCCAAATACGGCAATTTCTCACGCAGGCCGTACATCGACATGGTTATTCCTACGCTGACTGATCCGTCGATTGCACCGCCGGGGAAGCATATTCTTTCCTGCTTCGTGCAGTATGCACCTTACAAGCTGCGCCCGGGGCTCAATTGGGACGATCAGAAACAGGCCTTTGGCGACAACGTGATCAACACCATCGCCGAATATGCGCCCAACATCAAGGACATCATTTTGCACAAACAGGTGATCACGCCGCTGGATCTGGAACGCGAATGGGGGTTGTCGGAAGGCAACATTTTTCAGGGGGAGCTTTCGCTCGAACAACTTTTCTTCCTGCGTCCAGTGCCAGGGTACGCGCAGTTCCGCACGCCGATCAAGAATCTGTACATGTGTGGGTCAGCCACACATCCAGGCGGCGGAATTATGGGTGGACCAGGACGACTGGCCGCCCTCGAAATCCTCAAGGACTTCAAGGGGGCGGCGTAACTGATGCCGGACGCGCGCGATGCCGTCATCGTTGGCGGAGGCCACAATGGGCTGGTTACCGCTTTTTATCTGGCCAAAGCCGGATACAAACCGCTGGTTCTGGAGCGCCGCGCCCAACCTGGCGGCGCGGCACTAACTGAAGAATTCTTCCCAGGCTTTCGCTCTTCTATTCTCGCCCATTCTGCTGGGCCGCTTCGTCCCGACATCGTTCGCGACATGCAGTTGGATAAGTATGGGCTACGGCTGATCACTCCAGATGTTGGTGTAGTCTCCTTGTCACCCGACGGGCGCGCGCTGATTCTCTACAACAGCGTTAAGCAATCGATGCAGGAGATTGGCAAGTTCTCCCAAAAAGATGCGGCCAAGTATCCGGAACTGCAAACGTCGCTGGCGAAAGTAGGCAAAGTAATTGGCGAGGCGCTGACCCTCGCGCCCCCGAACATCGACCATCCAAATCGTGGCGACCTGTGGGGGATTCTGCAGACCGGACGGTCAATCCGAAATCTGGGCAAGAAGGATATGTACCGCTTGCTCCGCTGGGGGCCCATGGCGGTTGCGGATCTGGTTGCTGAATATTTCGACACGGAACTGCTTCGTGCCACCATTGCGGCCCGCGGCATATTTGGAACATTTCTGGGTCCATGGTCGGCGGGAACGAGTCTGGTACTGCTTATTCGAGGTGCGGGAGATCCTCATCCCGCGGGCTCGTCGTATTTTGCGCAAGGCGGAATGGGCGCGATCGCCGAGGCAATGGCTTCAGCAGCAACGCAGGCCGGCGCAGAAATTCGCAGTGGCGCGGAAGTTGTCGAGATTAAAGTGAAGGATAACGCTGCAACCAGTGTCGTTCTTTCAACCGGCGAAGAGATCAGCGCAAAAGCAATCATCTCCAATGCTGATCCTAAGCGAACTTTGTTGAAACTCGTCGATCCAATTCACCTCTCGCCTGATTTCGTCATGAAGCTGCAGCACTATCGCATGCCAGGCACGGTTGCCAAAGTGAACCTCGCGCTTGCCGGACTTCCTGAATTCACAGCGTTGAAAGGAGCTAGCGATACCAGTGCTTTGAGCGGGCGGATTCATATTGGACCTGAAATCGATTACCTGGAGCGGGCTTTCGACGAGTCGAAGTACGGGAATTTTTCCAAGCAACCTTACCTCGAAATCACGATCCCCTCAGTCACCGATCCATCCCTGGCGCCGCCGGGTAAACACGTGATGTCAATTTATATGCAATACGCGCCCTATAAACTCAAGGGCAGTGATTGGGACAGCCAGCGCGTAGCCTTAGGTGACACTGTGGTCAAAACGCTGGCGCAGTATGCCCCCAACCTTCCGGAACTAATTCTGACGCACCAGATAATCACGCCACAGGATTTGGAAGACACGTACGGATTAAGCGGAGGTCACATTTTTCATGGTGAACTGGCGCTCGACCAGTTTTTCACCATGCGTCCACTACTGGATTGGGCGCGCTATCGCACACCGATTAAGAATCTGTACATGTGCGGCTCAGGAACGCATCCAGGAGCGGGCTTAACCGGAGGTTCGGGTGCTAACGCGGCGCGAGAAATTTTGAAGGATCTGAAGAAATAGATATTGTGCAGTAGGCTCTTCGCCGAGCAGCAGCCTCAGGGATTTTATCCAGATGCCTCGCCACTTTTCACACTCCCGTAACAATTGTTGCGTATAGTTGCGACCTGCTGGCCGATGGCTTGGCCCAATACCCGTCAATTTGAAGGAACCTATGGCTACTGCGGCTACTACCGTTCTCGATTCAAAAATGCACAAGTCGCCCGGAAAGCTGGGCATGGCAATCTTCGGAGGAGTGCTGTTGATAGGCATTTCCTATGCCGCCGTCAACCTGGTGTCCGATCTATCGGGCTTTCACAGCACGTCGATCATGCCTTATCTGCTCTTGGCGCTGGCCTTGATGGTCGCCTTGGGCTTCGAGTTCGTCAATGGTTTCCACGACACCGCCAATGCCGTCGCAACGGTAATTTATACGCATTCATTGCAACCTCACATCGCGGTGGTGTGGTCGGGATTCTGGAATTTTCTCGGTGTGCTTACATCGAGCGGTGCGGTTGCGTTTGCCATCGTTTCTCTGCTACCTGTCGAACTTATTCTTCAAGTGGGCAGCAAAGGCGGCTTTGCCATGGTGTTTGCATTACTGATGGCGGCCATCATCTGGAATCTGGGAACCTGGTATTTCGGTTTGCCTGCATCCAGTTCTCACACCATGATTGGTTCGATCATCGGAGTAGGTATTGCCAACCAACTGCTCTCGCCAAAGACCGGTACCAGCGGCGTGGACTGGAGCCAGGCCGCCAATATTGGAAAATCGCTGTTGCTGTCTCCGCTGGTTGGTTTCACCGTAGCTGCGTTGCTGCTTTTTCTTTCCAAGGCCTTACTCAAGAATCGAAAATTGTACGAAGCCCCGGAAGGCACCGAACCACCTCCGTTCTGGATTCGCGCTCTGCTGGTTCTCACCTGCACGGGCGTGAGCTTCGCCCACGGATCGAATGACGGACAAAAAGGCATGGGACTGATCATGCTGATCCTGGTCGGTACGGTTCCAACTGCGTATGCCTTGAATCATGCGGTCACCGCCCGCCAATCACAGGATTTCATTGCGGTGTCAGAACAAACGGCGGAAGTACTTAATCACTATGTCTCGCCGGATGCGGTGATAGGCGATGCACGCGACGAAGTTACCGATTACGTTCGCACCCGCAAGTTCACCCCCAATACCATGCTCGCCCTGCGGGAATTAGTGACTGACATTGGCAACGAGATGGCGATGTTTAAAGAACTGCGCAATGTCCCGGCAGACCGCGTTCGCAACTTCCGAAACGATATGTACATTGTGAGCGAGGCATTGCGCTTCATGAAAAAGACCGGTCAACCGCAGGTCTCGGCGGAGGACGACGCTGTGCTTGCCAACTACAAAAAACATCTCGATGCTTCCACCCGCTTTATTCCCGGATGGGTAAAGGTTGCAGTCGCCATGGCGTTGGGGCTGGGGACCATGGTTGGCTGGAAGAGAATTGTCGTCACGGTCGGCGAAAAGATCGGAAAGGATCACTTAACCTACGCGCAAGGCGCAGCGGCGGAGATTACCGCAATGTTTACGATCGGGGCTGCGGATTGGTTCGGCTTGCCAGTAAGCACGACCCACGTTCTGTCCTCGGGTGTTGCGGGAACGATGTACGCGAATCACTCCGGGTTGCAGTGGGGGACAGTGCGAAATCTGGCACTCGCATGGGTTCTCACGCTGCCGGTCGCAATGCTTCTTTCTGGATTATTGTTTTGGGGATTCCGCCACATTTTTTAGATCGGCGTGTCATGAGAGTCGGCGTAGTGAAAGCGAGTATTTCCGTGTATATAGCGAGGCACTAACAGCGAATAAATCCGCGCTTGCGTTATAGCCCGTAGTTCGTGATATATATGTTGCCGCATTCATACCCTCAGTTGAGGAGAGAAACGTCACCATGGATCTTTTCCATCGCGAAACACGGGGCAAGGACACACCCACAGGACGCGACTGCGAGTTCTGCTATCGCACTGATCCAGATTTCGGCAAGCGTGAGCCCATGGATCGATTAGTGGCATCGCAATTAGACAACACTGCAGCCGCCCACCTGACCGAAGATGGCTACATCAAACATCGTATTGTCGAATTGACGCAGAGGCTCGGCGCCCCTGCCGTCGAGATGGAGTTGTTGAAATCGGCTTAAGCTTGATCTTTAAATTGAACTTGAAGCCTAGGGAAACAAACCTCTTATCCCGTCACACACGACTGTGATTGCGGTCTCAGACAAGCCGTCGGTTTATCCGATACAATATGATTGTGACTAATAATTGTTTCCTCGCAACCCCGCAATCATCCGAGGTACACGAAGTATGCGATCAGCTTCAGAAAATGGGATATGCACAATCGAAGCGGATACGCATTTATGGTCAGGAATTTGAGGCGGTGTCTAACCCGTTCCCCAACGGAAGTGGCATTGCGATCAGGGCGTTTTCCAAGCGGGAAACCACGGCTCGCATCTTACAGTTGCCCCTGCCCGTGGTACAGATGGTGACGCGGCAAAAAAAGAAAAAGGCTGCGTAGCTTTTCAGGCAGTAGTCTCAGCAGTCCGCGGCGCGTATCGCTGCACTGCCATCTCCACGATCTCACCGATCAATTGGGTGTAGGACCGTCCCGACGCTTTGGCAGCCATGGCAAATTCCTGCTTGCTCGAAAGCCACGGGTTCGGATTGGCCTCGATCACGTAGACTTCACCCTTCTCCGTAAGACGCATGTCAATGCGGCCGTAGTCGCGCAACTTGACAGCCCGGTACGCTGCCAACGCGGTTTCTTGCAGTCTGGTAACCGTCTCAGGATCAAGATCCGTTGCCAGGTGCGATTTCGTCAACTTGTGTGCCTGGGTATCTTTTTCGAACTTAACGTCGTAGCTGGCAATCTTGGGGGTGCCTTTGGGCAAGCGTGAAAGGTCGAGTTCAACCAATGGGAGGGTTTCGGTATTGTCGTAACTTCCGAGGATAGCAGCGTATATTTCGCGCCCCTCGATGTATTCCTCGATCAAAGCGGGGGAGTCGAATTCGTTTTGAATATATTCCACCCGCTCCATCAGTTCTTTCACGCTATTGACCACAGCGTCTGCGTTGATGCCAATGGAACCATCCTCGGAGACTGGCTTCACGATCAGCGGAAACGAGATGTCGTGAGCGTGCTCGATGCGGCCGCGATAGGAAGTCGCAAAAAATGGAGTCTTGATGCCGTGGAACCCGAACATTTTTTTCGCGGTGCCTTTATCCTGCGCGAGGAAATGGGCATGCGGACCGCCGCCGGTGTAGCGCATTTCCAGCAGATCCATATAAGCTGCAACATTCATTTCTTTGGTATCGTCGCCCGCAAAAGACTCGGTCAAATTGAAGATCAAATCCGCATCACACTTCGCCAGCGCTGTCAGACACTGCGGACGCCCATCGAGTACCTGATAAAACGGTTCGTGGCCCAACTTCTCGAGCGCCTCGAAGATTTCTTCGCGATCTTCTTTTTCGATTCGTGGCTTACGTTTTGACTTGGTCTTGCGGGCGGCCTTTTCTTCGGGAACAACTTCGGCTGGTGCAGCGTCGTCCTCCCAGATGTCATAAAGAACCGCGACTTTTAGTTTTGCGCTAATCATTGCGCCCTCCGGACGTTAAGCAAATCGTTCTCAAGTTGTGTTGGAATCATGGATGAACAAATTTCCCTCGGGCCATGTAATTCATGGCCAGAGCGGTAACGTAAACCGTGATCTGGATCAAGTGTTCGGATTCCCGTTCCCTGTCGGCGAACAGACCAAGTTCTTCGATTCTCTTCTCGATCACCTCAATCAATTTCTTGATCAGCGGACGCTGCGCCCCGGTCCAGTACGCCACTTTGTCGACTACGGCTTTCCTTTGCGCATGCAGAAATACCTGTGCCGGCGTTGCGCTCTTTCGCCTTTTGGAGGCGTCGAAAATGTCGCGCAAGTCAGTATCGAGCGCCAGGTCTATGAGCGGAATTTCGCCGTTGACCCGCTGGTAGAATTCAGCCACCGTGGCATCCATTTCATCGACGGTAATGTCCGTCTGTCCACGGCGGCGAACCGGATCCACGTTTCCCAATTTTCTGCCGATCCGATTCATGTACCGCAACTTTGCCATTGCACCCCAGCCGCGGTAGCGCTGGCGCCACGCCGAACGCGGAGTCAGCCACACCGCGAAGGTTTCAGCAAAATCTTCGTCAGGATGCTTCTGCGCATACCACCCGGCCAGGTGCCGAACAAAGTTTCGCGAGAAAGGAATGGGCCGATAGTTATCGTGATAGGGGCGGCGAAACGGGCCAAAGAGTTGTTTCCACTCCGGCGTGCGATGAAGCTTGTAAGCGTAGTTGAATGCGTGCCCGGCTTCGTGTCGAAGAAACATCATGATCTCGCGCGCATCTTCCAGGTCATTCGTCTGTTTTTCGAGATGGCCGAGATCCGCGTTGGCGAGATAAAAGGGTATGCCAATCACCGGTTCGCCGGATGGGCAGCCCCACTCATCGCTTAAATAGCAAAGTGGATGAAATTTCAGCAAGCCTTTTTTTTCAAGTTCGTTATACAACTGCTCCACCAAAGGTTGCAGTGGCGAACCGTCGATTTTCAGACCGAGGTCACGAATCGGTCGGTTCAGAATCTGCTGCAAGCCCGGGCGTGATTTTTCAAGTTCCTGCACGTGATCGAATGTCACTTTAGATTTAGTTTATTAAAAAGGAGAGAGGAGGGACACTTGGCTCTCAGTCTAAACAATATCAAAATGAATGGCCCGGTTCGTAGGTCACGGCAGATCACCGACCAAAGATAGTCGATCCCATGAATTTCGACCGCTTGATTCCTGGTCGAAAACAATTTTGCCGCTGTGACGAACCTTAGCCGGATCAGTGCTAGCACGCAGCCGACATCAGCGTTTTTCCACTCCGATGTTTGCGCTACAATGAATTGTAACGTTCCGGTTGGCTCTGAACCGAGGGCCGATGAGAGAGCGTTAATTTGTTTCCTGTCCCCCCAGGAGGTAGTTCGATGTATCGCCCGCCCTTTAGCAGCGCTAATCCACTGCTTGATTCGGAATCAACCATTCGTGGGCTGACCCAAGATCTTTGTACTGCATTCAACACCGGAAATTACGATCAGGCCGCAGCGTTATTCGCTTCTGACGGCACCTTGATGCTTTCACACCGCGAGTCTTCACAGGGAACAAAAGGGATCGAGCGCATGCTGCGACAGTATGGCGACTCGGGATATCAGAACCTTCGCTTTGAAACTACACGCGTGCAAAATTCCGGCGACATGACAGTTGAAATAGGCCGCTACAGTGTTTCTTCCCAATCGGGGAATACGACTCGCAGCGAGACAGGACAGTTCTTACGCGCATGGCATCGCCTCGGCGTGTGGCGCATTATTGCTGATTCGTGGAACAGCACGTCTCCTGTCGTCGATCAGGAAATCAGGTTTGGCGGCGGTACGAAAGTTGCTTAGCTGATTCAAACGATACGCGTCATCGATATGAGTGAACCAACATCCCCCCGGATCGCCTCGAGCACTCCTGATAACAAGACTAATGGCCGCAATTCTGATCCTGGAGTAGCCTCGCGCTTTTGTCCCAATTGCTCGACGCAGTTGCAAGAGCATCGCTGCAAGCTGAGTTGCCCTAGCTGTGGTTTCTATCTGAGCTGCTCCGATTTTTATTGAAGTCAATATTTAGCCTGCTTAAGTCTCACGACCTGACACCTTTGCTTGCTTCCATCTACAATAGCTAGTCACACACTTCATAACTTGAGGAGAAACAAATGCAACGCAAGGCAAGCGCGGTCTGGAAGGGCGGACTTAAAGACGGGAAAGGCGCGGTGTCGTCATCCAGCGGTGTGTTGAACAATACACCGTATTCTTTCAGCACGCGATTTGAGAACACCCCCGGCACAAACCCTGAAGAATTGATTGCTGCAGCGCACGCCGGCTGCTTTTCTATGGCCCTTTCCGGGCAGCTAGGCGCGGCAAATCTGACCGCATCGAGCATCGAGACCACGGCGACGCTCACTATGGAAAAACTGGATTCTGGGTGGGCCATCACAGCGGTACATCTCGACGTCGTTGGCCGAGTGCCCAATGCCGATCAGGCCGCATTTCAAAAAGCCGCTGAGAACGCCAAGAGCGGCTGTCCCGTATCAAAGGTGCTGAAAGCCAATATCACGATGACGGCCAAACTGGAAGGGTGAAAGTTGCGGGCTTCAGGCGTCGGGTTTCTGGATTAAATTGCGAGTACAAGCCTTTCGTAGACGGCGTTACGAACTTAGAATCCTGCAGCCTAAAACCGGAAGCCCGACTGCGGTTTGACAGGTAGCAATGCGCCTGTAGAATAATTGCTGTGGTTCTCTCCTGAAGGGTCGCCCGCAAGGGTCGGCCGCAACCGAATCACTATTGCCATCGTGGCGGAATTGGCAGACGCGCATGGTTCAGGTCCATGTACCCGCAAGGGTGTGGGGGTTCGAGTCCCTTCGATGGCACCACGGTTTTTCTTTTGCTTGTGATGCGGTAGTCCAATTACCAATATACTGTCATGGTTCGAATAGCATCCGACCTGGTGGGTGGGGCATCAAAAACTTCATCGTGAAAATCATTTGCTTTCAGTGCGCAGGCATATTGATTCTCGGAAGTCTGCTTGCTGCCGGGCAAAATCCTCACACTTCATCTGCTGCAACACTTCCTTCAGAACCTTACCAGCCGATTACTCAGCGACAGCGTGTGCGCTGGATTCTTGACAACACGATCGGGCCCGAAACTCTCACGGTTGGCCTTTTCAGCGCCGGCATCGGCACTGGACGTGACGCTCCACACGAGTACGGACCTCATTGGGGAGGCTTCGGAGACCGTTATGGCATGCGGCTTACCGGGGTTTCTACCGGCAATGTCATTGAGGCGGAACTGGGCGCTTTGTGGGGGGAGGATCCTCGATTTGGTTATTTCCGTATCGCCGACGCTCCCTTCAAAGAACGCATACGGCGTGTGGTGTATATGACGTTCGTGGCGCATAACCGCCATGGTAATCTCATGCCTGCCTATGCTCGGTACGTAGCGACTCCGGGCAATAACTTCCTTTCAAACACTTGGCGCGTCAACAGCGAGGCTACAACTCAAGCCGCAATCCTGCGCAGCGCGTGGGGCTTTGCCGGACTTATGGGCAAGAACGCATTCACCGAATTCTGGCCAGATGTGCGGCAACTGGTCTTTCGAACAAGAAAGTGAAATTACTTTCAGCCCTCTTCAACTGAAAGTTCAGCGTTTGATTTGACAATACCTTGACAGGGCGCGCGATGCCTTCCCGTATAATTGTTTCCATTCGTCATGCCCTCCAGCCTCACTGAAATCGTGGCCGCAACCCGTAGAAGAGTCGCTGACAACAAACTCGCCGCGGACTTGCCGCAGCTCGATCGGCAGGCGGCAAGCCACATTCCGCGCGGCTTCCAGCGTGGATTGCAATCGATAAGCGCAACCCGCCCAGCGGTGATTGCTGAATTAAAACGAGCCTCGCCTTCGCGTGGACTGATCCGTTCGGACTTCGATGCCGCGAAGTTAGCGTCAGAACTCGAGAACGCAGGCGCGGCTGCTTTGTCGGTTTTGACGGATACGGAATTCTTTCAAGGATCCCTGGAAAATCTCCAACGTGCATCCGCAAGCACGAAACTGCCCTGCCTGCGCAAAGATTTCATTATCGATGAATTTCAGTTGGTGGAAGCGCGAGCCAACGGGGCGGATGCTGTCCTGTTGATTGTCGCTGCGCTGTCGCCAACAGACTTAACAACGCTGGCACATCGTGCTAGCGAATTTAACCTTGATGTTTTGTGCGAGGTGCACAACGAAGAGGAATTACAGCGGGCCGGAGATACAGGCTGTGCCCTGATTGGCGTAAATAACCGTAATTTACAAACCTTCCAGGTTGATCTTCACACCGCCTTCCGTTTGGCAGACTTGATTCCAAAGAATGCGTTTCCGGTAGCTGAAAGCGGAATTCGCAGCGGGACGGATATTGCAGCCCTGCGTGCCGCGGGTTATCAGGCATTTTTGATCGGCGAATCGTTGATGAGGGCCAAGTCGCCCGGAGAAGCACTGAAGGCGCTTCTGGCTGAGGCGCAGCGCGAGCCTCATGCCTTAGCCGGAAAATAAGTTTGAGAAATTTGCATTTGGTGGGCTGATGACCTGGGTAAAAATTTGTGGAATCACAAATCTCGAGGACGCGCAGACCGCAGTCGAAGCCGGCGCGGATGCGCTTGGATTTGTGTTTTATGAAAAGAGTCCCCGTAACGTGGCGCCGGAAACTGCTCGCACTATCATTTCTGAAATCCCAGCGCATATCGAGAAGATTGGAGTTTTCGTAGGCAACGATCCGAATAGCCTACATGAACTCGCGCGCAGCGTGGGATTGACAGGATCGCAATGTCAATTCGCCCCGCATTTGGGTTCAGAAAACGACGCTATCGTGCCAGACTTCAATTGTCTTCCGAACGGGTTCAAAAGCTACACGTCTATGCCCGCGAAGTGGTTTATCGAATCTGAAGAATTCGCAAACCGTTTCATCTCCCGCGCCGCGCAGGCAGGGATTATGCAAACCCGTGAAACAGGAGACACATTTCTGGATTGTTTCGGCACGATTTTTCTCGATTCCGGCACTCTCCAGCAGCCCGGCGGGACCGGTGTGGCATTCGACTGGCAAAAAGCGGCACCCACTGTGCACCGCATGAAACAAGTAATAAGAGTTGTCATAGCGGGTGGGTTGAACCCCGCAAATGTTACTGAATTGATCCATACACTGGAGCCATGGGGTGTCGATGTTTCGTCCGGAGTCGAGGCAAAACCAGGCAGCAAAGACCCAGAAAAAGTTCGCTCGTTTATTACCGCGGTTCGTCAGGCTGAGAGGCTCACATAGCAAGATGGCAACCGAAACCATTCCGAAGAGCAACAAGTCGGTTAAAGGCCGCTTCGGCGTTTACGGTGGACGCTACGTTTCAGAAACACTGATGGCAGCCCTCGAAGAACTGGAGCGCGCTTACGACAAGGCCAAGCGCGACCGCGGATTCCAGCGCCGTCTAGATGAACTTCTGCGCACATATGCGGGCCGCCCGACGCCACTGTTTTTCGCACGCAGGCTCACTGACAAATTACGGGGCGCGAAAATCTATCTAAAGCGCGAGGACCTTCTCCACACCGGCGCACACAAAATCAACAACTGTCTCGGACAGGGCCTGCTGGCGGAGCGCATGGGCAAGCGCCGCATCATCGCCGAAACCGGCGCGGGCCAGCACGGCGTGGCTACGGCGACTGTTTGCGCACTGCTTGGTTTCGAATGCATCGTGTACATGGGCACTGAGGATATGCGGCGCCAGGAGCTGAACGTATTCCGCATGCGCTTGCTTGGGGCCGAGGTACGCGGCGTGGAGTCGGGATCGCGCACCCTCAAAGACGCTATCAATGAAGCCATGCGCGATTGGGTGACCAATGTTCGCACCACTCATTATCTTCTCGGCAGCGTGTTGGGGGCGCATCCGTATCCGACAATGGTGCGCGATTTTCACAAGATAATTGGGAAAGAAGCTCGGGCACAGATACTCAAAGCCGAAGGCAAGCTGCCCACAACCATTATCGCTTGTGTCGGCGGCGGCTCGAACTCTATCGGCATTTTTTTTGAATTCATTAAAGACAAACGGGTGAAACTCATTGGAGTCGAAGCCGGAGGCCGCGGCGAGGGTTTGGGCGAACATGCAGTGCGCTTTCACGGCGGATCTCCAGGAGTATTGCAAGGAACCTATTCTTATTTACTGCAAAACGCAGCGGGGCAAGTGGCCAACACCCATTCAGTTTCGGCAGGTCTTGATTACCCTTCAATCGGTCCGGAGCACGCGGCGCTTCATGATTCCGGCCGCGCCGTGTACGTTTCTGCTTCAGACGCGGAAGCCCTGGAGGCCTGCACAATGCTAGCTCGCACCGAGGGCATAATTCCCGCGCTTGAGTCAGCACACGCCGTGGCGGAAGCGATCAAACGTGTGCCGGGAATGAAAAAGTCGGAGATTGTGATCGTGAATGTTTCCGGGCGGGGCGATAAGGATATTGGGATATTGCGAGAGACACTAAAACTGGAATCTTAAGATCAATTTTCGATATTCGCCCTCTATGCCTTTTTCTTTTCAAATCCGCCACTCGTTGGTGGCTTACGTCACCTGTGGTGACCCTGATCTGGCAACTACGCGAGACGTTGTGCTAGCCGCAATCGAGGCCGGCGCGGCAGTGATCGAGCTTGGTGTGCCATTCAGTGATCCCGTGGCGGATGGTCCAGTAATCCAGCGCGCCAGCCAGCGTGCGCTCCAACACAGCGTGTCGCTCGCCGACGTGCTGAAACTTGCGGCGGAAGTTCGCCAGCATTCGCAGTCGGCCGGATTGATTATTTTTTCCTACTTAAACCCAGTTCTTCGCATGGGATTGCAAAACTTCTGCAAGGTCGCGCGCCATGCAGGCATTGACGGTGCGCTGATAACCGACTTACCGGTGGAAGAATCGGCTGATTACGTTCGCGAAATGCGGCGGAACCAACTGGCGACGGTTTTCCTTGCGGCTCCCACCAGCACGGATGAGCGTCTGGAGCGTATCGCTGAAGCTTCGAACGGATTTATTTACGCGGTTTCCCGGACGGGGGTGACAGGAGCCCGCCAACAATTGCCCGAAGACGCGCGAAAACTGGTCAGCCGACTGCGCGCTTTGACTAAACTTCCTATTGCTGTAGGTTTCGGCATTTCGACTGCCGAGCAGTTCGCGGCGGTGGGAGAATTTGCCGACGCGGCAGTGATCGGCAGCGCGATTGTCGAAATTATCGAACGCAATCCAGGCAGAGAAGCCGCGTCTGTGGCAGAATTTATCAAACAGCTTTCAGCGGTCAGCCCCCAGCGTTCAGCTCACAAAGTGTGACTGCATTTAGAGCCGCGGCAAAACTGGGGCTGAGCTGATGGCTGAGAGTTGAAAGCATCTTATGGATATTTCCGAGTGGCGCAAGAAAATTGACGAGCTTGACCGCAAGTTGGTGGACTTACTCAGCGAGCGAGCGCAGGCAGCCCACGAAATTGGCAAATTGAAACGCGACGCGGGCATGCCCATCTATGAGCCGGATCGCGAGCGCGCAGTATTTGACAACGTTCGAGGTATTAATCCGGGTCCTCTGCCAGATCGTGATCTGCTCTGTATTTACGAACGCATTATGGACATCATGCGCCAGATTCAGCAGGAAGAGATCGCACCCAAAGCGGCAGTGACGGATGCGGCTCGTGATACCGAATTGGATTCTGAGGTAAATGACTGAACTCAGCTATTAGCTTTTAGCCATTAGCTCTTGGCCTGGAGCTACTAGAGCTAACGGCTAAGAGCTAAAAGCTAATAGCCGCTTTTATGATCGTCGCAATGCAAGAAACGGCGAGTGAAGACCAGATCCAGCAGGTGGTGGAACACCTGATTGCGATGGGCTTCTCCGTGCATCGCTCCACGGGCGCGCGCCAGACTGTGGTTGCGGCTGTGGGCGCACGTGTCGATTTCGATATCCGCAACCTCGAGGTACTCTCCGGTGTTGAGCATGTTCACCGCATCAGCGCACCTTACAAGTTGGCGGGACGAAGTTTTCGTCCGCAAGGTACGATCATCCAGTTTGCCAACGGAGTTAAGGTTGGTGGCGAGCAGGTGGTGGTAATGGCTGGCCCTTGTTCGGTGGAATCACGCGAGCAGCTTTTCACCACGGCCGAGCGCGTGGCTAAGGCCGGAGCGCGCGCGCTTCGCGGCGGCGCTTTTAAGCCACGCAGTTCTCCTTATTCTTTTCAAGGGCTCGGTTTGGAGGCTCTCAATCTTTTGCGTGAGGCCGGCGACCGCTTTGGCTTGCTGGTGATCAGCGAGGTAATGGAGATTTCGCAGATACCGGTCATGCTGCCGTTCGTCGACATCTTTCAAGTCGGCGCACGTAATATGCAGAATTTCAATTTGCTGCGCGAACTGGGCAAAGTCAAGAAGCCGGTTCTGCTGAAGCGCGGCATCGCTGCAACTTTAGAAGAACTACTGCTGTCCGCCGAGTACATCATGGCGGGTGGGAATTACGACGTAATTTTATGTGAACGTGGCATTCGCACTTTCGAAACTTACACTCGAAACACGCTGGACATTTCGGCCATTCCAGTCATTCATAAACTTTCGCACTTGCCCATGGCGTCTGATCCGTCACACGGCATTGGAATTCGCGATAAGGTTGCTCCCATGGCGCGGGCGTCGGTGGCCGCTGGCGCAGATGTGCTATTGATCGAGGTGCATAATGACCCGGACAAAGCATTGTCTGATGGCGCACAATCCCTCTACCCCGATCAATTTTCCGAATTGATGGATCAACTGCGCATGATTGCGCCGGCGGTTGGCCGCACGGTTGCCTGATCTAGTTTCTACGAACGATGTCCATTCGCCAGATCACGATTATCGGTACCGGTCTGATAGGCGGATCGCTCGCGTTGGCGTTGAAGAAGCATCGGTTCGCAGGAAGAATCATCGGCTGCGATCGCGCTCCAGTGCTCGAACGCGCGCGAATCAAAGGTGCGATTGATACCGGCCACTCCAACTCCTCCGACGCAGTTCGCGGCAGCCAGATCATCATTCTTGCCACGCCCGTAATCGGCATCATCGACTTGATCGAACGGCTGGGGCCGGCACTGCCGCCGAAGACTTTGCTCACCGATGTCGGAAGCACCAAGGCCGAGGTTGTGCAGCGGGCGAAAGTAGTATTTGGCAAGAACGCTGGAGTTCGCTTTTTAGCCGGCCACCCCATGGCCGGCAAGGAACAGTCGGGCGTTGAATTTGCTGACCCCGATCTTTTTCAGAATGCTGCCTGGTTTGTAACTCCGGTTCCGGGGCAGAAAATATATGACGGCCTTAGTGGAGAGTTCCTGGAGTGGACGGAGAAGATTGGAGCACGCATTGCCAGCATGGATGCTGGCGAGCATGACCAACTTTGCGCCTGGATCAGTCACGTGCCACAAATGATCTCTACCGCGCTGGCCGCTGCTCTGGTTGATGAATATGGTGAAGATGCGCCGCTTCTCGAGGCAGGAGGCCGAGCGCTGCGGGAGATGACACGCATCTCAGGTAGTCCTTACTCCATGTGGCGTGACATTGCTCTTACCAACAAAACAAATATTCGCGACGCGCTGGCAAAACTGGAGCAGCACCTGGCACACATCCGAGAAAACCTCGATACTCGCGAGCTAGCAATGGAGTTCGAACGAGCGCATCGGTTGAAGAAGACTGTTTCGTCTAAGAAAAAACAATTGAGCTGAAATAGTTCAACAATTCGACCTTCCAAATGGCCAGTTGACCCACTTCTCATTTAGAATCTCTTTCGCATGAATAAGGTCGTTGCCAATGCTGATGAAGCCGTGCGCGATATTTCCGATGGCGCCACAATCATGGTTGGCGGTTTCGGGCTCTGTGGTATTCCTGAAAATTTGATTCGGGCACTGGTGCGCAAAAGCGTACAGAACTTAACCACCATGAGCAACAATGCTGGAGTGGACGGCTTTGGTATAGGCCTCTTGCTCGCGGCCGGACAGATTCGCAAGCACGTAGGCACCTACGTTGGCGAGAATAGGTTGCTGGAACAGATGGTTCTGCAAGGCAAAGTTGAGCTTGACCTGGTGCCGCAGGGAACATTTTCTGAACGCATCCGCGCAGGCGGTGCTGGCATTCCCGCCTTCTTCACGCCTACAGGTGTAGGCACGATGGTCGCCGAGAAGAAAGAAACCCGCGAATTCGAGGGCCGCGTGTACGTAATGGAACACGCGCTCAAAGCCGACTTTGCGCTGGTTAAAGCCTGGAAAGGCGATAAATGGGGCAACCTCGTTTATCGCAAGACCGCACGCAACTTCAATCCGATGATGGCGGCCGCCGCCAAAGTTACGATTGCAGAGGTCGAGCATTTGGTCGAGGTAGGTGAACTGGATGCCGACCTAGTGCACACGCCGAGCGTCTATGTGAAGCGCATTTTTCAAGGAGAAAACTACGAAAAGAGAATCGAGAAACGGACGACAAGAAAGGCGTCGTAGGTCGTTCGTCATTGTCGCACGAAACGGAAAAGGCTCAGTCCCAAACGATCAAGGACCAACGGCCAAGGACCGACGACCTTGAACAAACCTGGCAAAGACGTCGACAAGCGCGAACGCATAGTGAAGCGAATCGCACAGGAACTGCGCGACGGGTTTTACGTCAATCTTGGCATCGGCATGCCTACGCTCGTCGCCAATTACGTTCCGGCGGGCATAGATGTAATCCTGCAAAGCGAAAATGGCATGCTTGGTATCGGCCCGTTTCCAATCGAGGGACAAGAGGATTGCGATCTCATCAATGCTGGGAAAGAAACCGTCAGCGAAATGGCGGGCACAGCCTATTTTTCAAGCGCCGATTCGTTTGCTATGATCCGCGGCGGCCACATTGATCTGAGCGTTCTGGGCGCGATGGAAGTGGATGAGAAGGGCAACCTCGCCAACTGGATGATCCCCGGCAAAATGGTGAAAGGCATGGGCGGTGCGATGGATCTGGTGGCGGGCGCGCGCCGCGTGATTATCGCCATGGAGCACACGACCAAAGATCTTCAGCCGAAAATATTGAAGAAGTGTACGTTGCCTCTGACAGGAGTGGGCGTGGTGAACACGATTGTTACCGAGATGGCCGTTATGCAAGTGACGCCCAAGGGTCTCGTGCTCGAAGAGATTGCACCGGGTCTGACTTCCGACGACGTACAGCGTGTCACAGCACCGAAGTTAATCCTCAGTCCTCATCTCAAGACGATGGCGAGTTGAACGCGCTCTTAGTCTGTGGCAGCCGCGCTTTTGATTCGTGCCGGCTCAAACTCATCACCTTTCTGCCATCCCACCAACTTGCTTTGCGAGGCAGCCTCCCATCCCAAAGCGAATCCAAATCTCGCCATGACTGCGTCGCCTGTGAAATCCATGCTGGGATGATATTCATCGCTAGGCTGATGGTAATGCTTGGAGGTGTACTCCTCCGCCTGTTCCAACCCCCACGCGCTATCGTGACCTTTGTACTTCACGCCCTCGTTGATAGAGAACGAAGGAATGCCCACGCGCGCCAGACTGAAATGATCGGAACGATAATAGTGTCCCGCCTCGGGCCGCGCATCGGGACGAATCGTCAGGCGGAATGTTTTCGCCATCGACTGAATTACCGGATAGAGCGTAGTGCGCTCGGAGCCTGACACCTCTACCTCTTCTGGCGAACCAAGGGGCGGAACATCGTCGTAGTTTAAATCGAGGCTGATTTTGCTGGCGGGTACCGGCGGATGCTTGCCCAGATACTCCGAGCCGAGCAATCCCTGCTCCTCCGCAGTTACCGACGCGAATAAAACAGAACGGCGTGGCTTCGCCGCGGCTTCAGAATAGACACGCGCAATCTCCAGCAGAATACCGCAACCGGTCGCGTTGTCATCGGCGCCGTTGTAGATGTTATCGCCAGGCATATCCGGACGAATACCGAGATGATCGTAGTGCGCCGTATACATGACAGCTTCGCTTTTCAATTTGGGATCCGACCCCGGCAACATCGCCAGCACATTGTTCGATTCAAATGGACGAATCTTGCTCACCATGTGCGCTTTCAACTTTAGGGCCAGCGTCACGGGATGAAAATCGCGGGAGCGTGCATCGGCCATCATCTTGTCGATGTTCATGCCGGAGCCGGCAGCCATTTGTTTGGCCACATCCAACTGCACCCACGCTGCGACCTTCAGCTTCGGTGAACCGTCGAGCTTTAGATAAGACTTCTCACCGGAATTCGAGTTGCGCACGACTTCCCACGGATAACTCGCCATCTCGGTCTGGTGAATGAGAATTACACCTACCGCACCTTTTCGGGCGGCCTCTTCATACTTGTAGGTCCATCGTCCGTAATATGTGAGCGCTTTCCCCTTGAAGAAATTTTCATCGTCGGATGGCGGCTCGTTGACCAGCATCAACAGCACCTTTCCGCGCAGGTCAGTGCCTTTGTAGTCGTCCCATTTATATTCGGGAGCTTCAATTCCGTAACCCACATACACAATCTCCGCATTTACATCCGATTGCCGCTGTTGTGTCTGGTCATACGCAACATATTGATCGAGCGGTTTCAGATCCACAGGGCTGTTAGAAGACACCAGCGAAAAGGTCGTTTCTGGAGCAGGTGTGATCCCGACCATGGGAACTTTCTGCAGGTAAGTGCCGTTATCTCCTTCGGGCTTCAAACCATACAGAGCGAATTGCGTGCCTATGTATTCCGCGGCGACGTCGCCACCGCGCTGTCCGGTGCCGCGACCCTCGAGCAAATCATGCGACAGGTAGCGCACGTGCGCCCGAATTCGTTCAGGGTCGATTTTCTGCATCGCTGCGAAGGCTGCGCCCGACAGGCGCACAGAATCAGTCGTATGCTTATGCGTGGTTTGTGCAGTGGAAATACTCAATAGCGAAAACAGCAAGAAAAGCACAGTAAATCTGATATGCATCCTCAGAAGCTCCTGACCAAAAAATATTGCACGGGAAAATAGCGAAAAGGCCGCGTCACAACCGTCGTGACGCGACTCCCTAGAATAACATTCCGCGTCGCACTCGTATGACCCACAGGTTTTCATGCGGATGTTGTAAGATTGCGCAAAACATTGTGGGTCCGCGAAGAGCTTCAGAGGACCAGGTACGTCTTTTTGCGACACTCAGTTCGGGATTACCAGGAGGATACGGTTAATGAATCTGGCATCGAAATTGGTTTGCGCAACGATTTTGGTGATCTTTTCACTCAGTTTCTCCGTCAGCAGCTGGGCACAGTCACGGCCTTTTCCTAATCAGGATCTCTCAGAAATTTACCAGCGGCTGCTGCCGCAGATCGAGAAAATTCCGATCATCGATATGCACGCCCACCCGGGATATTGGGATGACAGCGATGTGGATGCCATGGCCGTCACCGTGACCGACCTGGACCCACTACGCACTCGTGCCACCAATCCCGAGTGGGTCGAGGCGGCCAAGGAATTGTTTGGCTATCCCTATTCCGACTTCTCTCCCGAACACGCGGCCTGGCTTAATAAAAGAGATGACGAACTGCGCAAACAATGGGGCAAGGATTATTTTTCTAAGATTCTGGACCTGGTTGGCATTCAGGTAGGCGTTGCGAATCGTGTCGCCATGGACTACCTCCAAGACAATCCGCGTTTTCGCTGGGTGGTTTTCGTCGATCCGTTCATGTTCCCGTTCAACAATCATGATCTGGCAATCAATCCGGATCGAGCTGTTTATTTTCCTATTCAGGAAAAGGTTCTGCATCGCTATTTGGCGCAATCGGGCGTTTCTCAGCTTCCTGGCGACTTAGCCGGATACGAGGCCCTTATTACGCATGTCCTTGATCAAGACAGACACGAGGGAGCGATCGCTATCAAGTTTGAGGCACCATATTTCCGATCCCTTGCTAACATCTCAGACCCTCCTCGTGAAAGAGCTGAAGCCATCTATCGCAAGTATTCTTCCGGAGGATCACCGTCGGCGGAAGACTACTTGGTATTTCAGGATTACATCCTCCGCTATCTGATCGGACAGGCCGGACCGCGGCATCTGCAAGTTCACGTTCATAGCGCCGTCGGCGCCGGCACCTACTACTACGTGCGGCAAGGGACGGCGATGAACCTGGAAAACATTCTCAAAGATATCCGCTATAAAGACACCACTTTCGTGATGATCCATGGAGGCTATCCGTATGATCGCGAATCGATCTGGCTGGCAGCTTTGCCCAACGTTTATTTGGACTCGTCGGAATTTGTTCTCTTGGTCTATCCATCGGAGTACAGCCGCATTTTGAAAAACTGGTTCGAGCTGTTTCCGGAAAAAATTGTATTTGGCTCGGATGCATTTCCCTATTCACGGGAAATTGCCGTCCCCGAAACTTACTGGCTGGCTGTATACACGGCGCGCACAGGATGCGCAAGCGCATTAGCCCAAATGGTTGCTGAAGGTGAGATAACCGAAGCGAAAGCAATGGACATCGCCCGTGAATACTTTCACGACACCAGCGCCAAACTTTTTGGTCTTCCCACGCTAAAACACTAAGGGGTTCAATCCCCGAAGCTACTGTTTTGGACCTTAGAACCAGAGCCCCCAGATCCAATCAACGCTGGCGTGTGTAATGGTCGATGCCGCCACGCGCCGCTGTTCGCTCCAGGCGCGTCCGTAGAAAATGCCAGCAATGGCGGCCAGCAAAACGTAGCGCCAATTGAAATGCGCCGCGCGTTTGTTGAAATGCGACAGCCCGAATAGCACCGATGCGATAGCGAGAGCCATGCGACGTCCCATGCGGCGTTCCAGCAGATTTTGCACCCACCCGCGAAAGAACAGTTCCTCCGGCAGCGCGGTGAAAAGGAATGTCAGCACCCAGCGCACGATTGCCGTGCCAACTTGTGGGCGATTGGAGTGGGGATGAATGAATCCCAGCGCTAATCCCAGGGTTAAGACAAACGGCGTAAAAAAAATCAGTTCGCGCAATCCAGTTTTCCAGTCACTCCAGCAGAAGCGGAAATCGAAACCTACTCCGCTAAGTTGTCGAATAGCTAGAAAACCATACAAACCGACATCGACCAGAAGCAGCTTGTTCAGCGCTTGCAATCCGCTGGGCCAGGCGCCGTCGAACCAGCGCAAGTCCACGGACAGGCCCAAGGCAAGCAGAATGATGGCGTCCCGCCAATTGCCGCGCTGCTCGGGATCGGCAGCCGCCGCTTGTTCAAGCAGCCATGCGATTGCTACGGGCAGCGCAAGGTAGAGAGCGAACCACTGCCATCGAAAAATATGCGCAGAAACAGAAATCAAGACGTAAGGTAAGGCACAGACAGAGGGGACGATTAAACGAACAGTGACTGGCCAACGCTGGATCCGCCGTGCAATTCGTTCTGCCGCGAAGCCGAAGGCCACGGCGGGAGCAAGTTCCATCACGAAAGCGATCACGGCTGCCGCGGTCACATTCTGCATGGCCAATTATCTTAACTGTATCTCCGCCATCAAATCGCGCAGACTTCCAGCACCGATCATTTAAGATAGCCGCATGCGCTACATGTTTCGCTTTCTATGGAATGCCACCCGCGGGCATCATCTCGCGCCGTGGCGAAGCCCCTACCTGCTGTGGCGCATTGAAACTTATTGCGGCGTGAAAATGCAACAAATTGGATTGTTAGAGTTCTGGGAATTCACTTGGCGAGAGAGAAAGAATTTGTGGCGGTTTCTAAAGTGGACAGCGGAAATGGAGCGCTACGCTCACCCCAAACCTAAGAGCTCATAATCTCAATTGCCATTCACAGCGGCCGTGGCGCCTTCGAGAATGATATTCACTTCACTTCCCTTGCCCGATCCAATGATTTGCGCGGCTGCGGCTCGATTGGCGGCAATCTCCAGGTAACCCATGCTTCCCAGGATGCCGAAGACCTCATTGGGCGCGCCGCCAGCATAATTGGCATGAATTTCGGTGATCTCGCGCTTACCTACAAGAATCTTGAACCCCGGCGGATTAGCTTGAAATAAAGCCGGAACATCTTGCGGCGTGAAATTGGTAATCATGTTGCCGAAGCGGTCGACTTTTAAAATGACACCGCGAAGAGTCTTCTCATCGGTCGCCTTGGGTTTGGGCGCGTTAAAGCGCACAAAGTCCGTGATCTCTTCACCAAACTTCGCCACTTCGACACCTTTGGCAAGATAGGCGGCGACAGGCGAAAAAATATCCCGAGCATGAAAAGTGTTGCTGACCGGCTGCCGGTAATAGTGGCCGGCATCGATGTGGCGGACCTGCAATCGCTCTTCACGAGCGTAGACCAGGGAGAGCACGCCGTTGTCAGGGGCGACGAAATAGTGCCGCCCCGTAGATAAAAGGATGGGACGGCGCGCCGTGCCGACGCCTGGATCGACGACCACCATATGGACCGTGCCGTTGGGGAAATATGAATATGCCTGGGCGATTGTCAGAGCACCGTCGAGCACGTCAAATGCCTGCACAGCGTGGCATACGTCGACTATTTCAGCTTCCGGAGCGATATCCAGAATGACGCCTTTTATCGTCCCGACAAAATGATCGTTGAGCCCGAAGTCGGTGGTTAGAGTGATAAGCGGACGGTTCGCCAAGTATTTTTCCTTGCCCAAAGCAGGGTTCTGCCAGGAGAACTCGAAAGTAACAAGTTGAGAAGAGCGACGTCAAGGCACGGAGGTAATAGTTTCAAGATCACTCTACTCGTAGCGCAACGCTTCCACCGGATCCAGCCGAGCCGCTTTCAGCGCGGGGAAAAAACCAGAAAGAATGCCCACCAGAGCAAGAATCGTAAAAGAAACCGCAATCACAATAAATGAAGCGTGAAGAAAAATGTCTCCCTCGTGATTGGTGGTTTTATAGAGTTCGCTGTAAAGCGGCATGGGCGGAATGACCCACGTAAGCAGAATGGCGACGCCAACTCCGATAAGGCCTCCGGAAAAAGTGAGCACCAGTGCTTCCAGCAGAAATTGCGTAAGCACCTGTCCCTTTCGCGCTCCTAAAGCTTTGCGCAGACCAATCTCTCGCGTGCGCTCAGTCACCGAAACCAACATGATGTTCATCACGCCAACTCCGCCGACACCCAAGGTCACCGCGCCGATCAACCCAAGAACCGCCTGCAAGCCGAAGGAGAATCCGTTGATCATCGCCCTATCTTCAATGGTGTCCCACACCGGCGTTGCCTTCTCATCTTTCGGATTAAAGTGATGCCGCCGCGCAATGACTTCGCGCACCGCCGCCAGCGCTTTTTTATTCAACTCGGGAGCGGTTGGCTGAATGATGAACAGATCGGGATTGCGAATATTTTTCAGATCGCGATAGGTGTCGAAGGGAACGAATCCGTCGTTATTGTCGGGGCCGTTGTAGGACGAGTCCTGAATTTTATTGCGCAACACTCCGATCACTTCAAAAGCCAGACCATTAATGCTGACCGACTGCCCCACCGCAGGTGCGCCCTGAAAAACTCTTTGGTTGGCGATATGGCCGAGGATTACCACCCGGCTATGATCCGCAAAGTCGCGATCAATGAAGTAGCGGCCGTCTTCAACATCAAGCTTGCGCATCTGCCCGTATGGCAGTTCCACTCCGCGCACCTTCAGCGAGACCACGCGGGTACCATATTTGAAAGGGAGATTTCGATTCACTTCGGCGCTTACCGCACGAACGATCGGCACTTCCTCGCGCACCGCCTGCACGTCCTCGAATTCAAACGACACTTTTTTGCCCGCTCGCTGTCCACCCGCCTGCATACTGGTTTGTCCAGGCATGACCACGATCACGTTGTCGCCCATGTTCATGAAGGCGTGCAGAACGCTGCCGCCCAATCCCTGCCCATAAGCCAGTAAAATCACCACGGAAACCAATCCCCACATGATGCCCAGCATGGTGAGCACCGAGCGCAGCCGGTTACGCATCAGCGCCTGCCAGCTTTGCGAGATTAGTTCCTTGAAGAACACGCAGACAGTTGAATTGGCGAATATGCAAATGTCAATTGAAAATTGATGAAATCGCGCACTGGATGTGGAATGCGGGTGGGACTAAAATCGAAGGTAGTGGCGGTGGTGTATGAAACGAATAGTATGGATTTCTCTGATCGTGTTCTCAGCGCGTTTGTTCGCTCAGATCACGATCCCTCCCGGCACGATCCTCCCAGTTGCCTTGAACTCTTCCGTTAATTCGAGAAAAGCTAAAGTTGGTGAAGTTATCACCGCACGAGTAATGCAGGATGTGCCTCTGCCTCATCGAACCATTCCCGTCGGATCTAAAGTAATCGGCCATATAACAACCGTCAAATCAGCTGATGCGACAAGCGGTGCCCAAGTGTCTTTCCGCTTTGACACCCTGGTTACCAGGAAGCAGCGCATCCCGATTATCACCAATTTACGAGCGTTGGCTTCAATGATGGCCGTGGAGGAGGCACAACTTCCCGAGACTGGTCCTGATCGTGGGACGTCAGCGAATGCGTGGACAACCGATCAGATTGGAGGCGAAGTCGTCTATCGCGGCGGGAATCTGGTTGCAAATGGATTAATGCCTGTCGGCAAATCGACGAGCAATGGAGTGCTCGTTCACGTCTCCGCCAAACCGGGCAGCGAATGTCGAGGTGACATCGAAGGCAAGGATCGTTTGCAGGCAGCGTGGGTTTTTTCCTCCGATGCCTGCGGAGTTTACGATACACCGAATTTGGAGATCGCCCACGCCGGACGCACTAATCCAGTCGGCGAAATCGAGTTGGTGTCGGACAAGGGTGACGTGAATGTAAGGGCTGGCAGCGGAATGCTGTTACGGGTGGACTAAACTTTGCGCCTCCGCCGGTGGACAGCTGTTTCCTTCCGCGCTGAAGCTCATGTTCTGAAAATCGAGAGTATAACTCTTAAATTGGCCGAGAATACGCTGACCGATGTTTCCGTAGAATTTGTCGTCTGGAACTCCCCGCGTTTCTGTGATCACGGGAATCTCATTTGCTTGAACGCAGGCTCCGCCCATTTTTATGTTCAGCTTGTCTGTGACGTAAGCTGCATACGTCCGGACTCCGCCGGCACCTGCTAAGTCCAGTTCCCCGATCGCCTGCGATGCAAAATCATTCTTGTGCTCGAAATAGTATTGCGAGGTGAAAAACGATCCTTGCGATCCGGTATCGATCACAAACAGCCGTTGCGGTCCTCCGATTGCAGCGGGCACGATGAGCGTCAACCTCTGCAGGAACAGATTTTCTCCGCTTGGGCTCACCGGCGCTGGTCGTGGGTTCACACCCAAACGTCCATCGGCGAAGAATGTAATCTGGCCCAACGCCGATAAAACCGGGAAGCCTATGCTTCCGGGAATGCGATAGTGCATGCCGGAAATCATCAAGTTTTTGTCGTCGATCACAATAACGGCAACGTTCTTCAGCCTTGCGTCGCCGAGTCTTAGCTCGGGAATCACCGCAGTATGAACTGTCATCCTTGGCCCGGCGATTCCCCTTGCTGTGGCCACAGAACCGGAAATCTTAAGACCAAGCCGCTGCGCCAGACTAAGGCTTATTGCTGAAAGATTTGCTCCGGTGTCAAGAATCAGAGATTCGCGAACGCGGCCGAAATCTACGGCGACTTCAGGAAGCCCAACCCGGTCTTTCGTGATCGGAACGGTGAAGGGTCGCGCCACTTCAACTGACTGCGGTGGCGCTCGTCTCAGCAGATTCCAGCGGGCCGCTTCGGTGCGTGCTTTGCGCCGCTCGTTTTCGGTCATAGACAACCCGAAGCGGGTTTCCAACTGCGCGTAAGCATCGGCAGCGTTCGAGTATCGGAAGGCTTTCTCATAATCATCGGCTAGGGTGCTCAGCGCGATTATTGCTCTCTCTTTGTTAGTGACGGATAACGATGCCAACAACGGTTCCAGCTTTCGAATGGATTCAGCCACCCGGTTACGGCGGTTTGCAATCACCCCTTCGAAAAAATTACGATCCGTTGGGCTGAGGGTCGACTTCGACGTTAGAGCGCTCTCAAGCTCCAGGTAATGCCGTTGCCGCAGAAGTTGATCTAAGTCGGTGGTACTGTCTGGCGTATCAGCGAGTTGGCGCGAATCCGCGGGGAAAGCCGACACCGCAGCAGAGAGCGCGAAAAAAATAGCGCTTATTATTTTCAAAGCTTGCCAAACGGTGTTCCGACGCAGTCGCGGCCTCCTAGATCACCCTTATGGTTGGATGCAGCCACAAGTCATTTCGGCCCGAAATCAATGTTCAATTTGCAATTTTAGCGACGCGTAGGATTATTGTTCTTCGTTGACTGTAGTCTGGGAAGCTTCTTCGTCACCGCGGATCAGGCCGAATTTCTTCAGCTTGTAGCGCAGCGCGTCGCGGCTAATGTCCAGCAATTTGGCGGCGTGAGTCTGATTGCCGTTGGCTTGGCGCATGGCTAGTTCGACCATGGCGTGTTCTACTTCTTCGAGCGAAGTCCCGCCTTCAGGGATATAGAGCCGCGGCAAAGTGCGGCCATTTGGCAACGATTGCCCGCCGTCGGATGGCGACGTTCGCTCGAATACGGTGCGCCCGCCGGATTCGCCCACTGAGAACGGCAGATACACGGGTCGCAGAAAAGGCTCGTCTTCGAGAATCATGCCACGCTCGATGGTGTTCTTTAGTTCGCGGACATTGCCCGGCCAGTTGTGGCTGAAAATCAGACGGCGGGTTTCGTCGGTAACGCCACGGATTGACTTCTTGAATCGGCGATTGTAGCGCTCGATAAAAAAGTCGACCAGCGGCAAAATATCTTCTTTACGGTCGCGCAGTGGTGGAATGAAGATCGCAATAATCGCTAAACGATAATAAAGATCCTGGCGAAACTGACCCTCGCGTACCGCCTTTTCCAGATCGCGATTAGAGGCAGCGATAACGCGCACGTCCACCTGCATATCGCGAATGCCCCCAACACGCCGGATTACCTGATCTTCCAGCACACGCAATAACTTCGCTTGCAGAAGCGGAGAGAGCTCGCCGATTTCGTCGAGAAACAGGGTACCGCCGTCTGCCGCCTCAAAAAGGCCCTTCTTCATCTGCTTGGCATCGGTGAATGCGCCCTTTTCATGGCCGAAGAGTTCCGCCTCCATCAGCGTCTCGGGGATGGCCGAGCAGTTTATGGCGACGAATGGCTTTTGCTGACGCGAGCTTTCATAGTGAATCGCTTTGGCGATGAGGTCCTTGCCCGTGCCGCTTTCCCCTTGAATCAGAATCGTCGTTGCCTCGCTGGACGCAACTTTGCGAACGAAATTCATCAGCTCGGTCATCTTCGGAGAGACGCTGACCACGCTCTGATAACCAGCGCCGCCACGCACCTCGCTGCGCAGGGTCTGCACCTCAGTGCGCAAGCTAGTGGCCTCGAGGGCATTCTTGATGGTGATGTGTAACTCATCGAAATCGACTGGCTTGCCGACGAAGTCATAAGCACCGAGCTTGAGCGCGGCCTTTACATCGTCCAGTTGGGGATCGGCGGTGATCATGATCACGGCGCGAGCATCGCCGCTTTTCTTGAGCTGATCTAACACTTCAATGCCGGTAAGGTCCGGCATTCGCACGTCGAGCAGCACTAGATCCGGGGTTTCATGCTGTGCCAGTTTGAGAGCGGGTACGCCGGCTTCGGCCTCGATTACGTGGTATCCCCATTCCTCACACTTCTGGCGCAGCGACCAGCGCACCAGGCGCTCGTCGTCCACGATCATGATTTTTTCCGCAGGCACCGTGTTTAATTTACTACGAAATGGAAAAAGCTTGCCTACGTTCACGTCAGAGCAACACGTGCCGTTAATTAACCAGCATCGTTCACAGCCAACGAGAGAGCTTTATTTTGGTGGTCTGCGGCGTGGCCTCTGCTTCGCCGAAACTGAGCGGATAATCAGTTTTCTCTTTCCCGTCGCCGGCAATGGCGTCTTGGACTGAGCAGTGGCAGCCGCAATCAATGCCTCGACTTCCGTAATCGCGAGCACCTTCGCCGACTCAATACGAATGAAACGAGTCTGTTTTCCCGAGCCGAGCAATATTTTTTTTGGATCGGGAAGACTGGCGCCGCGGATGAAGCACATCCCCACTCCATTCGCTCCAGCAGCGATCGAAAGAATGGCGTCGGTGGGGCGTTCAGTGGAAGCGTAACCGATCACGAAGAAATTGTAGTTGTCGTACACCAGTTCGTTCGCCGTGGGCAACCGCTTGCGCAATGCTTTGCGTAATGATCGAATCAGGATCTGGTTCTTAGGCTCAAACTTATCGATGAAGGTCTTGAGTTGCTTTTCTGCGTCTGTGAGCGCCACCGGTGTAACCTTCTTCGCCGCGGTCATAGGTGTTTCCTTCCCTCGCAAAACTTGAAACCTGCTGGAGCTTGACCTGATGAACCATGAGAGGCTAGCACAATTCGCGGGACGGTCTCTGCAGGATTTGATTGTTGGGAAGGAGTGGTTCAAGCGGGATGCTTCGCCGACCGGTGAATAGCTTCGCAATGACTTGTGGCAAGATGATGGACAGAAAATCTAAGCAGGGATAGACGAAACCGGTGCATTAAAGGGCAGCAACACCTCGAACTTGCTTCCCTTGCCCAGTACGCTAGTGACTTCGATGCGACCATGATGATCTTCCACGATGCGGCGGGCGAGCGATAGACCGAGACCTGTACCATCTCCTTTCGTGGTGTAAAAAGGCCGGAAAATGTTCGGCAGATTCTGGGCAGAGATGCCCCGCCCGGTGTCGCTGACAGCCACGCTGGCGAAACCTTCTCTCGAACCAATTTCTACGTGCACTGTGCCCGGACTATCCATGGCTTGAACGGCATTCAAAAGTAAATTCAGAAGAACCTGGTGGACTTGATCGCTGTCATGTTCAACTTCCGGCAGATCGGGCGCCTTCTGCAATTCGATCTTGATTGGTCTTGAGAGCACCTGCTGGCGAGTCAGCATTACTGCGTGTTCGACTGTCGTGTTTAGATTGCTTCGACGCACTTCCGGGCGCCGGGGGCGGGCGGTTTCCAGAAGATCGGTCAGGGTGCGGCTGATTCGCGCGATTTCGAGGCGAACATCTTTTACCACCGCGCGGGCCGGGCTGGTGGCGGGAAGATCACGTCCGACAATTTCGATGACGCCTGCGATTCCAGCCAATGGATTGCGAATCTCGTGGGCCAAGCCTGTAGCTAACTCTCCAAGCGTGGCCAGGTGTTCGGCGCGGGACATTTGCGTGCGATGCAGGCGTTCGATCTCTTCGCGGCTTTCCCGCAGTTGCTGCATCATGTGATTGAAGTTGCGGCCAAGGTCTCCGATTTCGTCATTGCGTTGAGCAAAGCTCACGGCGACGTTCAAGTTGCCTTCGCTGACCTGCGCTATTTTCTCTTGCAACTCGACCATGGGCCGTTGAATAACGTAAGCCAGCACAATGATTAAGATCGAGCAAATTGCGACGGCTCCCGCACCCGCGACGATCAACACCGCATGACGTTCTGGATCGCGTAGCGATACAGTCGCGAGGATGAATAGCAGCAGGCCCGCCAGGAGGACAAATCCCACGGGCAAAATTGCCTTAAGCTGCCAATTAATCCGGACAGAACTCAATTTGAAGTCCTCCGCTTGACCAGGGACCAGGGGAATCGCGGGACCGCTGTCTCCCGGCAGACATGGGGGAGGGCGAACAACCACGCTGGCTTGCAGCCCGGTTCCCAGGCGCCCGGTCGTCGACTGATGTTGATTAAGCATACGCATGCAACCCCGGCAGCAAATAAGTCACCCCAAAGAAAGTGAACATCACAACCGCAAATCCGAGGATGGCGAAGTAAGCGGCGCGCCGGCCACGCCATCCGCGAGTGACACGCATGTGCAGGTATCCGGCATAAACCAGCCAGGTAATTGCGGCCCAGGTTTCCTTTGGATCCCAGCTCCAGTAAGAGCCCCAGGTGCGATTGGCCCAGTAGGCGCCGGCGGCAATCATCAGGGTGAGTAAGGGAAATGCAATGGCGATGGTCTTGTAGGTGATGCGGTCCAGTTCCTCAGCACTTGGTAACATGCGCTCTAGATCCGGGCGCCGCCACAGTAGCAGCAAATAGAGAAGTGAAACGAAGATTCCGCCAACCAGACCCGAAAGAATGAATGGACTGGCAGCAAGGCTCGTGCTGAACAAGCCATCCGCGTCGAGTGAACCGTAGCGGCCATCACGTGCCCGCAGCAGGAAGAAAACCAGCGCCAGAACTTGCAAAAGTATGCTGACAAATACCGCGCGGTTGGCAATATCGATAAGGTTTTCTTTGCCAGTCTTGCGCCACGCAAGATAGAGAACCAGTGGAGCAGCAACGGCGGCCAGCACCAGTAGCATCAGCCAGCCAAGATCAGGAATCACGATGAAAAGGCGCACTCCCTTGGCCAGAAATACTTCACTTTTTCGTTCCGGATCCCACGCTATGACACTGAGACCACCCCACTTCTCGAAACGAGTGAGAACGCCGAGGTAAGTGCCAATGCCAAACAGACTGGTTGCGGCGAGGAAGGTTTCCGTCTTCATTTTGTCCTGGATCAGAAACATGGTGGCCAGCGCGAAGCTGAGAGCGCAAGCTGCGTAGGCGAGCATCGCCAAGGTGACATGAACGTGCAGCCAGGTAGATTGCAGCGCCGGTACGAGGGGGTGTACTTCGGTTCTCAGCAACTGCATCAGCACAACTCCGACAATCGCCACCGGCATGGTTACGGTTCCAATAACTTTGACTCCGAACTTTTTCTCGGCAATCAATGTCAGTGCAGCCAGCGTCCAGACGAAGCTGAGTAGCATTTCGTAGATGCTCGCGAACGGGGGATGTCCGGCTTCATACCAGCGATGGGCAACCGCGCCGGTATTCGCGATCAGGCCCGCCCAGGTCGCGAGCGATGCGAACCGAACGTATGAAGGAATGCCTGTAACTCCGAAACCCAGATAAAGCGTTCCCGCGCCGGAATAGAAAATCAGCGCTGCGTAAAGCAGGTTGGAATCGTTGAGCAGGTTGCCGCCCTTGACCACGTTGAGAAATGCCATGAACAGCAGAAAAGCGACTCCCAGACCGACCATCACGACCAAGGTCGTGCCTGTAGCTGCGGGTTGCTGTTCGGCTCTTGCCACTCGTGCCATATTCGCGTCCTCCCAGCCGGACTTATTTCCCGGCGAATGAAGCAACAGGCGTTGCATCGCCTGCCTTCGTTGAAACCTTCAATTCTGCTTGTAGTTCTTCGACCACGCTGCGAAATCGCAATTGAAACGCGTCTTTGTTCTTGTTCGCAGTGCCGCCAATCCACAGCATCAACTGTCCCCGGGCATCGCGGACCGGCGCTGCCCACACTCTCACGTGGACCAAATAGAAAACCACGGCCAAGCCAAGTCCCATGAGAAGAACGCCCGCCCAAACCGACCACTGCCCAGGTTCATGCGAAACTTCGAGGCCGGTGAAGTACGCCATTTGCAAATCTTTTCCTTCGAAGGTGTAGGGGGAAGAGGCGTTCTGCTCAAAACCCGGGATTGCGGGAAGCCAGAAGTTGACCGATTGACCAGATTTCTTGGATTCCACAACCAGATGGGCGGCCGGGTTTTCTACATCGGCGGAGCGATTGTAAATCTGACCGTCTCGAACGACATAGTCGGGAATAAATTCCGCAAGACGGACTGTAGTGTCAGGATCGAGCGAAACAGTCTGGTCGGGGGCGATGGTGAGGTCATGAGGTGCGTTACCGTCGCGCGGAGTTGCGTTCAAAACCAGTTTGTCGAGTTTGCCGGTATTGCCGTAGCTCGCCTGGTAAAAGCGAATGCCGCGATAAACCAGCGGGTCGTTGACCACGATCTGCTTGCGCAGGACGGGCTGACCATCGTCCAAGACGACCAGGTCGGACCACCAGCGTTTGGGCGTACCGTCAGCATAGTTTTCCTGACCAGCGCCGTCACACCTGACCGCAAAACCCAGATCGAGTTTGCTGCCATTCTGCGTCTGCACCTGGCTGGATTGTTGCCCGCGGTTTAAAGTAACGAACGCCCGCCATCCGTACAGCGCGTCGACGATGCCGCCGAGAAAGATCAGAAGCAAACTCGCGTGGACTATATAAACCGCCATTTCGGAAAACCGGTTGCGCTCGCCAAAGAGAGAAAAGCTGCTCTCGCGAACAATGTGCTCGGGCTTAAAGCCTGCTTTCTTAAATGCGCGTTCTGCGGCACTCAGCGCTGTGACTTCGTCTCTAATAGGAATCAATACGTGGTTGGGCAGTGCGTTGCGGAATGTCTCATCCGTGCTTTTATAAGGACGCGAGAAAAATCTCCATGCATTCGGAAAGCGCTGCACCGACGCGGCAATGATGCTCAAGCTCACCAGGCTCAGTAGCAGTACGAACCACCATGCGTGAAAAACATCAGTCAGCCCAATGCCATCTAACAGCCGAAGCACTTGGGGCGAATAGGCTCGCTGCATTTCGTCGGCTTCGGTCGCAGGGCGCTGCAAAATTATCGTTCCAGCCGCCGAGAGGATCACCACAAGAATCAGGAGTATGACGCCGGTTTTGATGGCACCGAGAGTTTGCCAGATCTTCCGGACCGTTTTCCAACTCGATGAGTGCACGGTTGTGGGCATGTTGTTCCCCTTCCCCGCTCACAACAAAGCACGTATCGCGCCAATACCGAAATCAGCCGAAGTTGCTGAAATTTCGCATCATAATCAGCTCGGCTGAAAAACTGAGAATGCCGGGTTTGAGCCATATCACACAACGGATTGGACTTCTGCTGAAATTTGCCGCAGGCAGATTGGCGGACCGATGGGAGATTTGGTTTTTCCGCCGGACTCCAGTACAGCTGGAACCCGTTCGAATGGACCCGTTCCATGTGACTCAAATCACAGGGATACGTGGGTACAGTCACCGAGGCGGCACCGCCTGCCTGTACCGACATTTGTGGATCGAGAACGTGGCAAACTTTCAAGTTATCGTCCCAGCGCTCCAGCAACGGAGCATTTGGTTACTTGCGTCATTTAGACCATGCCACTGTGGGAGAAGCCCCATTGTGATGAAGTTTTCAACAACGGCAATTTCCGGTACAGTGACATTCAATCTCTAACTAATTTTATTGCAATCCGTTACAACGCCAGGATTCGAAAATCTGCAACCCGCGTACTAAGGCGAGAAGAGTGCACACTTCACCGGGGAGGCGGAAGTGAAGAAGTCTGAATCCAACTCGAGTGCACAGACAACTTCCAAGCTAGGCGCACTGAGGTGTTTCGTGGTCGTACTCATGTTTGCCGGGCAGGCTTCGGCAGCGAAGCATCCGGTTCCACTCGATCCCAAGGCTGATTCTTCCACCTGCATCGCCTGTCACGAAGACAAAACCAAGGGCAAAGCGGTCCATTCAGCGATCGCCATGGGATGCACCAGTTGTCACGAGATCCGCACCAATAAAGATGTCACTCGGATAAAACTGATCACGACAACTCCTGCCGCTCTTTGCCTGACCTGCCACGCCGACAAGAACGCCACCGAGATAAAAGGTACAGTGCATCCTCCGGCGGTGCGAGATTGCGTAAAGTGCCACGATCCGCATTCTTCAGAAAATAAGGACCAACTGCTGAAGGCCACTTCCGGTGACGCGAAAGAAAATCTTTGCTTAGGCTGCCATAAAACGGGTCTGAACGTACCCGAGAAAGGCAGCCGGCACGCGGCGCTCGATATGGGCTGCGACAGTTGTCACGTTACCCACAAAACCGGAGAGATCGGCAAGACTGAGTTTGACTTCCATCTTGCCAAAGCTGTTCCCGAACTTTGTATCGGATGCCATGACGTAAAAGGCGCGGACTTGCAGAAGGCTCACCAGAACCAGCCGTTTGAAACTGCCAATTGCGTGAGCTGCCACGATCCGCACCAGTCGGCGGCTCCCAAGTTGATGGCGAAATTCACCCATCCACCCTTTGCCGACAAACAGTGCGAGGTTTGCCATGCGCCGTCTAAGGACGGAAAAGTGGTCCTGACGCAGGCGGATGCCAAGGCTCTGTGCGTAACCTGCCACGACGATAAAGCCAAGCTGATCGAAACCGCGAAGGTGCAGCATCCCGGTGCGGCGGGCGATTGCACTGATTGTCACAGCCCGCACGCCAGCAATCAACCGGGCTTGCCAAAAACAAACTCGGTTGATATCTGCCTCGACTGCCATAACGATATTGCCGAGCTGGCGAAGAAGCCTTATCACCATCAACCAGCCTTCGCCCAAGGTTGCGCAACTTGTCACCAGCCGCACGGTGGCGACAACGATCACTTGCTCCGCGCTGCTACAACCAACGCCGTTTGCCTGGAGTGCCACGGTCCAGATCGGCAACCGAAGAAACTGGAAGCCGAGCACTTGACGACCATCTTCAACGGCAGCGTGAAACTTCCCGAAGATTATTTCACCAAGAACAAAGTGGTCGTTCTGCCACTGAAATTCGGAATGGGGCATCCCGTGGACGGACACCCGGTTGCTGACCTATTGGATCCAGCGACTCCCGGGAAAGTAAAAACTCCAATGAATTGCCTTACGTGCCATCAGCCACACTCGTCGGCTCAACCCGACCTGCTGGCGAAAGATCAGGCGAATAATATGGCGTTCTGCCAGACATGCCACAAGGACTTGAAAACGAGGTAGCTCGCGGCGGGAGGGTAATTAAGATGTTTATAAATCTAACTCGCACTAATCAGAAATTTCTGGCATTACTTCTTCTTTTGAGTTTCGGAATCGCGTCGCCCATGTTTGGAAAGAAAAAGAAGGACGACCAACCGGCTAAGGCTCCGCCCGTCATTGACTATTCCAATATCGTATGGCCGAACCCTCCAGCAGTCGCTCGCATCCGGTACCAGGCATTCTATGCGGCCGAAAAGCTTTCTCAAGTAGACAAGCCTAAGACCAAAAAAGATTCCTGGATGGATCGCCTCGCAGGCACACAGCCAGCCACGGAACAGAAAATGCTGTTCCAGCTCGGCGAGCCATACGGTATGGCTCTGGATTCCAAGGGCAATCTCTACGTCGCCGATCAGAAGGTGGGCGCGATTTTCATCTTCAACACTGAGACTCGCGAAGTCGAACTCATCAAAAACAAGACCCACGGTCACTTCGTTCGCATCATCGGATTAGCCATGGACGATGACGATCGCCTTTTCGTCTCCGATCCCGGGTTGAACCATATTCTGGTCTTCAATTCCAAACATCAGGCGGTAGATGTAATCACGGACGGGTTGGTTGAACCGGGCGGGATGGCAATCGACACTGAGAACCGGCTTCTCTACGTGGCTGATGTCAATCAGGACCAGGTTCTGGTTTATGACGCTGACTCTCTAAAGCTGAAGCGTAGGATGGGCACTGGCGGACAGAAACACGCACTCACGACCCCTGGCGATTTTGCCCGGCCAGGAGGGCTGGCCGTGGACGCCGAAGGCAATCTGTATGTCGCGGACACTCTGAACAACCGCATCGAGATCTTCGACGGCGACGGCAAGTTCATCAGCACTTTTGGCAAAGCGGGCGACGGGCCAGGCTATTTCGCGCGGCCGAAAGGCGTTGCAATCGACAGCGACAATCACATTTGGGTAGTCGATGGGATGCAGGACCGCGTGCAAGTTTTCAATCAGGAGACGCAGCTACTCATAAGCTTCGGCGGACACGGGTTGCTTCCCGGCATGTTTCAGGGACTGGTGGGAATCACGATCGATAGGCAAAACCGCGTTTTCACCTCAGAAATTTTCCCCGGCCGGGTGCAGCAGTTCCGTTACGTAACCGACACCGAGGCCGAGCAGATGCGCAAAGAGAAAGAGGCAGCACGGGAGAAAAAGACTAGCGCGTCTACACCGACAACAGCGCCCACAACTCAAGCCAAAGCTGCCAATGGTAAGTAGAAAACCCCGGAGCAACGGGGTGCTCTTAGGCCGAGGCCGGGTTTAGTCCCCCGCTTTACCCACTGCGGTCGATTGCAGCTTCTCAATTTGCACTCTGGCGATGCGGTGCCCTTCCATTTCTTCGACGGTGAAGCGGTGTCCGTCGTATTCAAAAGAATCGCCGACGCGGGGAATTCTCTGCAGCCGAGCCAGAACGAAGCCAGCCAAAGTTTCAAAATTGCCGTCACGCGGCAGGGATAGCTGATATTGCGATTCCAAATCGCGAATGCCGAATGACCCCTCGAGGACTAGCGCGATCTTGCCTTCGAGCACCGGCTGCTCGGGTGGAGCAGCGTCGAACTCGTCTTCAATCTCACCAACCAGTTGTTCCAGAATGTCCTCGACGGTGATCACCCCTGCGGTCGAACCGAATTCGTCGACCACAACCGCCAGGTGCCTTTTGCGATCTTTGAATTCTTCGAGCAGTTCCGTGAGTACCTTGGTTTCTGGCACTACCAAGACATCGTGCATGATCTGGGCAACGCGCGTTGCCGAAGATCGCGCCGCCATGGGTTGGGTTAGACGGAGACGAGCCCATCGCATCAGGTCCTTGGAATAGAGAACTCCGATGATGTGTTCTGGCCCGCGCTGCGGATCGTAGACAGGAATACGGGAATGCTGCTCTTCGACCACGCGGGCCAAGGCCTCGTCAAGCGAGAGGTCGCCGGGAAGCGAGAAAATGTCTGGCCGTGGCACCATCACCTCGCGAACCGTGATGCTTTCCAGTTCCAACGCGTGATGGATCATTTCTTCCTGGAACTGCGGAATTTGTCCAAACTGACGGCTGGCGGTAACGATGAGCTTAAGTTCGTCGGGAGAATGTATCGGGCCTTGCCGAACCTTGCGCGATCCAAATATTCGCAGCACTGACCCGGCCGCGGCGCTCATCGCGAAAATAAAAGGCCGGGTCAGGGTGAGCCAGAATTCCATTGGTGCAGCAACCGCCAGGGCGACCTGCTCGCCGCGCTGCAGCGCCAGAGACTTTGGGACCAATTCGCCGAGGATTACGTGCAGGCAGGTGATGAGGATGAAGGCTATAGCAATGGCAATCCCGTGAGCATAGACGGCGCCGTGGCTAGCCGGTCCAAGGATACCCTCGACAATGCGGGCCAGTAACGGTTCGCCGACCCAGCCCAGAGTGAGGCTTACTACTGTGATTCCCAGCTGAACGCCGTTTACTACCTCGTCTAGGTTCCGATGCAGCTTTTGGACAATACGGGCACCGATGCGCCGGGCTTCGATGAGCTGCTGGATGCGGGTTTCGCGAATGCTGACCAGGGCAAACTCGGCCGCAGCAAAGAACGCATTGGCTGCGACCAGGAGCAGGATCAGGAACACCCGGATCAGCACGAAGGCGATCATGAATGGCCTAATTCTAACATTTTAAAGGTAGTATTTCATTCTCAGGAGCAGGCAGACGTTGTAATATGGCTGGTAGCTTGCGTATCTGCTAATCGCGATTTCACAACCATCGTGCCTGAAATTTGACAACGAATGTTTGCTTCCATTTCGGAAGTTGTCCGGTCTAACGCTACGAACCAGGCCGACAAGTGTGAGCTGATCAATATCAGCGGAACAAAAACCTAAGCAGGATCGTAATAATCATAGGCTGAAGCAATTGAGCCAACGTCGGAGGCGAATGTGAACGGCAATAGTAACGGAAAGAAGAAACGGCGCAAGCGGATCATAATCGTTGCGGTCGTAGCAGTGATACTTTTGGTGTTTGCTGGCGCCCTTTTCGCCTTTACGCGAGGCGGCACGAAGATTGATCCCTCAAAACTGGCAAAAGTGGAAAAAGGCGACTTGGCCAAGAGCGTAGTGGCGACCGGCAAGGTCACTCCTATCACCAAGGTCGAGGTCAAATCCAAAGCCAGTGGCATCGTGAAAAAGCTTTTGGTCGAGTACGGCGACAGAGTGAAGAAAGGTCAACTGCTGGCGCAACTGGATAAGGTCGAGATCGAAGCGCAAGTCGACCAGTCGCGCGCAGCCTTGCAGGCGGCGCAGGCAAACTATGCCAGCTCCCAGGCCGACTTCGAGCGCGCCAAGGTGGATGCCGAGGGACCCGATGTTCCTTTGCTGAAACGCGCCTATGATCGCGCCACGGAGATGGCCAAAGACGGTGTGGTTTCCGAATCGGCATTAGACGACGCGCAGAAGAACTACCAGATGGCGCTGAACAAACAGAACGTCTCGAAGGCGCAGGTCACGGTTTTGAAGGCAAAGATCGCGCAAGCGCAAGCGGAAATGGCTCGCGACCAGGCGAACTTGAAACAGCTCGACGAGCAGCTTAGTTATACGGATATCACTTCGCCAATCGATGGCATCGTGCTCTCACGCGACGTTGAAATGGGCGATGCAGTCAGCTCCATCCTCGTCTTGGGCTCTTCTGCGACATTGGTTATGACATTGGGCGACACCAGCGAAGTCTACGTGAAAGGCAAAGTGGACGAAAGCGACATCGGAAAGGTCTACCTCGGGCAGCCAGCGCGGATCAAGGTGGAATCGTTCAAGGACAAAACCTTCAACGGCAAAGTAACCAAGATCTCGCCGATGGGCGTCGAAAAAGACAACGTAACCACCTTCGAGGTTCGTGTCTCCATCAATAACCCCGGCGGAGAATTGAAGGCGGAGATGACGGCCAACGCGGAAATTATCCTTGAAGAACACAAGAATGTGCTGCAGATTCCCGAAGGCGCGATTATCTACGATAAAGACAAGAAAGCTTCCGTCGAGATTCCCGACCCGAAAGCCAAGGACGGGAAGAAGAAACTCGCGGTCAACATAGGAATTTCTAACGGGGCCAAGACCGAACTACTCAGCGGCATGAAGGAAGGCGATCAGGTCGTCCTCCAGTAAGAGTTGACCGTTGTCATCCCGTCTTACCAATCTCACCGGGATGACAACGGTCGGCCGTCACCGACACACCCTCTCACCTACTGTCATCCTGAGGAAGTGCAGTCCTTCGCAACGCGAAGGACTGCTCCCTTGATTGCATAACGACGTTGGCTGGTCGCAGCGAGTAAATTGGTTGCGACAAAACAGACCAAGGCTCACTGAGAGGAGCCAACGTCATGCTGATTATAGGCTGTGATTTTCATCCGGGGTTTCAGCAGGTCGCGATCTT
>DASYOD010000162.1:0-18543 GCA_036008085.1 Terriglobales bacterium
AAGATCGCGACCTGCTGAAACCCCGGATGAAAATCACAGCCTATAATCAGCATGACGTTGGCTCCTCTCAGTGAGCCTTGGTCTGTTTTGTCGCAACCAATTTACTCGCTGCGACCAGCCAACGTCGTTATGCAATCAAGGACGAAGCGACGAGGAATGTGGGATTTGCCGGCGCACACATAAACCCAAATCCCTCGCTTTGCGAGGGATGACAACGACGCGCTGTCTGTATCGGCCTACTGGATTTTTCGGTTGGTGAGTGCTTTTAATTCTTCTACAATTTGTTCCAACCGGCCGCGGCGCTGCGCATGATTCTGCTGCGCAGGCAAGGTACGGCGCTGCTGGGCATACTGCTCATTGAGTCGTTGGATGTCGCTGATCTCTTCCTTCAGCAGGTGGACACGGCTTAGGATCGCTTCTCTTCCGTTTAGCAGCATGTCGTTAGCATACGCTAATCCGAGCATATGCGCTCAGTTAGTTGTGATGATTTTGAGCCGATATCCTGATTTGAAACACATCAAGTCACAAGAAATGACAAATTACGGCACTTTCACCGAATCATGGGTCTCAGTGGTGCGGAAACTCATTTTGGCGGTGCGCTCCAGTTTGTCCCACGCGAAACGCTGACCTTCAATGGCGCGCTTTACTGTCCTGAACAGTACCAGTGAAAACAACTGCCGGTAGGCGAAACGTTGCAGCCATACCTGGCTGAGCAGCCATGTGTCTTCGCGCGCTTCGGGCTGGCGTCGTTCCAAAGCAAAGGCGATGGCGGAGGTAATGAAATCGATGATCAGAAAAGCTGCAAAGAAAACGATGAGCCGCTGGAAACTGGCTGGATCCGTAGAGTCCGGATGAAAATGTTTTTGAATGAAATACCAAATTGCTCCAACGGCGAACATCAAATCGATGAACGGCGAAACCAGCGGCAGCAAGATTTGGAAAATCACAATATTGGGCAAAGCGACCCAACCCAAAGCTCCCTTGCGCGCGAACACCGCCCGATGTTTCCACACCGACTGCAGAATTCCGAACGACCAGCGGAAGCGCTGCCGCATCAGCCCATTGGCATTGATCGGCGCCTCAGTGTAAGCGAGCGCCAAGTCTTCATACTCTACGCGATAACCGTTGCGCAGCAGCGCCATCGTCAAATCCGCATCTTCCGCGACGGTGTCGGTGTGATATCCCCCAGCTTCGCGGACCGCCGACGTTCTCCACGCTCCGATTGCGCCCGGTACGACGCTTACCGCTCCAAGCACGTTCAGCGCTCTGCGCTCGAAGTTCTGGCTGGTGATATATTCCAGCGCCTGCCAGCGAGTCCAAAGGTTCACGCGATTGCCAACCTTCGCGTTTCCCGCAACCGCAGCGACCTTAGGATTTAGAAAATGCGGAACTAGTCGTGTAATCGCGTTGCGGGCGATCACCGTGTCCGCGTCGATGCCGACGAAAATTTCATGATCGCGTAAATGCTCAAGGCCAAAGTTAAGCGCATCCGCTTTGCCCGAATTCGGTTTGGTCAAAATAACAACTTTTCCCGAAGCTTCCTCTCTCACAAAAGCCCGCCGCGCCACTTCTAGAGTGTTGTCAGTCGAACCATCATCAATCACGATCACGTGCAGGCCCGGATAATCCGACGCCAAGACGGCGCGCACTGTGCGCTCGATAACTTTCTCCTCGTTGTATGCGGGAATCAGCACCGCGATCTCAGGTTTGTAGGCCTCCGCTTCGCCGGGCGTACCGTAATGCTGCCTCCGGAACCGATCGTAGACCGCGAACGCTCCCACAAACAGCAACCGCCCAGTCATGAGCAAGTCGCCGAGAAAGAAAATCCAAACGATCGCGTGAGTGCTGAAGTCCCACAGAGCGAAGCCCATCCAATCCAATCGCGCAGCCCAAACTTCGTTAGCCGGAATCGCGGGCATAATATCCGCCCGGGTCTTGCCAATCAACTCATGTAACGGAACGATCTCATCGCCTTTTGCGCGCACGCCGTCGATAATCATCGGCAAAGAACGAACGGTCTCGCTGCGATTACCGCCACCGTCATGCAACAGGATGACGCTGCCGCAGAGCCGGTCCTTGGGGTCACACGGAGGGATGTGCGAAAGAACCACTGAGGCGATCTGCTCGGCGGGGTTCCCCGGCTCCTTCCAGTCATTGGGGTCGATTTTATTTCCTACGCTGATGTAGCCCATGTCCTGAACCACTTCCAGCGGTCGCACCTGGTCGGCGGTATCAGGCTCTTGATCGATGGAGTACGGCGGGCGGAACAGGATTGTATGAATTCCCAGGCGGCTGGCAAACAATTGCTCGGTGAGACTCAATTCCACTTTCATGTAGCTGCGGGAGAGGTTGCTGATATCCGGATGCGTAAAGGTATGATTGCCGATCTCGTGTCCCTCGCGGTAGATGCGAGAAGTTACACCGCCGAAATCCTTGGCCTCAAGCCCGATCAGAAAGAAGGTTCCAGTGGCATTCTCTTTTCTGAGCACGTCCAGGATTTTCGGCGTCCACGTGGGATCGGGACCATCATCGAAGGTGATGGCTACGGCTTTCGGATTGTAGCCGTAGCGCGCTACCCGATAGGGCTCAGGCAAGTTTTCCATCGTCTCGTCAGTAATGATTCCCGATGAATCAACCGTGATATCCCGCTTACCGTTGCTGGGACGATCTTCAATGCGCAGAATTTCGCCCTGACCTTCCATGTCCACATCTTGGCCCGGGAGAACATCCTTCAATCGATCCGGCGCGATGGGTTCACCGGGCACGTCCCAAACCCGCCACAGCGAGCGGTCTTCCGCGCCCAGGCGCCAGAGCGCGAAAGTCTGAATCCCCAGTTGTTGCGCCGCCCGCATCTCGTTCAGCGCAGTCACTGCATCGAGAAACCAAATGTCGTGCCGGCGGTTAGCCTCGTCCATATAACTCAAGTGAGGATTGCTGCTGTCGCCATCGAAATCAATATCTTCTTCCGAATCTCGCGCAACCAGCCACGCGTCTTGCACTGACACGTTGGTGTCACGTACGTCGGGCGGCAGCTTGCCGTGTTTCGGTTTGCGCACCCAGTCATAGCCGTAGTTGCCGATGGCACAAATTAGTTTGTCCAAGGGCACCGCTTTGCGGGCGAACTTCAGATTGGCAACGAACCAATCCTGCGAAGCAACCGGACCGGGAGTGCCTTCGGGATAGTGCTCGTCATAGTTCATGAGCACAACACCGTCTACTCGGCTGGCAACGGCAGGATAGTTGAAGTCCTCATTGTGAGGTGGCACGCTCACATAGAGCTTCATGCCCTTGCCGTGGAGATCATTCGACAATTCCTGCAATAGAGCCATGTACCCGGGCTGGGCTCTGGGATCGATCTCTTCGAAGTCAATCATCAAACCGTGATATTTGTCCGTTGCAAGAAAGTGGGCCACTTGCTGGCGGAAAAGCGCGCGCGAATCCGGGTTATTCAGGAAGGGCGTGATATCCACCCAGTTCACGCCATCGGAATTGTTCACCATGGGGAACACTTCCATGCCCGTATTTTCCGACTCCAAGAACTTCATGACTTTATCGTCGACCGAACGAACGGTTGAGCTTTGGCCAGAAGTCTGGATCACCGGGAAATATGTATTGGTCTGGTCATCCACGCCTTGCAAATGGCCATCGGGAGTCAGGACGTGAAGCCAGTCGGGATAAAGCAAATCGACCTGACGGGCATATTCGCGAAGAGAGGAGAAACTGGCGGCGTCCCACGGGGCATAGAAGGCGGCGCGTACACCTTCCTCAGAATCCAGACTTACCGGCAAAAACTTCGACTTAGACTTGTGATTGCTGCGTAAGGCCGCCTGTTTGCGGCGCCGTTCCCGGGCTTTCTCCCGTTCGTTTTCCTTCAGCGAGTGATAGGGCTTTTTCTGCGCCTGCCAGATCAGCTCTGGCAATTGCTCTCCCTGCAGGGCGTTGTAGATAAAGAAGGCGACCAGCAGCATGACGCTGATGCCGAGAATGTCAAACAAGCCGCGCAATCGCTTCCAACGGGCTTGTCGAGGATCGTAGAAAACGGGCTGCGCCATGGAGGAGTTAGCTATTATCCATCCTAAGCGGTGAAAAAAATAGGGTCAAACGCAAGAAGCAGCTTCTAGCTGTTAGCTCCTAGCCTTTGGACTTGGGGCAATGGTACCGGCCTAGCCGCACCAAGCTAAAGGCCAAGAGCTAAAAGCTAATAGCTGTTATATTTTTCTCCGTGCGCGAACTGCTGCGCAAGCATCTCCGATTTTTTCTTGTCGCGACGCTCGCGGGTGTCGCATTGCGTCTCCTTTTCATTTTCCGCTTTCCCGGAGTCTCGACCGACTCTTTCGTCTACGGTGATATTGCCAAAAACTGGCTGCAGCATGGAATTTACGGCCTTACTGGCATCAATGACATCTCTCCTACTTACATTCGCCTGCCCGGTTACCCTGCGTTTCTGGCGGCAGTTTTTGCCATTTTCGGAATGGAACATTACCGGGCTGTGCTGGTCTTGCAATTACTGGTCGACCTGGGCACTTGCTTTTTAACAGCTGATCTGGCGCGGCGAGTAGTTTCTCCGCGCGCCGCGCGGATTGCCTTTTTGCTCACCGCGCTTTGCCCTTTTCTCGCAAATTATGTTGCCAATGCACTCACCGAAACATGGGAAGTGTTCTTCACCGTGCTGGCTCTTGACCTCGCCGTCGTAGGACTCGACCACTTGACTGATACTTCCATAACGGCTTGGGTAGGATGCGGGCTGGCCATCGGAGCGGCGACTCTGTTGCGCCCGGATGGTGTGTTGCTTCTGGTTGCGATCGGGGCATACCTGCTTGTGATTTTGCTAAGAAGTCTAAGAGAAAGAACCGGCCCGCCCCCGGCAGGCGTGATTAAGGCGGGGTTCATTCTAGCGCTGGTCTCGCTCGCGACTCTTCTCCCGTGGACTCTGCGCAATCAGCACAGGTTCCACGAATTCCAACCGCTGGCGCCTCGTTACGCCAATGAGGAAAATGCCTTCGTCCCGCTAGGATTCAATCGCTGGATGAGAACCTGGATTGCGGACTACACCTCCGTCGAGGATATTTACTGGGCAGTGCCCGGCAATCCCGTCGACGTGGATAAGTTGCCTGATCGCACCTTTGATTCTCCGTCGCAGCACGAGCAGACCGTCCAGTTGTTGAACGACTACAACGACGCGCTCCACGTCACTCCCGAGCTTGATGCCAGGTTTGCAACGCTCGCCGCCGAACGCGTCCACCATTCTTCGTTGCGCTACTACATTGTGCTGCCGTTGATGCGCATCGCCGATATGTGGCTTCGGCCGCGTACCGAAACGTTGCCCTCGGATACCAAGTGGTGGGAATTTGATGACGATCCCAGGTGGTTGGCGCTTTCGCTGGTGCTGGGAATTGTGAATCTGGCCTATGTGGTCGCTGCAGCTGCCGGATTAGCGCGTGGACGATTCGCACCTCATCTCGGCGTGTTGCTCACATTTGTGATTTTGCGAACGCTGTTTCTCGGGACGCTGGAGAATCCAGAACCGCGCTACACGCTGGAGTGTTATCCCATCGTGATTATTCTTGCGGCCGCACTATTTCAACCGAGGAGCAGAAAACTGCGAGAAGAGTCATGCACCGATCTCAGGCTAGCGGAGAATCGGTCATGCGGAAGCGCGTGCGCACGTGCTCGGAAAGTAATTCGATCGCGCCGCGATTGTTTACCGGGTCTGCCTGGGCCAGGTATCTCATCGCTTCAACCAATAGTCGCTGGCCGTCAACGTAGCGCGGATCTGTAGTCCGCTCGCGACGCCGCCGACCGATCTGGGGAGGACTGGGGATGGTGAAAACTTTGGCCATAAATGTGTGTGCGCGTCCCGACCGGAGTCTAATAGCCCTCTTCCTTCTGTCTCTACGAGGGCTTTCCCGCAGTATAGCGTCCCGCACGTGGTTTTTCAGCCTTTATTCTTCCACAGGGCGTGAATCAGTTTGAGAACTGATATCCGCGGGTTCTCCGCATTTATCCCTAGTGCGAGATCACCTTCGTTTTTGGCGTGGTTTTCAGCTTGAACGCAGAATCAGGAATTTTTTGATCGAGTTTAATATTCGAGTACTTGGCCAGCCTGTAATCGCCTGATTCAGGCGCGAAGAACTGCTGCTGGACGGACAGTCCTAATGACGGATCGATCCACAACCAGATGTGATCGAAGTTGTTACGGACTTTGTCTGATTTCGGCACAAGTTCCAGCTTGACTGTATCAGTGCCGTCTACCTTGTCGTGTCCCATGTACTTCACGTCAAAGGATTTAACCATGTCCTTGCCGCTGCCGCCAAACCCTAGCACTAGAAAGCTCTCGACCATAGCCCGATCATTCCCAGTGCTGTAGTTTTGGATTTCGTCGAGTTTCGGCGTGTAGACCTGCACCTTGCTGTCTGTGTACAACACATACTTGGGAGGCGAGGGGTCGGTGATATCGGCAGCCATTTGTAAATCATTCCCCACGCGCCGAAAGTAAATGGTCCCTTTCTGTAAGTCGTGCTCTTCCACAACTCGCTGATATTGATCCCAGACAAAGGACGCCTGCGCGGTGCGGAATTGCGCCGAAGTCTGGTCTAGCCGGTTTAAAATCTGTTGCAGTTCTTCGGAGTTTTGAGTCTGCGCAGGCTGCTGAGCCCAAGCAATACCCACTGCGATAAGCATTGCGAAACCGCAGGTCATATCGCGGAAGCAGCTCGACATTCGCAGAGCAGTGATTTTCATTGCGAGTTAAACGCTATTCCCGCGCGACCCAAACTTTGTAGCTGAGAAGTCGCCCCGAGCCGTCGCGTACTGGTTCGATTTTTGCAATGCTGACTTCGCCGGAAATAGGTTCGATGATTTGCAATAGTTCGTTGCGAACCGCTCCGTCCCCCTGGGCCGTGACCGCCGTGGCCTCAATCTGGTAAATCAGCCCACCCTGCCCGTCCGGCACCACAGCAACGGCAGTACGATGCGGATTGTGCTCAACCGGTTTGTCCTTGAAATTGATCAGTTTTGGGGAAAGAAAAACAAACAGCAGGATCAACGTGACCATCACATCGTACTGGATGCTCCCGCGTTCATACGACCAGAAGATGTAATCGCGGATTGTGCGCCAGATCCCACTCATAGGGACGGTGGGAGCGGCCATAACCGTCGCATTTGTTTTAGCCCCGTCCAAACTGTAATTCTACTCCTTGTCGTCTTTGTAGCCCCGGCATCCCTTCGACTCGCTCAGAGCAAGCCTGCCGGCTGTCGTGAGGGCATCCTGCCCTCGCAGGGAGACCCATACCTTGAGATGGGGGCGCTACAATTTTCTGGGCGTGAGCCGGTCAGTTCCCATGTACGAACGCAGAGCCTCCGGAACCAGCACAGTGCCATCAGCTTGCTGATAATTTTCGACAATCGCAACCCATGTGCGTCCCACGGCCAAGCCACTGCCGTTCAGCGTGTGCACAAATTCAGTCTTGTTCTTTCCCTCAGGACGATAGCGAATATTCGCGCGCCGCGCTTGAAACGATTCAAAGTTCGAGCATGACGAAATTTCACGAAACAATTGCTGCCCCGGCAGCCATACTTCGATGTCATAAGTTTTCGCAGCCGAGAATCCGATGTCGCCCGTAGAAAGCGCCACTACGCGATAATGCAGCCCGAGTTTCTGCAGCACTTCCTCCGCATCATGCGTAAGCTTCTCCAGTTGCTCGTAAGAATCTTCCGGTCGCGTGAACTTCACCATTTCAACTTTCTGAAACTGATGCTGCCGGATTATCCCGCGCACATCCTTGCCATAAGATCCAGCTTCGCTGCGGAAGCACGCGGTATATGCGGTAAGCGAAACCGGCAGGCGCGCAGCATCGAGCACCTCATCGCGATAAAGATTGGTCACGGGAACTTCCGCCGTCGGAATCATCCATAAATCTTTTTCTCCGTGGGGGACCTTGAAAGAATCGGCGGCAAATTTCGGCAGTTGCCCGGTGCCGTACATCGACTCAGAGTTCACCATGAAGGGGGGCAAGACCTCGGTATAACCGTGCTCGCGAGTGTGCAGGTCGAGCATGAAGTTGGCCAGCGCCCGCTCCAGGCGTGCTCCCAAATCCCAGTAGACGGCAAAGCGCGCGCCGGAAATTTTCGCCGCCCGCTCCAGATCAAGCACCCCCAGTTGTTCGCCAATTTCCCAGTGCGGCTTGGGAGCAAAGTCAAATTTCGGCGGTGTGCCCCAGCGGCGGACTTCGACATTGTCTTCCGCGCTTTTACCGACCGGAACGCTGTCATGTGGGATATTGGGAATCCCAACCAGAATCTGCCGCAGCCGGATTTCGTATTCCTCAGCAGCCTTCCCCAATTCTTCGACCTGTTCGCGCAAGTTCTTGGTCTCCGCAATGAGAGCGGAAGCATCCTGGCCACTTTTCTTTAGTTTCGCGATTTCTTCCGAGGCGCGATTGCGCTGCGCCTTCATGGTCTCCGCGCTGGTAATGGCTTGTCGCCGCTGGGCATCCACCTGGGCAAAGTTCTTCAAAACTTCGGAGGGCTTCATGCCGCGCTGGCGCAGCTTTTCCTCGACCAGCGGCAAGTTGTCGCGGACAAAATTAAGATCAAGCATGGGAACTGAATAATGTAACGGAAAAGTGGTTGGGAATGCACGTCTGTAGCGTAAATATGCAAACGCGGTGGCCAAGAGCCTTACCCAGCGCCGGTTTGACATTGACACGAATCCGGACTGAAGTAGAATGGGGCCGCATAGCATAAGCTTCGTCAGTCGATCAGCGTTATTGAGAGGGGAAGAATGATTAAGAAGATCGCTACCGTTGTTTGCCTTGGTCTTGTTTTTGTAGCTTTCGTCTGTGCCAGTCTCGCGGCTCAAACCCCGCAAATCGCTATTACCCCACGGTCAGCAATCATTCAGCCCACCAATGTGCCCGACAAAGGTTTAAGAAAAATCCATAGCAACCTGGGATCGAAAACCGACGCGTTTGACGACGGCGTCAGTTGGTCGATAACCGGTCCCAACAACCCTAGGTGGCACGCTGGCTACCTCGCTATGCCTTTTACCCCCAAGGTGAATTCCACGGCGAAAGAAATCTTGATTGCGCTCGGCTATATTACCGGCGGATTTGATAAAGGTTCTATCAGCATTTTCACGGACGCTGGTGGGGTTCCCGGAAAGGCGCTCAGAACTTGGGCGACTGGCAACTTTCCCCATGAAGGACAATGCTGCAAATTGGTAGCGCTCAAAGATTTCAGTGGTGTTCCACTGCAAGGCGGCACTCAATATTGGATCGTGGCCCACACCGGCCCACATTCAGCACAGGCGCAATACCAATGGAACTTCGTGTGGAACGATGCGCAAGGCAAAGTCGCATTTTTGAATGGCAACACCAATGACAAGTGGCTGCCCTACCACGACAACCTGGCCGCATTTGCAGTGTACGGGTCGATCCCTTAGCTCGAAAAACGACACGACCGTTGCTAACCGTTTTGGAGTCGAAGCGGCACGCTGTACACTACAATCGCGATGACCGCCTCCCCCGCTGCCAGACGCGCTCCCGATCTCGCCGTAAACCTCGCCGGCATTGAACTCAAGAATCCCGTAATCGCCGCCAGCGGCACTTTCGGCTACGGCATCGAATTCGAAGACGTTGTCCACCTCAACAAAATCGGCGGCTTCGTGGTCAAGGGCTTGTCGAAAGAACCCATGGCAGGCAACCCTCCTCCCCGGTTGTACGAAACTGCTGCAGGAATGCTGAACGCCATCGGACTGCAGAACATCGGCGCTCGTGCTTTCGTCGACGAAAAACTCCCCAAGCTGCGTGAGATAAAAGACATCGTCGTCATCGCCAACGTCTTTGGCTACACGCGCGAGGATTACGAGCTAACTATCGAAATCCTGAATGAAGGCGAGGGCATCGCCGCCTATGAGTTGAACGTCTCTTGCCCCAATACCGAACACGGCGGGATGCAATTTGGCAGCGATCCCCGTTCGCTCGACGAAGTAGTCGCTACCGCCCGCCATTACACAAAACGACCGTTGATCGTGAAGCTTTCGCCGAACGTGACCAGCATCGCGCAAATGGCCTACGTAGCGCAGGAAGCCGGAGCCGACGCGGTTTCTCTGGTCAACACGTTCGTCGCTATGGCCATCGACCCCGAAACCCGCAAGCCGCGCATCGCCAACGTCACCGCTGGACTCTCCGGTCCAGCCATCAAGCCAATCGCGCTGCGCATGGTCTACGACGCAGCCAAAGCAGTGAAGATTCCAGTCATCGGCATGGGAGGCATCTCAACCGCCTCGGACATCGTCGAGTTCATGCTTGCCGGCGCCGCCGCCGTACAAATCGGCACCGCCAGTTACTGGGACCCCTGCGCCACGGAAAAGATCGTGGACGAATTACAAGACTGGTGCACAGAACATGGAGTCGAGCGCGCCGCGAGCCTAACCGGCGGCCTGGTCCTCGAATAGCAGCGTCGACGCATCATTCTGGGTTTCCTTTCTCAACCTCAGATGTGTACCATCCTTGCGTTCTTTGCCAGGGTGAGAAGCGAGGCCGTCGTAAGCCGGCCTTCGCCCGCCCCCACCTTTACAAAAGTGCAAAGTGGCTCAACCCGTATCCAGTTTTCATGGGCAACCGCGACATCCTATATGCATCAGAGAGGACTTTAAGACTTAGAGGCAACTTTAAATGGTGAGAGTGAGGATGAAGTGAAAAGCTATCGATCGATCATGTCTGTGCCAGGTCTACTGCTGATGCTCGTGACTATTGGTAGCGGGACGGACGTCCCGAAACTCAGCTTTAAATTTCACACCGTGAACGTGCCGGGATCCACTCAGACTTATCCTTCCGGAATTAACAACGCCGGGGTTATGGTTGGAAGTTACGAGGACACCGCTAACGCTTTTCATGGCTATATTCTGAAAGGCAAGAAGATCACCACGCTCGATGTCCCGCGCGGCTCAAATACTTCGGTTGGCCATCTGACACGCAAGGGCACGATCCGGATCGTCGGCAGCTATAAAAACTCCGCAGGCCGGTATCTTGGATTTCTGTACCAGAACGGTAAGTATATGGACATCCCGGGCCCCAAAGGTGCAATCGCGTCGGGCGCCAACGGAATTTCTGACCATGGCGAGATCGTCGGATATTACACCGACTCCAGCAACGTAACCCATGGATTTCTGCTTAGACGAGGCCATTACACGACTTTAACTGTATACATGGCTCAAATTACGATTGCCTCCGGTGTGAACGACCATGGCAAACTGGTTTATTGGTCGGTAAACGGACTGACTGGCGTCACGACGTCCTACCTGTACGACATCAAGACACAGCAGTCGACAGCTATCAATGTCCCAGGCGCGACAGATTCACTGGCGACCGACATCAACAACTTAGGAGACGTCACCTATCAATGGCTGGATTCCGGCGGGGTATCTCACGGTGCGTTGCTCGATGGAGGGAAATACTACAAGTTCGACGACCCCAAAAGTGTTTCGGACTATGCGGAAGGAATCAACGATTTTGGCGCGATCGTCGGTGCCTATGAAGCCGTTTCGGGCGGCCCGTTCTTAGGTTACCCGGCAACCTACTAGCACTTTTGACCGACGGCAGGACAGCTTTGCAAAGAAAAAATGCACTATGGTTGGCCTCCATGGTGCTACCGGCCGTTGCTATACCAAATCGAACCCGGAGATCTGAAGTTCAAACCTTCGCCCCAAACAGCTTGCGTCTGTCCCTGATTATCGATCCCGATGGAAAAATAATCGCCAAACGGAAAGCTGAAGCCCTTAGCCCGGATGTAGCGATAGCCCGGCACGTAGCTGGAGATTTTCGCCTCCTTCGACCACGTAGCGCCACCGTTCGTGGAACTGCGGTAAAGCATATTCCATTGCGGATTGTTGCGCGTGTCCATCCACGCGATACGCACATCGCCGGCGTCTCCAGCCGCAAGCGCAGGAAACGCGTGCTCCACAATCGAAGGCGCAGTCGAAACGTTCAGCTTTGGTGACCAGGTATCGCCGGCGGTGGTAGAAGAGGCGAAAAAAATCCTCTGCGGACTCTTATCTGCGGCGCCTGAATTCCACAACGCATACAAAGTGCCGGCGGAATCAGAAGTCATGGTGATCTGCGCGCCCAAATAGCCCCACTCGCAACGGTAGGCACCGCAATCAGGAGGCGCGCCGGAAACATCCATCAGACGCGTCGACCAGCTCTCGCCACCATCAGAGGACTTGCTGACGTACAGGTTTTCGCGGCCTTTGGCGCCATCGCGCCGGGTGTATCCGGCCCAAGCCACATAAGCCGCGCCTTGGGGATCGACGGTCGCCCCTCCAGCCAATGCCCGCACAAGTTGCAGTTTCGGGCTTACGCCGGTGGTGAGAAAAGTGATTCCACGATCGTGCGAAGCGGCTACCAGCATCTTGCCATCGCGGTTAAAGCCAACGTAGACATCCTGCCCTCGCGCCGCGAGCACAGGCTTGTCGGCGTCCATCATCCCCCGGTCGGCTACCATGATCGACCAGCTCTGGCCGAAGTCAACCGATTTGGCCACGACTAAGTCGAATCTTTTGTTTTGCAGCCAGGCCGCATACACCGTGCGGTGGTCGCCGGGATCGACAACAATCTGCGGATCGTATTGGCCGGTGCCAGGCGGAGTGATCTCGCGCGGCGGTTGCCAGGTGGCGCCATTGTTGTTGCTGATTTCGAGGATCATCGACGGGAGCGGACAAGACGCGCACCCCGGGACCCGCCCATATTGCGGATAAAGAACGTAAAGGTGGGCAAAACCATCGGTGGCGATAGCTGGCTCCCACTGATCGCCCACCGTGAATCCCACCCGCGCCTGCGACGTGAAACCTGCTTTCGCAGCATAAGCTCGCGGAACGATTGCCCAGGCAAGCAAGATTGTCAGAGCGAGCCGGAAAGGCAAATTGGAGCAGCGGAACAACAAGATCACCAAACCTCAAGGCGGGCTGCGGAGCAAGGACCGCTTAAGCAATCTATCGTGGTCAACCGGGGTCAGTCAACCGCGAAGGTGCCTGATATTGTTACTTTTAAGTACTTAGGCTTATGGGCTTATGCCGGAATTGCGGTTTGACCCAAACACCCGACTCTTTGCGTTGCTTCACGCATCGAATAGAATAATTGATCTCAAAGGAGTCATAACCTATGGCGAAAGCTACTTTTGCCGCTGGATGTTTTTGGGGAGTCGAAGCCACCTTCCGCCAGCTCCCCGGCGTGATTTCCACCCGTGTCGGCTATATCGGTGGCAGCACCGCCAATCCGACTTACCAGCAGGTTTGCATGGACACAACCGGACATGCCGAAGCCGTCGAAATTGAGTACGATCCAAGCAAGCTTTCCTATGATAAGTTGCTCGAAGTATTCTGGGAGAACCACGATCCCACGCAATTAAACCGGCAAGGACCCGACTGGGGCAAGCAATATCGCTCCGCGATCTTCTTCCATTCTCCCGAGCAGGAAACTGAAGCCAAAGCTTCGAAGGAGCAACTGGAAAAATCCCATCGCTTCAGCAAGCCTGTGGTCACCCAAATCGTGCCAGCCACGACCTTCTTCGAGGCGGAGGACTACCACCAGCAGTATCTCGAAAAGAAAGGCCTCGCCAGCTGCCATATCAAAGCATGATCATGTTGCCCCGCTATGAAGATGCAAAGCAGGGCATACCAGGCCGGCCACTGAGTTTCTCGGGACCTGCGCCGCAAGCATGGCCTTCCGCGTGGAGACAGCGTCGCCGGCCGAGCAGGACGCGGATGCAATTCTTGACTGGTTACTCTCCCAGCATGCGGAGACGCCGGCATCAGTGGTTTCTCGCCCTGCAGGACGACATAGCGTCCCTTGCTAGATTTTCCGAACGGCGTCAGCTACCTCCGGAGAACACGATGTTTCCCTTTGAAGTCCATCTTCTGTACGCCACACTCCGAATAGGTATCGGATCCTGTTTACGATTGAGAAAGATGCGGTCTACTGACGAAGCCTAACTTTCATCGTCTCCAGAATCACTTGCACCCCCGCCTCAGGCGTGACAAACTTCTTTGCTGGCCAAGACTTTCCCCTACAATTCCTGGCCTCGTAGGGGTGCGTATGTTCAGACTCGTCCTCGCGTGCTTGCTGCTTGCTAGTGGCTCCGGCTCTGGCCAGGAAGCCAAAGAAGTCCCCAAAGCCGTACCCGCAGTAGCGACGCCCTCGGACGCCGCTGCGCTCGCCTTTGCTGAGGCCGGCAGACTCTACTACCAGGGCCGGTTCGACGCTTCCATTCAAAAATACCAGCAGATTATCGCCGACAAGCCGAACTCATCCGAAGCCTATGCTGGCCTGACTCGCGTGTATTTGAAACAAAAAAATGTCCTGCAAGCGAATGAAACGATTTTGAAAGGTGTCCAGGCCGCAGATGGTCCGGCGGTACGCGTCGTGCTCGGCGAGGTTTATTTTCGCCAGGGGAAAATTCCTGAAGCCGAGCGCGAGTGGGTGAACGTGATTAACTCCGGCCACGCCGAAGCCCGCGCCTACCTTGGCCTGGTGCGTGTGGACCGCGCCTTGTCGCTCTACAAAAAGGCCAAGGCGATGCTGGACAAAGCACACGAACTGAATCCCTCGGATCCCGACATTCAGCGGTACTGGAACGAAACATTAAGCCGCGACGAACGCATCAAAAACCTGGAAGAATATCTCGCCACGGTGAACAACGATGATGCCACCACTCGGGAGCACCTCAAACACTATCTCGAATACTTAAAAGCGCGCCAGCAAGGGCCGCCGCGAAGTTGCAAGTTGGTTGGCCAGATAACCTCAACTCAAACCAACCTGGTCCCTTTACTGCGCGATCCAGTACATATGCGCGGGCTGGGACTGAGCGTGGCCGTAAACGGAACCAAAGCGAACCTGCTGCTCGACACGGGAGCAAGCGGGATCGTGATAGACCGCGGCATCGCTGAGAAATCCGGGCTTACTAAACTATCCGAAACCAGCATTTGGGGTGTCGGCGACAAGGGAGGTAATGCTGCGTGGATTGGCTTGGCCAATTCCATCAGAATCGGAGAACTCGAATTTCAGAATTGTCCAGTCATCGTTATGGACAAGCGTTCGGTGGCGGAGGAAAGCGGACTCATCGGGACTGACGTCTTCGAGCATTTTCTTGTCGACATCAATTTTCCCGAACGCAAGCTTCGCTTGAGCGAATTGCCGAAGCGGCCAGGAGAAACTGCCGGTCCCATCCATTTGAAGACCGACAAAGATTATCTCGGCAGCGAGCAAATAGAAAGCAATGACAGCGATAAAAGTTCAAAGTCAGCCGCGCCACTTGCCCTTGGCCCACTGGATGCCTATGTCAGTCCGGAGATGAGTTCTTATACCAAAGTCCTGCGCTTCGGGCACCAACTGCTCATTCCGACCAAAATTGGTGATGCCCCAGCCAAGTTCTTCCTGATCGATAGCGGTGGCTTCGCCAACATGATTGACCCGGCTGCGGCTCGCGAAGTCACCAAGGTGCACGGCGACTCATACATGAAAGTCAAAGGAGTCAGTGGATCAGTCAAGAACGTCTACAGCGCCGATAAGGCAGTGCTGGTTTTCGCGCATCTCAGGCAGGAAAATCAGGACATTATTTCGTTCGATATGACTCCCATAAGCAACGGGGCCGGAACCGAAATTTCGGGTGCCCTCGGGTTCACGACTCTTTATTTGTTGGATATGAAGATCGACTATCGCGATGGCTTGGTGGATCTTTCGTACAATCCAAATCGCCCGCATTAAAGCCCGTTTACTTGGGCGGCTCACTCGCGAAAATCGAATATTGATGCGTGGTTAATATTTTTTTGAATGCCGCACTCCGCGCCAGCACGTAGTCAAGCATCGGATTGTGATAGATCACAAATACGGGCCGAGGATTTCTCCGCAGCGAATCCTCCAATCGATTCGTCAGGGTGATCAGCGCGGATTCCGGTAGCGGGTTGAATAAATAGATCACGGTCGGTTCGGCGGGAGGGGCGAATGCGGACGCGTCAGCGAGTACGCATTCAATCGCGAAGCACTTCTGAGAATCGCTTTTGTATTTGCTGATATTGTCCTTCGCCACGCGATGCAATTCGGGAAGCAATTCGATTCCGAGGATCCTCTTGAAGGGATACTGCGAGGCCAACAGCAAGGCGCGTCCCTTGCCTGAACCAATATCGATGAAAGTGAACTCTGGCAAATTAATTTTCGGAGTTACCTGCTTCAGGCTCTCCAGCATTTCGTGAAACAGCGTAGGTTCGGTGGGTTGATAAGACGAGTGGAAGTGTCCGAGCAATCGATCGCGCCAGCCGACAGTCGCGGCGGTCGTATCGACGCGAAAGTCCCAATCGTAATCAACGTCGCCGTAGCGTTGCCGTCGTCGCGATGGAGTTGATTCACGGGCAAACTCCCAAAGTGTCGCGATGAATTGCCTCGCTGTGGGGAAAAATCCGTCGTGCGCTACGCGGTCGTGCCACCAATGCTGAATGGAGGCTGCGAGGCTCACCCTCGACATTTTCTCTGCAGTCACTCCGCTTATAGTGCCATCACTCGCCGCAACAGTGCATCGCCGCTGCAGCAAGCGGCCCAGAATGTCCGCTCCACAAGGGCTAAAGGAGAGCCTTTGACATCATTACCAGATGACACGGTTGGTTCGTGTGTTGGTCGCGCGGGAAGGGAAGCGTTCCGCTTTGCGTATAGCCCAGACGGTTATAAAACGCTGGTAATTCGGTGCGCAGATTCACGATAGTGAGGTCCATAAAGCGGCAGTCTGCGGCCCGGCAGTAGTCTTCGGCGGCTGCGATCATGCAGGATCCGAGACCGGAACGCTGCAACGCAGGGTCGACGGCGAGCAGTCCAAAATATCCGCGGTCGCCACGCAGTTCCACATAAACGCATCCCGCTAGTCTGCCGGACTCCTCAAGCAGGAGGAATTTTCCCTTCTGCAACAGGTCGCGTATTTTTTCTGGGTTGGTGCGATCGCCGTTGGTGAAGAAGCTCTCCGCGCGGAATGCAGTGTTCACCAGACGCGCGATATTTTCAGCATCGCCTAGTTGCGCCATGCGTGTGGTCATCGATTGGACCTGCAGGGCGAGGACGCCCGCGCCTACATGTTAATTCACGGCTGGCAGCTTCGGCGTTCGTGGCGGAATGTAGCCGATCGGGACGCCTTTTTCAATGAAAGGCAGATCATCCGGAACCCGCACTTCTACCTGACCGTCCGGCATAAGTTTGTAGGTGTGGCCGAGCGGATCCACGGGAATGCCATGCAATAAATTCGCTGCCGTCAGATCGGAGAAACTCTGTGGTAGATGTCCGGTTTTCTCGCGATAGCGCGATACCAGTTCTTCCAGTTTGCTCACGTCTTCGTCCACTTGCAAGGCGTTCAGGTGGGCGACTGCGTTTGCTTTTACATTTGGGTCGTGCGTAGTTTGCAAAGTTGTCTGCCACATCAGACGCGCGGTCTGCAGATTGCCGGCGTGCTCAGCCATCTTGGCCGCCATGATGCTCATGACCTGATGGGCGTTGGGCACTTTAGCGCCGTCGGCGAATGCTTTCTCCGCATCGGCGTAGTTCTCGAGTTCCATGTAATAAATGAAACCGAGATCGTAATAGAGATGCCACTGATCAGGATTGTTACGGATGCCAAACTCCGCTAATTTAATGGCGCGCTCCGGCTGGCCTGCGCCGCCGGGTATTTTAGGAGCCAGAAAGTTGGCGCCATACTCGTAGGCTACCAGCAGATGAGGGTCGAGCGTGGTGGTGATTTCAAGTAGTGGCGCGAGTAAATCGAAATGCTCCGAGCCACGCGTGAGCTTGTCCCCGAAATATTGCACTGCGCGAGTCCAGTAAATATCGGCGAGCAAACCGTCGTACCCGAGGCTCATGCGCTTGAGCAGTGTAGGCGAGGAGATATAAAGCACTTCTTGGAGTGTGGCCGCGTTGCGCTCGCGATCAAGACGCTGCAGCAGCAACACCGATCCTGTCAGACAAAATATCAGCAGAATGCTGGCTGTGATTGTGATCCTGCGCGAAGGCCTCATTTCAAATTCCGGCGCTCGAAAATTAGCACCGCCCCACACAGAGCCATACTCGCGTAAACCACCGCATAAAGTGTGTTCGACAAAATCAGCTGAGTGCTAACCGGCTGTTCGTGCGCCACCGAGCTGATCACATTGAGCGCGGAAAAGTTTGGCACGAGATAGGCCGCGCCGGTGGCGAGCCAACGCACGACGCCTTTGGTTAAGCCCGCGAATCCCCGCAAATCTTCCGCGAATGTTCCGATTATGAATAAGGCGAACGCAAATACCGCCGACAACAACGGCGAAGAGAACGACGAAAAGAGAAGTGCCAGCGACGTGATTATTAAGAACTGCAGGATTATGAAATACAAAGCCACAAGCACCCAACCATCCGAAATCTTGAAGCGGTGAGAAACGTAATACAACGCCGCAAACACCCCCAACGCCATAAAAGATGCGTTCACCACCAGCGTGCCAGCCAAGCCGAAGAACTTACCCACAATAAATTCCCAACGCTGTAC
>DASYOD010000163.1:0-10212 GCA_036008085.1 Terriglobales bacterium
GATTTCCGCGTAGACCCAAGGGATGGGTTCAAATTTTCCCGGCCAATCGTCTCGATAGTGCGGCCAAGCTAGCCAGGTTGCATCATGCGGCTCCCATTCGGCGGGCATGCGAAGGCCAGCGGGAATTGTTGCGGGGGGGCCCATTCGAGGTCACTTGCGGAACAAGTCGCCGATCGCCTGTTTCATGACTTCGCCGCCGACTTCGGAAATTGATCGGGTGAGTGGAATGTCTTTGGGGCAGACTTCGACGCAGTTCTGCGCATAGCCGCATTCCTGAATGCCACCGTCGCCCATCAGCGCGGCCAGGCGTTCACGTTTCAGCACAGACCCCGTAGGGTGCGTATTGAATAAGCGGACTTGAGAAATTGTGGCCGCGCCCACGAAACCGGTGTCCTCGTCGAACTGCGGGCAGGCTTCCATGCAACAACAGCAGGAGATGCAACGCGAGAGCGGATAGGCTTGCTCTTGTTGTTCCGGACTCACGCGCGGGCCGGGCCCCAAGTCGTAAGTGCCGTCAATCGGTATCCAAGCCTTTACGGTTTTCAAATTTTCAAATAAAACGCTGCGATCGACTGCCAGATCGCGAACTACGGGAAACTTCGTGAATGGCTCGAGCTTGATCGGCTGTTCGAGTTTATCGATCAATGCGGAGCACGCCATACGGGCGCGCCCATTAATCAGCATGGCGCAAGAGCCGCAAACTTCCTCGAGGCAATTGGAGTCGTAGGTGATGGGCGTGGTCGGCTTGCCATCGCGGGTCACAGGATTGGCCGCAATTTCCATGAGCGAGGAAATTACGTTCATACCCGGCTTGTAACTCAGTTCAAATTCCTCCCAGTGAGAGTTCGCTTTGGGATTGTCCTGGCGCTTGATTTTTATAACGACGGATTGATGATTTGCCATTCGCGATTAGACTCCAACTGTTGTCATTCTGAGCGCAGCGAAGAATCTCTGTACTCTGCTGCCACTGGCTAAAGGCATAGATCCTTCGCTTCGCTCAGGATGACAGACATCTTTACTTCGCCACGTCGTATTTTCTGGGACGCGGCGGGATTAACGAAATATCTACCGGCTCGAATTCGAATCTTGGCTCGTCCGCGTCGGGGGCGAAATATGCTTTCGTCGTCTTCAGCCAATTCTTATCGTCGCGCTCCGGGAAGTCTGGCTTGTAGTGGGCACCGCGAGATTCGTCGCGCATGGCCGCGCCCTGCGCTATTACGCGAGAGAGTTGCAGCATGTTGTAAAGCTGGCGGGCGAATACTACGCTTGTATTGGCCCATTGCGACTGGTCGCTTAGGTTAATGTGCCGGAAGCGCTCCAGCATTTCGCACAGCTTGGCGTCCGTTTCCTTCAACTTATTGTTGTAGCGGATCACCGTACAGTTGGCGGTCATCAATTCGCCAAGCTCGCGCCATAGCCGGAACGGATTCTCTTTGCCATCCGACTTCATGAGCATAGAGTTGTTTTCTTCTTCGCGCTTGCGTTCCGAATCAAAATAGCCATTGCTCGACGCAGTTTTCTGATCGCGAGCGTACTGCACCGCGGCGGGTCCGGCGACGAATCCGCCAAAGATGCATGAGACCAGCGAATTCGCACCCAATCGATTCGCTCCATGATATTGGTATTCGCATTCGCCGGCCGCGTAAATTCCCGGGATGTTAGTTGCCTGGTTGAAGTCAACCCACAGCCCGCCCATGGTGTAGTGCATGCCGGGGAAGATTTTCATGGGGACTTTGCGCGGATCGTCGCCTACGAACTTCTCGTAAATTTCGAGAATCCCTTCCAACTTTCGATCGAGAATCTTGGGATCGATGTGGGTCAGGTCGAGATAGACCATCGGTTTCCCATCGATGCCCAGATTGTGCTCGAAGACAACCTTAAAAATCGCGCGCGTAGCGATATCGCGCGGCACCAGGTTCCCATATTTTGGGTACCACTCTTCCAGGAAGTACCAACGCTCGCTTTGCGGAATCGACAGCGGATCGCGCTTATCACCCGGCGTCTTTGGAACCCAAACGCGTCCGCCTTCACCGCGAGCCGATTCTGACATCAGCCGCAGTTTGTCTTCGCCGGGGATGCAGGTAGGATGAACCTGGATGAACTCGCCGTTGCCGTAAAAACATCCTTGCTGATATAGCGAGGACTGCGCCGAGCCGGTGCAGACTACTGAGTTAGTGGACTTGCCAAAGATTGCGCCGTTGCCGCCGGTCGCAATGATGATCGCGTCCGCAGGGAAAGTGCGCACTTCCATCGACCGCAGATCCATGGCACAGATGCCACGGCAGATGCGGTTTGGGTCGAGCACCGCAGATAGAAATTCCCAGTGCTCGTATTTTTTTACTTTGCCTTCGGATTCGTAGCGGCGAACTTGTTCATCAAGTGCGTACAGAAGTTGCTGGCCAGTGGTGGCTCCGGCGAAGGCGGTGCGATTGTAGAGCGTCCCGCCGAAGCGGCGAAAATCCAGCAACCCTTCCGGGGTGCGATTGAACGGGACGCCCATGCGGTCGAGCAAATCAATGATGCCGGGCGCCGCTTCACACATGGCTTTAACGGGTGGCTGGTTAGCTAAGAAGTCGCCGCCGTAAATGGTGTCGTCGAAGTGTTTCCAGGTGGAGTCGCCTTCGCCCTTGAGGTTCTTGGCAGCGTTAATGCCGCCCTGCGCGCACACCGAATGCGACCGCTTGACCGGCACAATCGAAAACAAATCGACGTGCCCGCCCATCTCCGCGATTTTTATAACGGCAGAGAGACCCGCCAATCCCCCGCCGATCACTATGATTTTCGGATTTGCTGCCATCGTGTTCCAATCTGCCGGCGCATGCGTCCGGGTATAAAGACGATTAACGTATGACGACTGACTCCATCCCCGCCCCGGCCGGTTCCATCGGCTGCAGCGGAGTGTTTAAAAATGAATACATGGTGACTGCTCCAACCAAGACGAACAACACCCCAATCGCAATGCAGACATATCCAAACTTCTTGCGGGCGGAGTCACCCGGCGTAATGCCCCACTTCGCCGCGAACAACCACAATCCGTAAGCGAAGTGCCAGGAAGCGCAGAGAATTCCCACCGCATAAAATGCTACTGCCCACGGGTTCTGAAACTCGGCTTGCACTTTGCCAAAAGCGGCGGCCGGATAGCTCAGCAGATGCACTCCGGTAAAGCGCAAATGCCAGGTGTGCCAGACCATGTAGAAAAATGCGATGGTTCCAGTCCAGCGTTGCGCGGCGTACATCCAGTTTCCGGCCCAGGGGTACTCGCCAAGATTGCTGTCACCCCGGTACCAGATGTAGAAACCGTAGATAGCGTGATAAAGAATGGGCAGCCAGATGCCGAAGAGTTCAAGACCCACCACGAAAGGGAAGCTGCTGAGCAGTTCAACTTGTTTTGTGTAAGCCGCTGGGCCTCGAGTAGCAAATGCGTTGGAAATGAAGTGTTCAATGAGGAAAGCGCCGATGGGAACAATTCCGCTAAGCGAGTGCAGACGACGCAACCAAAACGAATATCCCTGACCCGCACGAAGCGGAGCCACACCACCTTTGATCGGCATTGGAGCTGCAGGACTGGCAGTTGCCGCCACAGAGTGCTCCTTATGAGTTCAAGTATGAAAGTGGAACCTTTTATTATGTTGTGGCGGGAGAAGGGAAGTCAAGGAACTATGAAGACGATTGGAATGATCGGCGGCATCGGGCCGGAGTCAACGATTGAGTATTATCGCTTGATCATCGCGTCGTACTTCGAGCGGATACCGGACGGAAGTTATCCCTTGATGATCATCAACAGCATCGATTTGCAAAAGCTGCGGAATATGGCGGAGGCGAACGAACGAGCCAACATGACCGAGTATCTGGTCAGCGAAATCCAGAAACTTGCGCGAGCGGGAGCAGAATTCGGATTTCTCGCAGCCAACACGCCGCACATGGTGTTTGATGAAGTTCGCGATCAGTCGCCCATTCCCCTGATCAGTATTGTGGAGGCAACTTGCCAAGCTGCGAAGGCCTTGGGTTTGCAAAAATTAGGACTGCTTGGTACGCGTATGACGATGCAGGGACGATTCTACTCCGAGGTTTTTCTCAGGAAAGGGATTATGCTTGCCGTCCCTGATAAGCATGATCAAGCGTACATTCATCATGTTTATTTCAATGAGTTGGTCAAGGGGATGGTTCTACACGAAACGCGGCAGCGATTCCTGAATATTGTGGATCGATTGAAGCAGCGCGAAGGAATCCAAGGATTGATTTTAGGCGGCACGGAGCTGTCGTTAATTTTTCGCGACGAGACGGTTTGCGACATTCCAGTTCTTGATACGACGAAGATTCATGCCAAGGCAATCGTAGCGGAGGTATTGGCAGCATGAATTTTTCGGAATATGTGGGATACTGGGCAGTGAACAGCAGGAGCCCAACATGAAATATCGGATTGCTGCTTGGGCAATTGTAGGTTTTGCAGTTGCGGGCTGCTGGACACTTTTTGCTTTAGCCAACTCGCCTGCGACAATGATGTCGCGAGACCCGATCTTAACTCTCATAGAATTTACTTGTCCGCTTGTGCTTGTGGGATTTTATTTTCATTTCGGCGTCTCTTTGTATGCGACTCTTGTTGCAAATGCCGCCACATATGCGTTGCTCGGTCTGATCGCGGAAACACTACGACGGCGGCTGAAGCACGCGCAATAAAGTTAGACCTGCTCTTTCATCGCCTGATACCAGGTCAGAAACAGACGGAAAGCCGCGCCCCGATGGCTGTATTGGGCTTTTTCTTCCGGGGTCAATTCCGCGAAGGTTTTTTGTATTTGCGGGAAATAAAACAGCGGATCGTAGCCGAAGCCGTTGGTTCCACGGGCTCGATTCAAGATCGTTCCTTCGGCTTCTCCGCGAAATACCTCTAAGGTTTCTCCGTCGCGGGCGGCAGCAATCACGCATACGAAGCGGGCGGTGCGCTTTTCCACAGGAACCTCTTTCAATTCACGCAACAGGCGAGCGTTGTTGGCTTCGTCGTCGGTGTTGTTGTTGATTAAATGGGGAGCATCTGCAGCATAGCGCGCAGAATGGATACCGGGTGCACCCCTGAGCGCGTCTACTTCCAAACCAGAATCATCTGCCAGAACGACCTGACCGGGTACAGCACGACTGTACACCTTAGCTTTTTTACGCGCGTTCTCCTCAAAAGTCAGACCATCTTCGATCACTACGGGCAGCGAGGCGAAGTTTGGAACCGGGACGATTTCGATGCCAAGCGGCGAGGCCGCACCGGCAAAGTCGCGCAACTTTCCCGGGTTCGAGGTCGCGATGAGAATCTGATTCATTAAGGTGATGGTGCTCGTCCAAACTTCGCACCACTTAACAAAATCATATCTATAGCAAGCGAATGTTTACCAACATTTTGAATGGCAAGAGAAATTCCATGTTGATAGACTTCTCTTGTGAGATTGAGAAAGAAATTCCGTTCTCGTCGCCTGCGCCTGCCGCTTACGTCGAAAGATGAAAAAGCCTGCAAGAAATAATGCGGTCGTACCTGAAATAATTCCACCGAAGGTTCTGTCCCAGGTTCGTTTGAAGGTCACGGTTACGCGGCTCTCGCCTGCTTGAACTGGGATCAACATCTGCCCGGTGACATCTCGAGTTGAGGTCGCGACGTTGTTACCATTAACCTCGACGCTCCAAGCGGGATAGTTGAATAACCGTAATGCCAGTTCGCCCGGCCGGTCAAGGTCGACGATAAATACTTTCGACTCGGCGTTCCATTCCTGAATACGCGATTGATTCTCTGTTGATCCTTCATTCTCGTTCACAGACACGCGCGCAGCATCGTGTTTGACTTCGTATGGATCAGCTCCGGCCGGCACGTACTCGTCGGTGCCTTCGTATCCCGCGCCGTTCTTTTGCTGCTCGAGCATCTCGCGGAAATCCGCCGCCGTTTCCCACCACGGAGGTTGAACGCGATGCCACACGAAAACAAGCACTGCCACCATCGAGAGGCAAATCAGAATGCGGACCGTCCAACGGCGCCAAGCCATGGGCACGACCAACGCAAAGATCACATTGAGGCACAACAGCCAGCGCCAGGGGAGTTGCACGAAGCGTAATTCAGGCAACTGCGACCACAGGAAAGACGTGAATGAAAAGTTGAGAAGGGCGGCCAGTAAGGTCCAACCGACGACTGTATCCCAAAGCTGGGGCTGTTTTCTTCTCCAGTGGCGAGAAAAGAATGTTGCGACTGCGAGCACGATCATTTCCGCAAAGGCAACCAGCGAGACTAGCAAGTTGAAGCGATTGTGATCGACGTCGTTGATCTTCGCGAACAAGAAATTATCCTGGGGACGCACGCCTGGAGACAAAACTTCGGAAATATTCACCCAACTTCTTTCGTACGCCACCGGTAGTAAGAAAAATGCCGCGAGCGCCGCGCCAATAAAACCGGCGATTGCGCCATAAAGCAAAACTCGAAACGATCGCTTTCGAAGCGCTACGATCCCGATCAGCAAGGCCAAAGAATAGTTGACCATTACGGCGGCGGGTATATTCGTCAGCCACGCAGCTGCAACTATCAGGCCCAATGGGATAACTGCCTGTTCATCTTCTTCGCCACAGCGCAATGCGTATAACAACAGCAAAGGCAACAAGGCGCCAGCCAGCAGTTCGGCGAAAGCGCTTCGCCAATACACAATGACGATGTAATAAGGATTAGCGGCGTACAGGACCGCGGCAAATATGGAATCCCGCCGATCCAGCCATTGCCTGCTCAGAAAAAACATGGAACATCCGGAAAGCGTCAGCGCTATCCAGATGTAGACGCCGGGCACCGCCTTCCATGGCAAAAGAGCACCCAGTGCGGCTCCCATGGTCCATGAGGCAGGAGGATAGAAAATAAATCGTGCCTCGCCATACCCGTACTGCGCCAACGCCGCCCAACGCGGATAGACGATGCCCTGTCTCCATTGGCCAAGAACTTCCATCCAGGAGTTCACATGAAATTCGAAATCGTGTCCCGAGGGGTTTCCAAGGAAGAGAAATGGACAAACTACCAGGAAGGCAGTTGCCATCACAATCAGCAGGGGCCAAGAAAAGATGGGAGCATCGCGGACACCTGGCCTCTGCTCGGTGAAAGACGAGTTCAGCGCGGGATGGTCGTCGGCATCTTGCATGTCTCCGCATGAAGATTGTGGCTTAAAGCCTGGCAAATGAGCAATGCGGAGTTTTCAGAAGTGAATAGGCAATCAGAAATACATCGGCGGAATGTTAAGTCTTTTGCATTTTCACGGGAAATTAACCTGATTGACACCCTGGCGAAACAAGCGGCCGCTAGATTGCATTTAATCAAGGTGGATTAAACCCCGCCGCTGAGAGGCCTGCACGAGAGACGGCGTGCGGGCTTCTAAGTTGCATCCTATTTATTTGTTCCCGTGGAAAAGCGAGAGCGGAATCAGGACGACGCCACTTCTTCGGAGCTGCGCTGCTGGCGGAGTTTCTGCAGAAATTCTTCCTGGTCTAGCGACTCGTGGCTGCGCAACAACTCCAGAAGCGAATCTTCCAGCTCCTCGGCAGGAAGCAGTTCGGCTTGATTGTAATCATCGGCGACAGCCAGTGTGCGAGGTGTGATCAGCAACGCGGGGTAGGTCCCGGGGCGACTAGTGAGAAATCCGATGAACCGCGCGACCTGCGCCCGTTCGTCTGTAGTGCGCGCCGCGAATTCTATGCCCATACCGAATCCAGGATGCATTACGCGAACCAGGCCTTCCGCCTGTACTTCCATATCTTCAGCTTTCAGACAAAGCATAATTACCGAGCGTTCAGGAAACGGAGATTCGGTTTCGACATAACATCCGCCCAGGCTGAGATCGGTCAAAATGCAGTGCGATACCGGCTCCGGATCGGGCGGCGGAGTTTCGGGTGAATTCGCCAACACCCACGCTTTTAGAGTTTCACGAAGGTGCTCAGCGAGATCGAGGAAGCGCACGCCGGCTTGCCCGTTGGGGCTGGCCCAGGCAATCTCACCGCTGACGCGAATTTCGACATTGCTATCAGGAAGATTGAATTGTCCGCTGATGGTGGCGCCGGGGCACAGCGCTTGGGCCGCCAAGACATCCATGCCATCTTCGCTGAGGTCGAGCAGGATGCCTTCCATCGGCGGGCCATTTTGTATTTGAAGCTGTATTGGAACCTGTACAGGCACGCGAAAAGAGCGACGTCGTTCGCGTTTAATCAAGGCGGTAGCAGCGCGCAGGCTGGCATCGGCTTGCTCGCCCGAAATTGGTTTGTAAAGAATGAAATGTGCGCCAGCCCCCAGAACGCTGCGTACTTTAGCCTTGTCACTCAACAGGGCTACGGTTACAGGTGTGACGCCCGGAACTGCCGGACTTGAACTTTGCAGGACCAATGAGGCTCGGTGCGGATCGTCGAAATCAACGATCACGGCGTCAAACTTTTCTTCTGTCAGCCGGCATGAGGCCTCGGGATATCCGCAAGCGGCGACATCGACCCCGCAGCGATTGAGCAGCGGCGTCAATACCTCTGTTGCTTCTTCGTCTTTGGACACTAAAAGTGCGTGGAAAGTCATAGAGCAATTAGCTGAGCTGCAAATGGTTCCTCACGGTTTAGGGCCAGCGCGGTGCCACGCCACGTGCCGGCTTGGCAGTAGCGGCGCCAGCGGATGCGCCTGCAGCAGCGGATGCAGCCTTCGCCGGCATGCTGGGCTGCTCGTCGACTTCGGACAAAACTGCCGCGTCGTCATCGTCGATCTCAGCCAGCAAAGGCGCTACTTCCCGCAGCTTTTCTGCCGCCTGCTGGAGCATTTCGATCTGCTTGGCTAATTGCGCATAGCGGGCCTGCTTAATCCGCAGGACCTCATGAATGTCCTTCATACAACCCCCTGTTGCGAATCTAAGGACGCGGACAGCTATCGTCAATCGTTATACCCAGAGGGAAGATTACTGGGGTAACCGCGCATAAGGAGCTCATGGGAAGCGTCCCAGTCCTGAAAATACAGGAAAGAAGAGGCCGCTTTCGTGCCATGCGTTGGCACCATCGTGGAATTTACATTAACGAAGCGGGAACATACTCTGCGGACGAGCAGTTCTGGGGGAGAGCTGTTCGGGCGTCTTATGACTCGCAAGAGCCACGAGACGCCTTTTATTTTCCTGAGGAACAGGGAAGAACGAGCGCAAACGTCACCCTTAGCGGTTACTTTGCGGAGATCACAAAGTTTATTACCGCAGTTGCGTTCCCGCCTACGCTGGCTTGTTTTTCCCAAGTCCGTGGGTCAGAAAAAATCGGGCGTTCAACTTTCTTTTCAGTAAGAACGTCAAAAGTCGCTTGTCGTCCCAAAACCTGCCAACCTTCGTGCCAGGCGACGACTGTATATTCTCCCGGCGGAACATTGGTTAGCTGGAAAGCGCCGTTTTCATCAGTGACGGCGTAATACGGATGCGGCGCCACGAACATCTCAGCATTCATCCAGACGTGACCGCCGTTGCATTTCAAGTTAACCAATCCCGGAGTATTCATGTCGCGAGAAACAGTCTGATTCTGGAAAGGGAATGGCAAATTGTAACTGGCGGCGCCATCCATGTGGATGGTGTGAAGCGTTGCGTCCGAACTCTTCATGTCGAGAGACGCTTTTTCAGGAACTAATAAAATGTGTGGTTCGTAGCGGCATAAATGCTGATCTAACGAGCGTCGCTCTGGCGGCAAATCAAAAGCTTTGCCGCTGGAAATGTTCTTGATGTAAACCACGGTATTGGCTACACCGCCCTGAGGACCAATGACGAGGCGCTCCAGATCGCGGGTCTTGTGCGAGTCGGGATCGCAAATTTGCGGGTCTTTCGTTATAGGGAAGCCGACTGAATGGGGCTCCGGTCCGGTCCACTTGACCGTTCCTTTGATTGTTCCCCCGTTGGCAACCGACACTACTTGGTATCCGTTGCTTTGGCCCGCGGCTTTGTTGGCCCCAGCCAACAGCGTTAAAGTGAAAAGCGCAACTGCAACTGTTCGTAACATACCCCACCCACTTTAACGAGATGGTATTGCCGCACTTTAGGGCGAGCAAGTAACGAAGGTAATCGTCTGTTTTCAATTCAGGAATTTGGCCTAATGTTGGCGCGGTCCGGAAGCCGCGTCCTCTCAGAGCCCAGACGCGCAAAGCTCGCTGGTCGGCGTTGCTGCTCGCAAGATCACTCTTTTCGGGGCTAGAACGCGAAGAGCTGACGCATCGTT
>DASYOD010000164.1:0-43999 GCA_036008085.1 Terriglobales bacterium
TATACACCCGACGAATCGGCGGTAATGGCGAAGCCCGCGTCAGAACTGCTCCCGCCAAGATAGGTTGACCATATCAAGGCCGAACCGCTGGGATTCATCTTAGTCACGAACGCGTCGCCGCATTGAAAGACAGGTTCTTCCGTACATCCTGTGCCCGAACCACGGAATTTTGTTTGCCATGCGCCGGGGGTAGTGGGGAAACTGGTAGATTCCGTACCACCAGTGACGTAAGCGCTGCCCGTAGAATCCACAAACAGCCGGTAGGATCCGTCGTTACTGTTGCCTTCGAGATAGGTGGAGTAGACCAGCACGGGATCGATGATTAAAGATCTGGATTTGTCGTAGGCGCCGATTTGGAATGTGACTTCGCCATCTGCGGTCAGTCGGTACCGTCCGTCCACCAACTGCCTGCCAGCGCGCCCGTTTGTTGGTTGATACACCACCGGCTTTTCTAGGCGAACTTCATCCTGGCCAATTCGCAGGACGAGATCGCCCTTATTATCGATGGCTGGATGTACGCCATTGAATGCCACACGGATTGTGCCTGGATCGGCACCGGGAGACACTACGAAGTCGTACTCCAATCGCCCCTCATTGCCGTAATAGACGAGGTCAATGCCGGGATAAACCGTAGCGTAACGGACTTTGGAATACGTCGGGATGTTCGTGCGCCACTTGGAAGGATCCTTTCCGATGAAATAATTAATTTTGCCGGGGAGTTCGTCGGACCCGCTGACTGAGAGTTTTTCGTTCGCGTCTGCCAGCTTCAATTGCAGAACTAACGGCTCAAGTTTCTTGCCGGTATGCAACTTTAGTACAGCGTCTGTCTTAGTCAGGAAGAGTGCATATCCGCCACGCCGCGCGAGAAATTTGACGTCCGAACTTGTCTGGCCTTGATTCACTTCGAATGCCAGTGGAAGATCACCGTAACCAGGCAGCGGATTAACTGGGTAAGAAGACCGTGCTGCCGAGTCAGCTTTTCGCGGAGATTGAGGCGTCGAAAGCTGCGGCTGCTGCTTGGAAAAGCTCAAAGTGCTTTGCGTCGACGCGATCGTACTTGAGAACACCGTCGCAATGCCGAGAATATGAATCAGCTTTATGTGGGCAAATCTCATTTCTCAACCTTTAGTCGAAGTAGCAAAAATAAAAAGCTGATTGCGCGCTTACAATTGGCCCGTGCAACAGTAAATTACTTTTTCGCGCACTTCGCAGTCGCTACTCCGTTGCAGACCGCCGGAGGAGGTATCGCGGACGATCCGCCGCGAGTCGCGGCTATACCGGCGCCGACTCCTCCTGCCACTCCGGCGACGATTGGTATCCAGACTTTTGGCTGCGCTATAAATACGGGAGGGTTTACATTCGTGTCAGCCATCGATGCGCGAATTACTTCGGACTCAGGAGGAAATCCTCCCGGCGGAACTGTTAGTCCAATCACAACCATCTGCCCGGGCACTAATGTGATCTGTGATTGGGATGTGGAAACCTGGTCAGACTTCCTTACAACTTTGGCGTCGCCTTGCGCAATTACTGAAACTTTTCCAACGTAACAAATTACCGTGGTGAGATTGTTTTCATAAGCCACGTAGAAGTCGGTGCCGATGACTCCGATCACCGCGTTTGGAGTTTTTACTTCGAACTTGCCATTGGGCTGCGTAATTTTGACCACCTTATCGCGCATCTTCCCGTAACCGATTTCGAGGGAAGTTTGCTGGGATGCGGCATCGTGCTGCACCACGCGAAGCTGGCTGTTCGATCCCAGACTCAGAATTGAGCCATCAGTCAAACCGGCGCGCAACCGTCCATTCTGCGAGGTCTGCAAAAGGTCGTTCCACAGCAGGTCATCTTTTTTCTTGGCAGGTTGAGTGTTGCGGGTGGCGGATGGAATAAGAGCAGTAATCTGTCCCGCAGACTGATCGACGCCGTAGGCAGGAAGCCACGCCGCGTTAAAACACAATAATGATGCGAGAATGCGTTTGATCACGCGGTTCCCCAAGGGCAACGAAGACCTTCACACACACGCGCGAAAGACGTGAACAGTCTCCGTCTTAAAGTGATGATCTGAGTGATGAAGTCACAATCCTCGCTCTGGGCAGAATTGGTGTCAACGGCAAAGTAGGCGGATCACACGAGGGGTTCCCGAATTTGTAACTCCCCCGCCACCACATTGAAAGTTCTCGGCTGTCCTCTGTGGCACTCTTTATACGAGCGTATTGACATTGGGCAAGTTTGGAGCACAATTGCATCAGTTCCTAGCTCTGCTACCGTAGCTTTGAAAGGCCACAGCAAACCTCGGCGAACCTTGATGCAGTTTGCCGTTCGGCACGCAGACGCAGCCATCGTTGTTTCCGTAACTGCCCTCGGTTTAGTGATTCTTGCTTTCACCGGAATCGGAGGTAATCAGGGTGCGGGCTTCCTATTCCTGCAAAACATCGAGCAACGAACTCTTGATCTGCGTTTCGCTCTGCGCGGACCCCGCCGACCCGATCCGCGAATTGTGATCGTAGGTATCGACGAAAAAACTGTACTCAACACCGGGGCCTACCCGTTGCCGCGCAGCTCTTACGCCGTTCTGGTCAAGAAGCTTACTCAGGATGGTGCCAAGGTAATCGCTTTCGACGCGACTTTTCCAATTCCAGAAAATTACCCCGCAGGCGCTGCCTTGCAGAAACTGGAAACGGAGGTAGCGCACAACGCTTCATCTTCCGTCCTGAAAAAAATCCGAGAACTGGAACAAGCAAATGACCCCGACGCGCAGTTCGCCGCCGCTATGAAAAAAAGCGGAAACGTTGTTTTGGGGCATCTTTTTCTCGGTCACGACGCGGCGGCGGCGATTAATCCCAAGTTAGCTGAAGATTATCTCAACGTAATTTGGGCAAAGGCTTTTCCGCAGGTTTTAAAAGTGAAGTCAAAAGGAAAAGATTTTGATCTGGGGCAAGCCTGGGTCGCGAGCGGCGCCCCAGTGGCGGAAGGCGCGGAAGCAAATCTGGTAACACTGGCCGATGCCGCAGCTTCATACGGGTTTTTTAATATTCGTCCCGATGGTGACGGCACGCTGCGTCGCGCAACCTTCATCATTCGCTACGGCCAGGATTTGTATTTTCCGTCACTCGATCTTGAGGCGCTCCGCCAATACGAGAACATTCCCGATCAGGATGTGGCTGCCTTCATCTCAGAAAATGGCGCGGAACGGATTCAAGTGGGTAAGCATGTGCTGCGGCCTTGGCATGACGCGTCTGCGCTGATCAATTACGCTGGCGCCTATCGCACTTACCCGCAAACGTCGATGTGGGATGTAACCAGAGGCGCTACGCTCCCTGGAACCTTTCATGACAAGATCGTGCTCGTCGGCGCAACCGCCCTGGGGATCGGAGACATTCGCAATACTCCCTTTCAAAAACGGGACAGCGGCTACATGGGCATCGAAGTGCACGCCAATATTCTCGACAATCTGCTGCATAGCGACAATCCCTCTCGAACTTTTCTGGTTCGCGGCTTTCGCGAAGAACTATTCGATATTGGGTTCATTCTTTTCTTCGGACTGGCTCTTGGGGCCTGGTTCAGCCGCAGCCGCCCGCTCTCTTCTACCATTTCTTTGGTTCTGGTTCTGGCCGCGTTTTCATGGTTCAGTTATTTCACCTTTTCGCACTGGGGATTGTGGACCGGCTTTGTCGTTCCTGCCGGCACACTGGTGGTGAATTACGCTGCCATCACGAGTTATCGCGTGATTATCGAGGAGCGCAGCAAGCGGAGGATTCGCAAAACATTCTCCCAATACCTGTCGCCGGGCGTGATTGCGCTAATCGAAAATGATCCGCAGCGATACATTCGCCCGGGTGGCGAAGGCAAAGAATTAACCGTAATGTTCAGCGACGTCCGCGGCTTTACGACGATCTCGGAGGGACTCAGTCCCGATGAACTCGTGCGCTTACTAAACGAATATTTCAATGCCATGACGAATGTGTTGTTCAGCAAATTGGGCACGCTCGATAAATACATTGGTGACGCGATTATGGCTTTCTGGGGGTCGCCCTATCCGCAGAACGACCACGCCTTCATGGCTTGTGCATGTGCTCTCGAAATGCTGACGACTCTGGAAAAGCTGAATCAGAAGTGGGAGGGGGAAGGACGCAAACGAATTTCCATCGGCATCGGACTAAACACTGGCGAAGTGAACGTGGGAAACATGGGTTCCGACAAACGGTTGGCCTGGACTGTAATGGGGGACAACGTCAATCTGGCGTCCCGTTTGGAAGGCATGACTAAGCAATATCGTTGTTCAGTGATCGTCAGCGAAAATACCTATCGTCAGGTGAGCAGTCAGTTTGCCTGCCGCGAACTGGACAAAATTCTGGTCAAAGGCAAATCTCAGCCGGTGACGATTTATGAATTAATGGCGCCGATGGCAGAGCGATTCCGCTTCGAACCGCTGCTTTCAAAGTTCGACGAAGCGCTCGGCGCGTACCGGACGCACGATTGGCGCAACGCAGCGGCCAAGCTCGGCGAGTTGCTCATAGAGTTTCCCGATGATGGTCCGACGCAAATTCTGTTGCAACGTTGCATCGAGTTTATTGACGACTCGCCCGAACCCGATTGGGACGGCGTTTACGTTATGAAGTCAAAGTGAACGGGAGCGATACGCTCCCGGCGTAAATCAGGCATCTGCGAAGGATTAGCGGCGCCACTCATCGATCAAATTTGCCACCAAGCCGGTCCAGCCGGTCTGATGGCTGGCCCCGAGGCCTTGACCTGTGTCTGCATTGTAATATTCGTTGAACAGCAGGCAATCGCGCCAGTGAGGATCTTCCTGGAACTTACGGTATGAACCAAAACAAGGCCGGCGTTCATTATCATCCTCACGAAACAAACCGATCATGCGATCGGCGATTTCTGCCGCCATCGCAAGCGGCGCGATGGACTGGCCATCGCTGCCGGGTGTCCTTACCGCGAAGTCGGGTCCCAGCGCACGACTAAACTTTAGTAAGGAACGAGTTAAAAGGTAGGTCGTTGGAAACCACAATGGGCCGCGCCAGTTGGAGTTTCCGCCTTTGATTCGCACTGTGGATTCTCCTGGCTCGTACCGGACTGATCCTCCTCCGAAAGAGAACGGGTGTTGGTCATGATATTTGGACAGGCTGCGAATGCCGTGCGGGGCAAGGAATTCTTCCGGGTTCCAAATGTACTGCAGAACCTGGGCAAACTGCCCGGGGTCCACGACGGAGAGGACATAACGCTGCCCGCTGAGCGAGTAGCAAGCATTTCCTACCAGGTCCGGCCGATTTCTGATGAACCATTCCACGTTGCCAAGAAATTCGGGATGAGCGTCCAAATCTTTCCGCTCGAGGACTTCAACCGCATAGAGCGGGATCAAACCGACCATAGAGCGCAGGCGAAATTTGTTGAAGTCTCCGTTGGGCAGCCGAAGAACGTCGTAGAAGAAACCGTCCTGCTCATCCCAGAGCTGGTAGTTTCGGCCACCCATTTTTTTCATGGCAGCGCCGATATAGACGAAGTGCTCAAAGAATTTAGTCGCAAGATGTTCGTAAGCTCGATCGAAGTTGGCAAGTTCAAGTGCTGCGCGCATTAAATACAAGCAAAAAAAACCCATCCAGCCCGTTGCGTCCGACTGCTCGAGGATTGCGCCTCCGGGAAGCTTTTCACTGCGATCTACGACCGTGATGTTGTCTAGTCCGAGGAATCCGCCTTCGAAGACGTTGTTCCCTGTACTGTCCACGCGGTTTACCCACCAGGCAAAATTCATCAGTAGTTTGTGCAGACACTTTTCCAGAAAAACTTTGTCGCCTTTTCCGGTATGCATCTTTTCATTTTGATAGACGCGCCAGACCGCCCACGCGTGGACGGGCGGATTCAGATCGGAAAACTCCCATTCGTAGGCGGGAATCTGTCCATTGGGATGCTGGAACTGCTCAAACAGCATCGCCCACAGATTGTCTTTGGCGAATTCCGGATCTACGAGAGAGAGCGTGGTGCACTGAAAAGCCAAGTCCCACGAGGCAAACCACGGGAATTCCCATTTGTCGGGCATCGTTAATACGCGCATGGAGTTCAGGTGGCGCCAGTGAATGTTCCGAATTTTCTTGTGGCTTTCCGGCGGGCGAACATGATCGCCCGCCAGCCAGCGATTCACGTCAAACAGGTAGATTTGTTTTCCCCACAGCATGCCTGCGAAAGCACGCCGTTGAATAAGTTTCTCTTCGTCGGTTGCTTGGGGCGGATGAACGGTTTCATAGAACTCGTCCGCCTCTTTTTTCCTTTCTTCCAAAATTAAGTCCACGTCGCCGAGCGGATTGACCATTTCTTGATCAGTTAAGCGCAACCGAAAGACAATTGAACTCTTCCCCGCCACTTCGCAGCGGTAATGAATGCAGGCTTTGGTTCCGAATTGCTTCGGGTTCACGCATTTCTCGCCGTTCACCACATAGCGATGGAATGCGTCTTTCGTATAAGGAGACCGGCTGACGGCAGACGGTCCGTGAAGACGGGAAGCATTGGTCTCGTTATTAGTAAACAGCAACTCACCGCCTCTAGGCGCATACAGGAAGCGTCGGCCGAGCGCGTATTGCAATTGGATATTTTCCAGCGGCTTGGCTGTGGAATCGTCTGCCACCAGCATCAAGTGTTGATTGGCAATCCCCCCTTGAATTGCGGGCTCACCGCTGGGCGGGTCAGTCCAACTCCACGTGTTGCGGAACCACAAATGCGGCAAGAAATGGAATTCAGCAGGGTCGTGACCGCGGTTAAATACTTCCACGCGAATACAGATATCTTCCGGCGATTCTTTGGCGTACTCGATGAAAATGTCGAAATAGAGGTCGTCATCGAAGATGCCAGTATCCAAAAGCTCGAACTCGGCTCCATTTCCGCGATTCCGGTTCTCTTCGATCAACTGCCGGTATGGGTATTCGCCCTGCGGGTACTTGTAAAGCATGCGCATGTAACTGTGAGTGGGCGTGCTGTCGAGATGAAACCAATATTCCTTCGCATCCTCGCCATGATTGCCTTCATTGGAAGTCAACCCGAACATGCGCTCTTTCAGAATCGGATCGCGTCCGTTCCAAAAAGCCAGCGCGAACACCAGCAACTGGTAGCGGTCACAGATTCCCGCAATCCCGTCCTCCCCCCATCGATAAGCCTTACTGCGCGCCTGATCGTGGGTAAGAAAATTCCACGCATTGCCATCCGCGCTGTAGTCCTCGCGAACGCTTCCCCAACTGCGATCGCTGACGTAAGGACCCCACCTACGCCAGGGCGCGACCGGCCCGACATACGGCTCGGCTAAGCGAGCTTGTTCTTTCGCCGCGTCTTTATTGGTAGGCGTGGAACGTGGTGCTCGCGGCTTACTGGTGGCCAATTGTCCTCCGATGCTTCAGCGAAACAAGAAATGCAAATTCTAAAGTGTGAGTGCGGAATTGTATCTAAAGTTCCGTGAACCAGATCGCTAGATTTCCTAAGCTGGGTGTGGCTATTTGGAACATCAGCAATGTCTGCGCCTTTCGTCCGGAGCGCAGCCAAGGATGATAATCTTGAAGGCACATTCCTACCGGCCCACGACTTCGCTCACTCGTTGCATTTGAGCCGCGAAGCGTGGGGCTGAGTAAGCCGAGGGGTCTTGCAGCAGCGCGAACAGCCCATCGATGGTCGAGCGTATCTCGGTTGCGTTGGCCGGCCTCACATTCTGATTGTAGGCTCTAAATAGCGAATCTAATCCCATGGCGGCTTGTTCCGCTGATCGTTCGCCCTCGTTTGAGATCGCTGCACCGTCACGAGCAATGCGCCGCATCAGCCGCAGCGTCAGCGCAGAATCGTAGCTCTGTCCATCAACCTCTTTTACCAACTGATCAGCAAAAACAGAAGCGCGGGTGGCCGACGCGGCGATTTGTTCCCGATTTCCGTTCATCTGATTCATCAGGCTCGCGAGGTGCGTAAGCTCATCGTTCAGTTGCTTGCTGGCATTCGGATTGATTTCTTCCAGCAAATCGCGGAATACTACGACTCGAGATTCGTTCCACGGTGGATTGCCGGGTCGTCGCCCTGGGTAGCCGCGCTCCTGTCGCCAGCTATCTTGTGGACGCGTAAGGCTATGATGGCAGGAAAAACAATCGAGTTCAGCGTACTCAGGCCACACCGGCCCATTCGCGCGATGTGCCAGCCGGTTGAGTGATGCCCGCAGTTGCACTGCTTGACCGACGCCCCATGCCTGCACTTGCCGCCACGCATTGCCCTGCTCTGGCATCTTCCAATGTGGCGGCATGACCGAAGTAAACAGGCCAAGTTCAAAAGTTAGATCGGGATGCCCAGCGGCTATCATCTCGTGATCGACAAATTTTTCTGCCGTACCCAGATGACAAGTTAGGCATTCTTGGCTGCGTTTCTCCAGGTTGCGAGTGTCGTACATGCCAAGCTGAACCGACTTCTCGTGTGGCCATTCCCTCGTGGTGTGAGGGCCTAACCATCCTGATGCTGGGCCATGACAGTTCTCGCAACTGACACCATCGGCAAGTTCGAAAGTTTGCGCCTGCTGCTCAACCGGCACATAGAGTGAATGACAAGCCAGGCACTTGGGCGCTTTCGCCGGCAGTCCAATATTTAAGATTTTGCCGATACGCTCTGAAACGTTGTTGCTTAACACACCGAAAGCAAGAGCGTGTTTGTCCTGTGCGATCCAGATGGTGTACTCGTTCTGAAAAATGCGCGTGCTGGTCTTCGGTTGCACGCTGCCGTGGCAACTGCTGGCTGCGCACCCGCCGGGGCCGTTGTACATTCCGGTTGCGGCATTCTTCTGAGCGTACAACGGAGCTGTGGACGAAGAGCCGGTATTTTGCGTCTCACCTACGGCGATGAGCACGAGCAGCGGCAAGACTACCGCTGACAGTTGCTTTCGCATTTTGCTTTTTCTCTCCTCACGAGGTTGATCTCGCTCGCGTCATGACCACACACCACTCTGCCAGGAGCGGGTTTCTCATTGTGGCCGGGTTATAGGGCGAATCGATTAAGTTCAATCAAGAGCAAAGTTGATATGACATGGCTCTTGTATTATGCATGCGTCTGCTCGCCGCACATATTGAGTAAACCTGTTCAGGGTATCTGAACATGGAATTCGTTTTGCTATAGCATTCGCGCTCTCACGATCTTAAACTCGGCTCGACACAGTCCAATGCGGAGTCTCGAACGTTGTGTTTGATGAATTGAGAGCCATTCAAAAAGATTTCGGCTACCTGCCGTCCGAGCAACTCAAGCAGCTTGCGGAAAAAATTCGCATTCCTATAAGTCAAATTCATGCCGTAGCCAGCTTCTACCCCCACTTTCATCTCAGCCCTCCACCGAGGGTGGACGTGCGAGTATGTGCGGACATGAGCTGCCACCTCCGCCAAAGTGACCATGTGCGGTCTGCGCTGGACTCCGCCTTTCAAGGCACCGACGCGAAAGAAATCTCTATCCGAGACGTTTCCTGCCTTGGCCGCTGCGACCAGGCTCCGGCGATGATGTTGAATGACAGGATTTATTCCGGTGTGAACAGCCGGGAAGCAGTCAGCATGGCGCAAGATGTGCTCGCAGGTAAGCCTCTTCCTGAAAATCAGGCCAGTGAAGAACGGATGGTGGTGGCTTCTGATCCGTATAGTGGCTCGGGCCAGTACGAGGTTGTACGGCGCTTTGTTGAAAACCGGGATTGGCAGGGGATTATTGCGACTCTGAAAGCCGCTGGTTTGCGTGGCATGGGCGGGGCGGGCTTTCCCACATCAAGCAAGTGGGAATTGGTCCGCAACGCGGCTGGTTCTCCGAAGTACATCGTCTGCAACGCCGATGAAAGTGAACCCGGCACTATCAAAGACCGCGGCATCATGGAGAACGTTCCCTATCTCGTGATTGAAGGCATGATTACCGCCGGTTTAGTCACGGGAGCACGCCAAGGGATCCTGTACATCCGCCACGAATACGAACACCCGAGAGAAGTTCTCCAGAAGGAGATCGATCGCTGCTACAGCCAAGGTTTATTGGGATCTCGAATTCTGGGCAGCGACTTGGCTTTTGATCTGGAGATTTTTGTCAGTCCCGGCGGTTACATTTGCGGAGAGGAAAGCGCTCTGCTCGAAGCCATTGAAGGCAAACGTGCCGAGCCGCGTAATAAGCCTCCCTTCCCGGTTACCAACGGTTTATGGAACCAGCCCACTGTCATCAATAATGTCGAGACCTTTTGTTTGGCCACCGTGATCCTCGGGCGCGGCGTCGATTGGTATAAAGCGAAAGGCAAGAACGGATCGGTGGGAATGAAATTCGTGGGCGTAAGCGGCGACGTGCTACGTCCCGGCATTTTTGAAGTACCCATGGGAACCACCTACAACGAATTGATCTATGAAAATGCGGGTGGCATTCCCGACGGAAAGAAGCTTCTTGCCTTTGCGCCTTCGGGACCGTCTTCGGGATATTTGCCTGCTTCCATGACCAACCTGCCACTTGACTGGAACGCCGTGGCAGCTGCGGGCTCCATGGTCGGCTCAGGCGCTATCGTAGTCTGCTCTGAAAACCGATGCATGTTAGACATGGCGCTCAACTCGACCCGATTCTACCGCAATGAATCCTGCGGCAAATGCGTACCATGCCGGGTGGGTTCACAAAAGCTGGTCGAGATGCTGAAGGGCTGGACGGAAGGGCGAAGTTCGAATGAAGACGTGCAGGTGGTGAGCGAGCTTTCGACCGCCATGCGGCAGACTTCTATTTGTGGACTCGGGCAGGTAGTACCGGTTCCGATCGCCTCGGTGATGAAACATTTCCCCGGTTTTGTAGAAGATCACATTGTTCGCCGTTACTGTTCGGCAGCCATTTGCTTCAATCAGTCCTAGGAAATCATGAGCCCTTACGAACTGGCGGGTAGATCGACACTGTGAAACAGGTGCAACTGACAATCGACGGCGTAGCCGTGTCGGTCCCTGAGGGAACAACTATTTTTGATGCCGCCCGGGTTAACGGCATTTCTATACCCACACTTTGCCACCAGCAAAACGAGAGTCCCGTCGGGGTTTGCCGGGTGTGCGTAGTGGACGTAGGGCAAAGAGTTTACGCAGCCTCCTGCATTCGCCAAGCAGAGCAAGGTATGACGGTCAAGGCGAATACCGACGCGGTGCTGGGTGTTCGGCGCACTCTGGTCGAATTGTTGATGTCTGACCATCCCTCTCCCTGTGCGCGCCAGCAGCATTCGGGAGATTGCGAACTGGAACGTCTGGCGGCGCAATCGGGAATTGAGCAGCCACGATTTCCTCGGGGCACGACTCCGCGTGGGCATGACGATTCATCCATGGCTATCTCCGTCGACCATGAAGCCTGCATTCTGTGCGATCGTTGCATCCGAGGTTGCGATGAGATTCGCCACAACTGGGTGCTGGCGCGCCGGGGCAAGGGATATCAGGCAGGCGTGGCATTCGACAACAATCTGCCGATGGGAAGTTCCTCTTGCGTTTCCTGTGGCGAGTGCATGGTGTCCTGTCCGACAGGAGCTTTGACCAATCGCGGCGCGATCGGGTCCAAGCTGCAGGGAGGGGCGGTCGATCCTCAAGTCCTGCTTACACTGCCAATCTTCAAGAATGTTTCTGGAACGTTCATAGAACTGAACCACAACGCCATCATCGAGCGCCGTTATAAAGCAGGAGACATCATTTGTCGTGAAGGTGAGTTTGGCGCCACGGCGTTTTATATCGTCGAAGGCAAAGCGGAAGTTTATCTTTCCAGCCCCATCGCGCATGTGAAGACAGAAGGCAGCCCACAGGGATTCTTGAGCAAGCTGCGGAGCATGCTTACTTCCCGCGAGCAGGATCACCGCAACGAGGAAAGCAGCCGTCCCTTTATTCCTATCGACGCTTCTGTTGATCTTCCCTACCAGAACCCGATCGCCGAATTAGGGCCGGGTGAACTGTTCGGCGAAATGACCTGCATGAGTTATTACCCGCGTTCCGCTACCGTGCGCGCGAAAACTGATTGCACAATGCTTGAGATGCTGCGCAATGTTCTTGACATAATGCAGCGTAATAAAACATTTCGCGATCAACTGGACCGAACCTACAGGCAACGGGCGCTCAGCTCACATCTGCGAAGCGTTCCGGTACTGGCGCCACTTACTCCGGACTTCATCGATCACTTGCGAGACCGCGTTGAGCTACTGCGCTTTGCCCCCGGGCAAGTGATTTGCACTCAGGGGGAACCTGCAGACAGTTTTTATCTGGTTCGTCTCGGGTTTGTGAAAGTGTCGCAGCAGAGGCCTGGTGGCGAGCTCGTTTTGGCGTATCTGGCGCGTGGTTCTTATTTTGGCGAAATGGCCTTACTCACGGGTACGCCACGAACAGCGACCTGCAGCGCGCTTGATCACGTGGAGGTCGTCCGCGTCAGCGGAGAAGATTTCCAGTTGATGCTGGATCGCTTTCCGGAAATCCGGCGCAAGCTCGAAGAAGCCGCGACTGAGCACATGGAGCAGAACCGGCTGCGCATGACCCAAGTCGCCGATGTCTCTGTCGATCGTTTTCTGAACCAAGGCCTCATGGAAGCGCAGAGTCTGCTCATTCTCGACCTTGATCGCTGCACCCGCTGTGACCAGTGCGTTCGGGCGTGCGCAGATGCTCACGATGGCGTCAGCAGGCTTGTTCGTGATGGTTTGAGATTCGATCGATATCTGGTGGCCACATCGTGCCGCCAATGCCGCGACCCCTTGTGTATGGTTGGCTGCCCCGTGGGATCCATTCGCCGTCGTAATTCACTCGAGGTCATCATCGAGGACTGGTGTATCGGTTGCGGGCAATGCGCCAATAATTGTCCGTATGGAAATATCAACATGCATCCATTCCCGATTGAACTGGATGATCCCGCGTATCCGGGCCGAAGAGTCGCGGGCATGAAGCTAAAAGCCACGTCGTGTGACCTGTGCCTGGATCACGAGGAGCCTAGCTGTGTGTACGCTTGCCCGCATGACGCCGCGCATCGCGTGAACCCGCCAGAATTTTTCGGCGGCTTGCTGAAGCAGCAGGCTATACGGAAGCCGGGGAAGTGATTGCGAATCGACCGAACACACCGGACGTGGTTCATCGGCAGTCTCATCGGATTTGCCGTGGCAGCCATTGTGTACGTGCCTTACAGCCGAAATTTTCCGCAGGGAGCGAGCGGCGGGACCAACATCGGCCTCGTCTACGGCAGCGTTGCGTTTGCTTTTATGCTGTTCGCCGGTTTACTGGGTGCGCGCAAAAAGTTTCCCATCTGGCGGGTGGGACGCGCGCAGGCGTGGATGCGCGGACATCTGTGGCTGGGTTTTGTCAGCCTTCCGCTGATCGTGTTTCATTCCGGCTTTCACTTTGGCGTGGGGCTGACCAAAGCGCTGATGTGGCTCCTTGTGGTCGTCTTTATCAGCGGGATTGCGGGTGCGGCACTGCAGCATTTCATGCCGAAAGTTATCACTCAACGGATCCCTCTGGAAACTATTTATGAGCAGATCGGACAGATTCGTGTGCAACTGGTGGACGAGGCAACAACTTTGGTGAATGAAGCCTGTGCCGCGCTTCAGGGCAATGTTTCTCAAGCCACTGAGCAGCAGCTCGCGGCATCAGCAAGCGCGGGTACGATGGGCGGATTGACGGTTGCGTCTGGCTTGCAGGTTGATCGCGAAGCCAGCGCCGAGCTCGTGGAGTTCTTTCGCCGGGAACTGCAGCCTTTCATTTCGCAGAGCGGGTCGCACGGACTCGCTTTGGCCAGTCGCAACCGTGCTCAAGACATGTTTCAGCAATTGCGATTGCTGCTTCCGCCCAATCTTCATTCCACTGTCGATGATTTGGAAAATATCTGCGAAGAAAAACGTGAAATCGACCAGCAGGCGCGCTACCACCGAATTCTGCACGGCTGGTTATTGGTCCACATACCTCTTTCTTACGCATTGTTGCTTCTGGGCGCGGTGCACGCCGTAATGGCGTTGCGATACTGAGAAAACATGTTGCGACGTGTCCGAACTACCAAAAAACTGGCGAAGCGGATCGATCTGCAATATTTCACCAAGCCTCATCCTTTTCGCAGATGGCGGCTGTGGCTGTCGATTCTCGTGCCAGTCATCGCTGTGGTTTGGTTTGCTGCACTACGCGCCAACAGTCAGAAGGTTTACAGCGCAGGTCCGCTTTCGGCTTCCCACGCGGTCTTGGGAAAGCGATGCGAAGTCTGTCATGTAACGACACTGGGAATTTTTCGTGCGAAGGTTAATGACACTGCATGTCTGAAATGTCACGACGCCCCCGCGCACCATGTCGATAAAGTAACCTTCACTCCCGCCTGCGGATCTTGCCACGCTGAGCACAAAGGATTGCTGCGACTGGCAAGCACCAGCGATTCGAGTTGTACGCAGTGCCATGCAGAATTGCGTACGCGGACCGGGACTACTCGATATGTTCAGATCGTGAAGGGCTTCGACCAGCAGCACCCCGAGTTCGCAGTACTGCGACTGGGCGCGAGTGATCCTGGCCAGGTCAAGCTAAACCACTACGCGCATCTGCGTCCCAATCTGGCCGGTCCAGATGGCCCGGTACAGATGGATTGTCAGGACTGCCACCGCCCCTCAGCGATGGATGCAGCGTGGCCTTATGCGATGAATGCGCATAAGGCGATCACAGCCGACGTGAGTGCAGATATAAGAGCTTCGCGTTCCAGGGATTACATGTCGCCGATTCTCTACGCCAACCAGTGCGCTGGCTGTCACGTTAAGGATTTGCAGTTTGACAACCGCTTCGAACAGCCTGCGCCGCATGACAAACCAGAAATAGTTCAGGCTTTTCTCATACAGAAATATAGCGATTACTTCGCAGGTCATCCCGCAGCAATGTCGGAACCGGTGCCGCCGGAGCGCGTTCTTCCTGGCAAGATGAAATTGCCGCTCCCGGTGCCGCACACGCGCCAGGAATGGATTGACCTGCAAGTTGCGCTGGCGGATCGTCTGTTATTTGATAAGGGCTGCAAGCTTTGTCACGTAATGCTAGAGAGCAACACAACATTGCCCGCCGTAGCCAAGTCTTCCATTACGGCGCGCTGGTTGTTACATGCGGACTTCAGCCACAATTCCCATCGTCTTCTGAGTTGCGTCGCGTGTCATGGCGGGGCTCCAGACAGCCATGACACGAAAGACATTCTGCTGCCAGGAATCGCCTCCTGCCGAAGTTGTCATCAGGAACAGGGAGCGAAGCATGACGCAGCCAACGGAAATTGCTCCGAATGCCACGCCTATCACGATTGGAGCCGAGCACAGCCGACGAAAGGGAAATATTTGATTCCGCAGTTGCGGGCGGAGAAGTAGGAGAACTTAGCCTTCGCGTATCTTGTGCCCGGACAAATTTCCCAACCCTTCGTAGGCAGCGTACTTATATGTTTCGCTCAGCGTCGGGTAATTAAAGACTTGTTCGATAAACTCGTCGATCGACAGGCCGTGGTCGAGAACCATCATTCCGATGTGGATCAACTCGGTGGCGCTCTCGCCGATGATGCTTATCCCGAGCAACTTCTTATCGGCGCGCGCGAAGATGAGTTTAAGCATTCCCGCAGTGTCGCCAATGATGTGGCCCCGGGCGTTGTTAGCATAAAGAGCCCGGCCGACACAGTAGTCGATCTTTTTCTCTCTGCATGATTCTTCCGTCTCGCCGGCGCTGGAAATTTCCGGAATGGTGTAAATGCCCATTGGCAGCATCGAAGCAACCCGCTGCTTGTATTTGAAGCCAAAGGCATGGCACGCGGCGACGCGTCCTTGCTCCATTGAAGTCGACGCCAGCGCGGGAAATCCGATGACGTCGCCAGCTGCGTAGATGTGTGGCACTGCAGTACGAAAATTTTCGTCGACGGTTATGTATCCGCGTTCGTTAATGCAGAGGCCAGCTTTCTCCAGAGACAGGCCGTCCACCGACGCGCGGCGTCCGGCAGCGAACAGCACCGCTTCGCTTTGCAACGTCTTGCCGCTCTTCATCGCGATTTGCACGCCTGAGGCCGAGGATTGCAGCTTCATCGGCCGTTCGTTGAACCAGAACTGCATTCCCAGAGCGGCGAGCCGTACGCGCAGTCTCTCGGAAATCTCCGAGTCGAGAAATGGCAGCAAGCGGTCCCGGCCATCGACCAGCGTGACGTTTACCCCGAGCGCGACGAAGATCGACGCATATTCGCAGCCGACAACGCCGCCGCCAATCACTGCCAGGCTTTTCGGAATGTGGTCCATCCGCAAGAACGTGTCAGAGTCAAAAACCCGAACGTGATCGAAAGTTATTTCTGAGGGACGGTGCGGCTTGCTGCCGGTGGAGATCAGAATTACTTCGCCCCGCAGTCGCCGTGTGCCATTCGCGGCGGAAACGGACACAATGTGAGCGTCCTCGAAAGCGGCCCGCCCATGGACGAGTTCAATGCGATGAAGTTCGAGGTTCTTCAGAATGCGCTGGCGCTCCCTCTCCACCACTTCCCGTTCATGGTGCATGAAATCACCGATGGTGAGATTCTCTTTGAGGGAATAGTCGATGCCGTACACACCGCGTTGCTTCAGGCCGGAAAAGTAAAGCGCGGATTCACGCAGCGTCTTGCTGGGGACGGTGCCGGTGTTGATGCAGCTTCCACCCACATACTCGGCACCCTCGATGATAGCGACGCGTTTGTCAAAGTAGGCGGCTTGCGCGCCGGCCTTTTCTCCAGCAGGGCCGCAGCCGATTACGATGAGATCAAAATCTTCCCTGGAAGTCATCAGTGGTCCGCCTTGGGCGGCTCATCGCTAACCGTGTACAGCTTCCCGTTGCGCAAATACATTCGTTGCATTTCCTGCAGATTGAAGGGACGCGCGCCGCGGCGTCCAAGCACCGCTAGTTGATTCCCGCTCTCATCCACACCGCGATCTCGGTCGATGCCTTTTGAAATGGCCAGCGCTGGTCCGCTGGTGCGGCGACTGGCAATCAATCTCGGCGTCGGGTGTGGGCTGAACCCGGAAAAGTTAGGATTGTCGCTGGGAGAAAATAACTGAACGACACGCAATCCATTTTTGCCGTCGGCCACGTAGGCGAATAGTTCGGATGAAACCATTCCGAGCTTCACATCATTCACGTCATTCATGACGCCGTTCGCGTTGAAGACCTGATCAAGCTTGGGCTGCTCCGGACGCTCGATGTCCACGATCGCCACGCCTTGCTTACCGGCAGAAACGTAGGCGTAAGTGCGGGCCACATAAATGTTGCGCGCGTCTTCAATGTGAACCGCGGGTCCGTCAACCGGCACCGGATGATCGAGGTGCGTGATATCCAAAACTTTCAATCCCCACCGATCGACGATAAACGCGTAACGAAACTGTACAGCGATTGCGTGCGGATCGATCAGAAATGGCGCACCTATCTGCGCAACCAGTTCCGGCTTGAGCGGGTTGTCGAGGTTCACCACTGCCAGGCCGGCATCGCAAAGAACGTAGGCATAGGTGCCAACGATGCTGATCCTGCGTGCGCCGTTAAGAGCACCGTTCGGATTAAATGCCAGCGCGCGTTTCAAGAAATTGTTGCTGGGATCGCCGTCCAGCAGTGTGCCCACACCCGGACTTCTGCTTTGGAAATTCGGATCGCCGATTACGACCAGGCCTTCCTGTTTGTCGGCTACGTAAAGGAAGCCATAAATAAGGTGGATCGGCTGCTCTTCGTTTTCCGGACGATGAGTGCGCAAGGGATCGACCCCCAAAGTTGTGGGAGTGGCTACCGCCATCGCGTACTTCGTGGGAACATAAAAATGCTGGCCCAACGGCGACACCGGCGCTGTGATCGTGCGCTGAGAAATATCTTTGTCGTCGATGTTGGCAATGTCATAGACGCGGAGCCCGCCCTTTCCCATTGCAGCATACAGATATTCGCCCCGAGCCTGAACGTCCAGAATTTCCGATCCTGCATGCCCATACGCTTCCTTCAACTCGCTGCGGTTGCTCACATGCTTCTTGTAGTCGCCCGGATACGCAAGCTTTTGCAGATCGCTTCCGATGACTGCAGGAGGTTCATCATGTTCGGTTACAGCGATTGCTTCGAATCCTTTCTTTCCCGTCGCTACATAAATATAGCGCCCCATGAAGTTCATATAGTTCGTTCCTAGAAGCAGCAACTGCGTCATCCATGAGTTGTTATCGCCGGCTTTGGAAACGTGGCAATCGGTGCAACCTTTGGTTTCTTTCGAACGGACAGTGTGAGGGACGAACGTGCTGAAAGCTTGTCCGCTGAAACCCTCCGCGGAGACGGTCTGCTGCTGATAGTAAATCCAGTCGCGGTTGTTATTTTGCGAACCCACCAATACCGCGCATGCCGAGCGCACCGGAGCGACGCGATGTCCGGTGACCGTTCCATCGATTGCCAGACTGAACACATCGTCGCGCAGAACCTGGAAGTCGTACGAAGTCCAATTACGCGTGGTCAGCCCCTCGTTGTGTAACATCGGCATTTTCTGGTTTGCGACCATAGGTAGATGGCAACCGTAGCAGGTTGGAGCCCACGAACTATGGCATGCATAACATGTCATCTGGCTGTTTTGGTGCGCCAATTGGGACTGGTCGCCGTTTCCGTCGCCCCAGGTAACGCCATCTTTTTGGATGGTCTTCGCCAGGCGCGACTTCTCGTTGTAATGGGGATTGCCCGGCGTGATTGAATCGAGTACCTGCACCACTTCCCACCGCTGATTTTGCTCGAGCATGGAACGTTGGAAGAGTTTGCCGCCATCCCAGTAAAAACGGCGTTCGCTCCAGGGAGTGCGAAGCCTTTCCAGGTCGGTGCCGCTGGCAGGCGCTGCTATCCCGGATGTTTTTAATGTTGCCCGTTGTTGAATGGTGCCGTGGCAATCGACACAATCGACTTCGATTGCGTTTCTGGTTTCTCCATATAGTTTTCCGTCGCCGTGGCTGTCCTGAACGAAATGGCAGTCGATGCAGTGCATCCCTTTTTCCAAATGGATGTCTTTCAGGTGAACCGCTTTCTTGAATTTATCCGGATCACTGAACGAGACCAGATTGTCATCTGCATCCAGCAGATTGCCCTTGCGATCATGTTTAAACACTGCGCGAAAAATCCATCCGTGACTATGGAAATCGGCGAACTGCGTTTGGTTCAGTTCGCCGTTGAATTCGGGTGTTCCGGTCTTCTCCAGGAAATTTACGTCTGCCCAATTTCCGCGAATGGCGGTTCTCTCTGGATCACGCGTCTGAACCTGCTGCTGTTGCTTTGGACTGGGATGCCGCTGCTCTTTCGGATACATCTTGTCGCCATCGATCTCGTTATCCCACCAGGTGTAGCCGAAATAAGTCGCAACCATGTTGGTGCCGGGGTGGATATGGCACACGATGCATTGGCTCGATGGAATTGAGCGGGTGAATTCATGTTTGATCGGATGCCCGGATTCGTGCTTGGGAACAGTCGGATCAGCAGTCGCACTTTGGCCAAGGTTTCCGTAAATGGCATAGTGTGCCGAATGTTCCGGAGAGCGATCGTTGGCGTAGATTACGTGGCAAGCGCTGCATCCACTGGCTCGGTAGTCTCCGGGCTGATCGTTCGTCCCCGGGAACGAAAGCAATGGATCTAGCAGCCGTGTCTTCTGCAAACCGAGAAAGGTGGGATCGGTGCGCAGCAACGTTCCGAAACCGCGCTCGCCGAGTTTCACATCGGGCTTGCCTGGTTCCTCTTCGAGGTTCGGAATTCCTACTTCAGGTTTCTTTTCGCCACCTCGCTCGAAGACGCGTAAGACGTTGCCGGGCTGAGAAACTTCCCAGCGTTGAATCGGCTCAAGAAACGGAAGCACACCTTTGGTGCGAGTTTCTTCCGCCGTGGGCGGCGGGAAAGTTTGCAATCTCTGCGGCGTGCCATCCGACGCGTAGCTCTCGCCGAAATGCGGATTCTTGAACGGGACGGCTCCGTTGTTGTACAGCGCTGCGCCCCACAGCATGGCGCCGTGGGTCATCATGCTGGTGCGGACGCGCTGCACTTCCGCGGTATGGCATCCCGAGCGTCCACAAGTTTGCTCCGCCACCCGGAGATCTCCGGGGTTCACAAACTTGATGTACTCCGAATCCTCCTTCAACCATTTGGTGTAGCCGCGAACTGGATTCGCGGAACTGTAGGCATCGTCGGCAAAACGAGGCCGCGGATGCGCTTGCCTCGTAATATCCTGGTATTGCGACGAGCCCGCCGCAACTCCGGTGGGCGGCGCGATCCCAGCATTTCCTCCATGACAGTCGGTGCAACCCAGACGCACGGTCCCGGTCGGGTGCATGGACGGGCTGTCCGTAGGGTTGTGGCAAGTTACACAACCAGTCGACTTTTGCGCCGCTTCTTCAACCGAGTCACCCAGACCAGGCGAACTTTGTTCGATGTTTGACTGCGGCGAAAATTCCGGCGGACGTTCTGACGCGATCGTTGTGCCGCGGGGGGCAAAAACCGCCAGCACCGCACAGACAAATGCCGAGAGCGCCAACACCTGCGCCAATCGTCGCCTAAAAGAACGCCTCATGTTCAAAACGTCAGCCGTATGGTTGTGAAGCCGGAGATTAACACCCGCTTGTCAAAAATCTCCTCAAAACCCGCCCCCGGAACTAGATTCGATATCCCGGACGTGATCACGATGTTTTCTGTTAACGGAGGACGATACTGAATCCCCAAGCCAGTGTCGGTACCGATGCTGTGCCGGATTCCCGGTTGAAACAGTAGAATTTGCAACGGCTCAGTTCGGTCAAACTGAAGATAGTTCGCATTTATAAAGGCGCGCAGCTTCGGTGTCAGGTTGAAATCAGCGCCTGCATTGAATATATAAATCCCTGGATTTACGAAATTGGCCTGGCCCTCTTCCTTGTTGCTGCGCAAGCTTACGAGTAGGCTTCCTGGATTAGTGAGCGCGATTCCTGTGCTGGTTAAGCGAATGCCCTGCTGGTCGAAGAAACTGAAAGCTCCTCCGGCAAAGTTGGTTTCGTCCACGATGGTGTCGAAACCGCGCGCGGTCGAACCGCGGCCGGCGAGTCCAAGCGCGTCAGACCGATTGCTGGGATCGCCGGAAGCCCAGAAGAACGAGGTACGAAACCGCGCCCAATCCTTGTCCACTGACAATTCCAGCGCAGCCATTCTGCCGTCGATGTCGACACGCCTGCCCGCGATCGGATTGAGAGTGTCATGGCCCAGCGCCTGATAGAACGCGTGACTTACATTCACGCGCCCGATGTGCCCGTTGCTCGCCCAGCCCAAGTAATAGGCGCGAATGCCATGCTGAAGGATGCCGTTATTCACCACTAGCCCGACAGGCGCGGGGCGGACGAGGAATCCATTGTCATCGAAGTGAATGGTGGGATCGTCACGGTTGTAGTGAAAACTGAATTCTGTGGTGTAGCCCTTGAAAAACGAATCCTGGATGTAGACGTTTCCGACATAAACCTGTTGATGGCGAGAATTGAAGGTGTTCAAGCCGCTGTTCGTGTTTTTTTCCAGAAAATAAAAGTACGCCAGGTTGTAATTGATCCGGTTCGAGCGCAGATTTCCGAACAGGCGTATTCCAGGCTGCTCCTCGGCGAAAATAAACCCGCGAAAATCGCTAACGAACTGCTGGATTCCTGCGCGGATGGAGATGAAATCAAAATTCGGACTCAAGTCGTGAATCTTGGCCTCGACAAATCCTTCTTGCAGGCCAGTGTGAGAGTCGAAACGATTGGTTCCGTCGCGCACATCAATATTCACCAGTCCTCGCTCACGGGTTTGCAGGAAATTGAGATTGAATTCCGGCGTGAAGCGAATTCTGAAATCAACTGGCCGAAAACTGGTGTCACCTTGGAACAGATCAAACGATAAACGAAAACTCTGCGAGGCGAACCCCTGTTCTCCGCGTCCGAAGAAGTCCGTGCTATCGGACTGCTCTGCGGAGACACCGCTTGGGACAGGCAATCGGCGGACATCCAGGCCGGTGACACTCGTGCCCGTGAAATCAAAAAACCAACTCTGCCCGAAGATGGGCTCGTCTCCCTTAATGCGGCTGCGATTGAACGGGTCATACCAATGATGCTGGGTGTAAGGGAATTCGCCGCGTTTTCCATAACGATCCCATGCCGGCATCGGAATATCCCACCGGTCGGGTTCTTTCGCGAAGCTGGCGGATTCGGGCGGCACTTGTTCGGGAGCGATTCCCAACGAACCGGGAGAAGAAAGCGCCTGCGAAGTTCGCAAGCCTGGATAAGGTTCAAGCGGCTGCTCCGGTGGGACAGAAGTCGACGGCGCAGAGCCGGGAATTCCAGATACACCTTTCCCCGGCAGATTCTCGCGCTCTTTTGGCTCTAACGTCAGGGCGACTGTTTCAGGCCCGCTGATTTGGACCGGCAGCTCCAGAGTCTGAAATCCTTCGATCCCGGCTTTGAGTTCATAGGATCCCGGTGCAAGGCCAATAAATCGGAAGATGCCTTCAGCGTTAGTTGATTTTTCGCCAGCGACAACGCCAGCTCGGAGTAAGCTGATCTTTACTCCCGGGATACCCAGATTAGTTTGCGTATTTCTTACGGTGCCTTGCAGCGATACGGTATTAGTGGACATGTGGCCCGGAATCTGCTGCGTGGAAGGTTGCCCCAATACCGATGCACTCCACAGGAGAAAGCACAGAATCGCAGTGGAAGAGGGGCGCGACTGCTGCATTAACAGTAATGCTCGCATCAGGTAGATCGTCATCGGCCAAAATCAAAATCGATTTCTAAATCAGAACCGGACGGGGCATAAGTCGTATCACAACCTCATCGCCGTATTCAAGCATTGCTTGCCTTTGTTCAGTCAAGGCATAATGAGCGGCGCATTAGAAATTTGGGAGACCGTTATCAATTTTCATCGGCGGCCAAACGAGCCTGAGTTCGCATGGACAAAACTCAAATTAAACTGATTGAGACCAAGAAGTGTTGTCTCTTATGGCTCTGGGTTGTTTTGTTGTGTGCAGCTTTGCTGTGCCTATCCTGTGGCGGAGCAGGTAGTAGCGGATCATCATCTTCAAACGCAACCGATCCACCATCGAGAGCAACTCCCCTCAGCGTGACCGACGTAAGTAATGTTGTGCAGAATGCGATCATGTCCGTGAATGCGCCCATGGTGGTTGCAGTTGCGGACCGCGCCGGAAATATTCTGGCCGTGTTCAAAACGTCCGGAGCGCCAACAACCTCGATTGGGAATTTTGATCAAACCGTGCCGGCGGACGAACTGGCAGTCGGTCTCGCCCGCACTGCGGCATTCTTCAGCAACGATCAGGCCCCGCTCTCTTCGCGCACGGTGCGATTCATCAGCGGCATTCATTTTCCTCCTGGGGTGGCCGGCGCTCCCAATGCCGATCTATACGGAATCGAAAACACGAATCGCGGCTGTACCCTGAGCACCCATTACTTGCCAGAGCAGGCGCTGAACCCGGCACGTTCGATTGATGGTAGTCATCCCGGTCTGGGCGTCATAACTGGCAAAGCAGACACGAACGATAGCAACCCGCTCGCGGTTAATCCCGGTGGCGTACCCCTGTTCAATGGTGGGGCAGTTGGCGGCGTTGGCGTGGTGAGCACATCGCCGGCGATTGCAGAATACGCAGCGTATTCCGGTGCGAAGAATTCTGGATTTCTTCCCACCCCGGCTCAGCTCCCGCCGCCCGGAGTAGTAATAATCAGCGGCGTTGCATTGCCTTTCGTAGACCAGACAACGCAGCCCGACGGAACATCCGCCGGCACTTTAACTGGCACATACACCGTTGCCCCAACTGCGGGCACGCTGCCTCCGGACGGATATTTGATTGGTCCGAATGCTAGCAGCACACTGTCACAAAGTGATGTCGATGAAATCATCATGAATGCCGTCGCGACGGCTAACACAACGCGCGCGGTCATCCGCCTTCCACCCGGCTCCAGAGCAAGAATGACGATTGCCGTTTCCGACCTCGACGGCACGCTGCTTGGTCTCTATCGCATGCCGGACGGAACTGTATTCAGCGCAGACGTAGCGGCCACCAAGGCACGCAACGTAATCTGGTTCAGTACCACGGGTGTGCGAGACTTGCCGGGAGTTCCCGCTGGAACGGCTGTCACCAATCGCACCATCGGCTTCGGAACTCAGCCATTGTTTCCGCCGGGAATCGACGGCTCGGGCAATGGACCGTTTTTTCAGCTGTATCTCAACGACACCACCAATCCTTGTACGCAGGGATCGGAGCCGGGGCCAGCAAACACTGGCAATAAGAGCGGAATCGTCTTTTTTCCCGGAAGCCTGCCGCTCTATCGGAATGGCGTGCTGGTTGGCGGGTTGGGCGTTAGCGGAGACGGCGTCGATGAAGATGACTTCGTTACCGCAGGAGCAGTGAACGCCGCGTGTGGCGCGGGTGGTCCGTGTGGAGTACCTGATTTTCAGGCACCGCCAAATATCAGAGCCGATCAAGTCGTAATCCAAAACGTGCGCTTGCCCTATCTCAAGTTTCCCCGAAACCCTACCGAGTGAGAAGGGGTAGCGCTAAGTTGCCGAACTTTTCCCCGTTCAAAGCTAGCGTTTAGATAGCTCTCAAGAGCTCGCAAGGGCTCGGTCAGGCCGGGCATCTTGAGTGCAGCCCGAACGGCGCTCGTGTCATCGAACCAAATATCAGATGTCGGGCGCGCCAAAACGCGATGATGAATCTCCTTCTTTGAAGGGCTGGCAGCAGATCGCACAATTCTTAGGACAGCCAATTTCCGTAACCCAACGCTGGGCAAAATCGGGTATGCCAGTTATTCACGAGGGCCGGCGTGTATGTGCTTCTCCAGAACAACTGAGTCAATGGCTCGGACGGGAATCTGCCGAAGAGCCCGTGCGAGTCGCGCATGACACGACCGATCTAAGTCCGGAGTTGAAGCGCGGGCTTTCCAATATTCGCAAGCACGTACCCATCCCAAAGAAGAAGAGAACAGCGGCGTAGTCTTTGCTTTCGACGATGAACCTGAGTCGCACGACGAACTGGACGACTGATTGGAATGTTCGCGAAGTTAGCTGAAGAACGCGAGATGTATCTTGCCGCATGTGACGCTGTAATCACACTGGACGGGAGTAGCGGTCAACATGCGGCTGCTCGGCTACTCTCAAAAGAGTCAGTTCGAGGATGCCAAGCCTGCTCACCTTTGTCCAACGCCTCAATCAGTTCTTGAATCAGCGAGCTGAGCCTCGCGGAATCGTCTTCATGTATGACCGCAATACATAGTTCGCGCCAACCTTTTTGGTTGCGTTCAGGCATGCTGCGCCTCCAAGAATGAGCGGATATGTTCCATTGATACTAAGCATGTCCGTTGCCAAATTGGTAAGTGGTTGTGTTACTGGGAGACGGTGTGAGCCTGCCTGTAATTTTGTCCTACATCATGGAACAAATGCTCTGGTTGGAGAACTATAGCATTCGCAGTATTTATCGCAGTGTCAAATTTGCTTTTGAATCATTCGTAGAACGCTGGGCTGAACTAAACCTCGGCAAGCAAAGTTAATTCGGCTGAGCTTGTAAGGTTTTTAACAGCCACGGAATAATTACCTGTTTGAAAATCAGCGGATCAGGCCAAACTCCCACTTGCCGGCCAAGATGTCCCCCGTGAGGATTGATCCAGGCTTCTTTTGGCACGTCGCCTTTGCTCAGCAGCAGATATTCGTCATCAATGGGAACCTGGGTGTCGAGAACTCCCGCGAGGATTAACATAGGAGCCATCGGCTTGCCCAGCAATCCCTGATGCACCAAAGACAATTTTGGCAGATAGTCGCCCATCTCATCCAGAGTGTGTACGCCCTCCAGAATATTCATGAGGGCCGGCACCTGGTCGAACAGATACTCGCGGTTACCCAGTAGCGAGTTCATCAGAAAATCCTTTTGAAAAAACTTGTCTACTGGCGGAGACTGCGCACTCGCTCCGCGCAACCGCGCGCGCTCGACAATCGCCATCTTCGTCGCCCAATACGCGCCCCAACTTACACCGTGCATCGCGATGCGGTTCTTATCGATCTCCGGCCGCGACTGCGCATAGTCGAGAACGCGCGACAGCACGCGATCCGCTGTTTCACTTACTTTGATTGGATTCTGTCCGGTTCCGGGGCCGTCAACCGCAAGATAACCGACTCCAAAGGGGAGAATGCCGCCGAAGCTTTCTGCGAGATCTTCTTTACGGCTGTCCAGTCCATTCACCGCAATTACCAGGGGCACCGGTCCTTTAGCATTCTTCGGCAGGCGCAGGTAGGCAATGATCTGCTTGCCTTCGAAAGGAATCTGGACAACCTCGAGTGGCGGATCGAAGAACTTCGCGTGATCGAGAAATGCTTCGATAGCTTTTTCGTACGAGCGCTGCTTCCCCGGAGAGGCGGGAATCGGCCAGCGTCCGAAGGAATAAAGCCGCCACGCGCGAATGTAATCGGCATTCGCCTTTACCGGATCGGTCTTCTCCAATGATTTCGCTTCGTTGAAGTAGCGATCGGCAACGTGCATGAAAGCCGCGGCCCATTCGTCTTTATCGCTGGTATGAATGCTCTCAAAAGCTTCCTTCACGTCTGTGGGATCAAGCCCGATCAGCGGATACTGGCCGACCTCGGCGCGGTGAATAGCTTCCACCCTGATCTCGTCGATGGTGCGTTCGCGCCGCTCTTCCTTTTGGGCAAGCGCGTCACCAGCAATAAATGCGAGCAACAACAACAAGAAAACCGGCAAGGAAAAATGATTTTGTCTATTCATAACTTGGCCCATTCTTTCTGACGTCCGAACCGCACAAGCCGTCTACGAAGAAAAAGCCGGACGGAATTGCGTCCGGCGTCATGCGTATACAAACTTCATACACAACTAGAACGTGAACTTCAACCCCAACTGCACGGCACGGCTGCCACCCGAGCCGATGACCGGATTCGCCGCCGCCACGTCGGGCGTCGCACAACCACAACCGAACGGCTGCACCGAAGGATCGTTCAGCCCAAACCCGTTTTGTCCGCCATACGGATTTGCGAAGTTCGGATGGTTAAGCACGTTGAAGAACTCGGCGCGGAACTGGGCGTGGACGCGTTCACCCAAGTGCCAGTTCTTGGCAATCGAAAGATCGAAATCCTTGAAACCTGAGTCAGGGAATAGATTGCGTGGCATGGTTCCGAATTCTCCCAGCGGAGGCGGAATCATGATGGAGTTGCCCTTGGCATAGCAACCGAACGAGGTCAGAGACGCCATTGACTTTCCAGGAGTTCCACCGTCCGCGGCCAGCGCTTGAGCTGCACAGGCAGAGTTCGACGCTTTCGGGAAAAACGGAATCGGCGTCGGGCCTGACTGAAAGTCGGAAGGGTTGCCATAAAAATCCCAGCGCGCCATCTCGAAAGCCGGCGGACTTACGGGCAGCGGGCCGGTCCCCGCGACATCAGTTCCGAGATCAATCGGGCCCCAGAATTGCGGGCTTTGCAGCGTCACGATTGAATTCAGTTCCCAGCCTTGTAACATCTGTGCGTAGCCGCTGCGTCCGGGGATGGCATAGGTAAGCGAGAGCGTAAAACGATGCCGCATGTCAAAGTCGCTGTTCCCGTATTCACGTCCGACGTTGTAAGAATCCTGTGGCAGCCCCGCACCGTATCCAAAATCCCAGTTCGCGCTCACGTCATCCAGCGAGTGGGAATAGGTGTAACCGGCTACCATGCTGAGGCCGTGGAAGTTTCTCGAGTTCAGCGTGATTTGCAAGCCATCATAATTTGACCGGTAGATGTTTCCCATCTGAAAAATATTGCTTAGGTAAGGAAACTTCGCATTGTACGGACGCGCATCCTGATCGCAGTTTGGATCGGTCGCGCAGGCTGGGGAATAGTCCGTGCCAACTGGCGGCTGGTTGATATCCCGGATGCCAGTCAAGTTCGAGCCGTGATTGCCAACGTAAGCAACTTCCAAGGAAACATTGTTCGAGAAGGCGTGTTGCAGGTTCAAGGTCCAGGTCCAGATGTAGGGAGTGGTTATGTTGCGATCCACGCTCATGATGGGGCAGGGATTGTTGAAGCAATTGGGCGTGCTAGTGCTGACATTGGCGCCATACAAGGGGACACCACTATCCCATTGTGGAAGGACCGGAGGGATCGCCAGATTGCTCGCCGTAATTGTTCCTCCCGCAGTGCCGCCTGCGGCGTTGATAATCGCGCCCGTGGGAACGTTGGAGAGGCCAAAAGCGTTGTTGAAGGCAAGAAGGGCCTCCCAATTGATCGTTTCGTAGACCATGCTGGCTCCGCCTCTCAGCACAGTGTCACCTCTGCCCGTCATATCCCATGCGAAGCCCAAGCGGGGGGCAAAATTTTTATGATCGGGATTGTAGGGACCATTCACACCGTTCATTCCTGCCTGAATCAGGCCAGTCGGCGAATTGGGATCGAAATTGCCGAGGAGATTATTCGATTCCTTGATCACTGAACTAAATTCATAACGCAATCCGTAGTTGAGCGTGAAATTTTTTGTGACTCTCCAGTCGTCCTGCAAGAAGGCTCCATAGGCCCAGTTGTGGATTTGCCGATCGGGATTGCCAACTTGCACCGATGCCTTGAAAGGATCGCCGGCGAAGAAATCCTCCAAGGGAGTAGACGCAGCCAGAGCTACGCCGCCCAGGAAAGTGATACTGCCTCTGGCATTGCCGAAAGCGCCGCCGGTAACTTCGTTCCGGTGTAGTTCGCCCCCGAACTTGATCGCGTGTTTGCCGACGGTGTAGGAAACGTGGTCGATAAACTGAAGGATCGAGTCTGGGCCCTGGAATTTCGGCCACTTGAAGCCACCCAAGCCGGGAACAAAGGCTCCGGCAAAGCTGATACGCGGCAGTCCTCCGGTGAAGGGCCCGCTTACCCCGGTGTCGATACCGTAGCCTGAGGCGGGTGTGCTGAGATCACCAGGAAGTGTGGGCTGGTAAAGGCGGTTGTAGCCGACTCTGGCTTCATTAACCCATCGAGCGCTGGGGGTCCAAACCCAGTTCCCTCCTACGACCTGCGCACGCGTGTGGATGACGGATCGCCATTTGGATTGCAACTCGGGAAAATCCTCCACCGTTCCGTTGTTGTTTCCATAGAAATACATTCCGCTGATTGTGTTGTGCGGATTGATGCTGAAATCCACTTTGCCGAGCGCGTTGTCGACGCCCACGTTGTTGGGAAATCCCTGCACGACATTGATGCCTTGCGTGTTGTTTAAAGGGAAGCCCGTTCCGTTGCAGGTTACAGTTCCACTTGCTGACACAGTGCAGCCCGAGATCAGCTGGCTGGCTGGACTGATACAAGGTCCGGTGCAGGGCCCGTTGGTCCCGACGGTGTAGCCGTTTGCCAAAAGATCGGCAATCGCATTGGGAATACTGCCATTGCAGTCGAGTCCGGCGAGGCCTGGCGCTGTGCAATTTGGCGCCGCGCCGGGCGCAAGTGTTAGCGGCTGCATGGACGGCGTGGTAACGCTGTAGGAATTTCCAACATCGTAGCGCTGGCCCTCGTACGCGCCGAAGTAGAACGCTCTGTCCTTCACGATCGCGCCCCCGAAACTGCCACCAAACTGTTCCAGTGTTCGCGGAGTTTTCGGTGCAGGAGCATCGTTGAAGTAGTTACGCGCGTCCATAGCTCCGTCGCGACCGAAAGCAAACGCACTCCCGTGAATTGTGTTTGTGCCGGATTTCAATCCAACGTTGACTACCGCCCCCGGTTTCCAGCCGTATTCAGCCGGTGGATTTTCTTGAACGTTGAATTCCTGAATGGCGTCGATGGGCAGGATGGTCGCGGAATCTCCCGCAATGCCGGCTCCGTTGATAATGCCCTGTCCGGAAAACGGCTCGCTGTTGAAAAGACCTTCAACGAAGTAGGCATTGTCTTCCGCTCGCAAGCCATCCGTGCTGGTTGTCGAGAATCCTCCGCCGGGATAACGCATGACGCCGGGACGAAGTTGCAACAGGTTTTCGTAGTTGCGGCCATTCAGCGGTAGATCGTTAATTTCTTTATTGCTCAGCGTGCCTCCAAGGGTGGAGGAGATGGAGTTGATCAAGGGAACGTCTGCGCTGACCGTTATAACCTCGGAAACGTTGCCGGGTTGCAACGTCAAGTCGGCACGAACGTCGCTCGCAACCTCTACTGCAACGCTGGGCCGCTCCACGGTCTTAAATCCCTTGGCCTCGACTCGGATCTTGTAGGTTCCCGGGATCAGGTCAGCGGCAACGTATTCTCCAGCGGAGTCGGTGGTGAGGGTTCGCGTTGTGCCACGCTGCGTGTCGGTGACGACTACCGTCGCGCCGGCAACGGCAGCGCCACTCGGGTCCGTGACTGTGCCCAGCACGCGTCCGGCAGTGGATTGAGCTAGCGCCGGGATGCTGATCAAACTCAGGGCGAGAACGATCGCCACGAGGACAAAGAGAAAAATCCGAGTGGGCGCAGCGACGTTACCCGCGGACATGGGGATGCTTCGGGATGTCATCGGAACTTCCTCCGTTTTTTCTGGTCCGACAGCCATACCATTGCTCAGAGAACGAAGTCAAGTAAATTCTCCAAATCCGTCTGTTTCCGACATCGAGCGACACCAATTGGTAAAGTGCGAAGTTTTGTGGATTTGCCTACAAACATGCGTCTAAACCGTGGACTGCAGGGCTTGCATTCAATTCATCCGGCGTGTTATCGTCTTAGCTGTCATACCACCGTACCTAAAACCAGATGATTGCCAATCCGTCGCGAGGAGTCGCAAAAGCGCGACCCCCAAGCTATGGGGGCTGCGGTATAGTAGCCAGACCATCGCGAGTTCACTAGAGCAGGGACCCGCGGGAGAAATTCTGTGTACAAAGTTATTCGGACTTCGCGCCTGTACGAACAGATCGTTCAGCAAATCGAGGAGTCCGTTCTCAACGGCTCACTGAAACCCGGCGACCAGCTTCCCGCCGAGCGTGAACTTGCACAACGTCTGGGCGTAAGCCGCACAGCTGTCCGCGAAGCAGTGAAGGCACTGCGCGAAAAAGGACTGGTCGAAGCCTACTCGGGCCGCGGAACCTTCATCACAGACGGAACCACTCACGCTGCGCGGCAATCGTTTGACTTGATGGTCAAGATCGGACAGCAGGAGGGCTCAAGTCATCTGGCGGAACTCCGGTCGATTCTCGAACCTGGAATCGCCGCGATCGCTGCAGTGCGGGTCGAGGACGAGCATTTGGCCGCGCTGAAGGAAGCGGTCGCGGTTATGGATCTTGCGCAGAAAGATCCTGAAGCCTATATCGAGGCTGATCTGGATTTTCACCTTGCATTGGCTGAGGCCGCAGCCAATCCGCTGATTCTTTCTTTGATCGACTCCATTGTCGGGTTGCTACGTGAACAACGCTTAAAGATTTTCAAAGTCGAAGGCGGACCAGAGCGCGGCCAGGTTCATCACAAACGAATCATGGAAGCCATGGAGCGGCGCGATCCGGAGATGGCACGCGCCGCAATGGCCGCCCATCTAGAGCAAGTGCGAGAAGATTCGCAGGTTTCTTCCGGCGCCGATTCTAGAAAGCACGCGCCGATAGTTTCCAAAGTTAATTCGTGATTCGGGTTATATTTTCGGATTAGCGTTCAGTGTTTTGTGAACTTTCGCTCGCGTCGTTAGTTTCGGAAATAAAGGGGAGTTCGGCGGATGGCGAAACTCGGATTCATCGGCCTGGGTGTAATGGGCAGTCAGATGGTCAACCGGCTGCTCAGCAAGGGTCACTCAGTGACTGGCTACAACCGCACACGCGCGAAAGCCCAGTGGCTGGTTGAAAAAGGAATGAAGTGGGCAGATTCGCCGCGGGCAGTTGCCAGCTCTTCCGATTTCATTTTCGCGATGGTCACCAACGCTGCAGCTACCGCAGCTATCACCGAGGGCCCCGACGGACTTTTGGCAGGCTTGAGCGTCGGCAAGATTTTCATCGACGTAAGCACAGTGAGTCCTGACGTGAGCCGCGCCTTGGCGGCGAAGGTGCGGGAAAAAGGTGCGGACATGCTCGACGCTCCTGTCTCCGGCAGCGTGATCACCTTGCAGGAAGGAAAGTTGTCAGTGATGGTCGGTGGACGCCGCGAGACATTTGAAAAAGTGAAACCGATACTGTCAGATGTTGGGCCCAAAGTAACTTACGTTGGCGACAACGGCCTGGCTCTTTCTATGAAGATTGCCGTCAACCTGAGCCTCGCGGTGCAGATGCTCGCGTTTTCCGAGGGCGTGCTGTTGGCGGAGAAAAGTGGCATCGCACGCGAAACCGCCGTTGATGTGCTCACCCATAGTGCTATCGCGTCTCCGATGATTCAATACCGTGGACCCTTTGTGCTGCAACAGCCCGATGAAGCCTGGTTCGACGTCAACATGATGCAGAAAGACATGGTGCTGGCGATGGATTTGGGACGCCAGCTCAACGTTCCCCTTCCCAGCACTGCAATCAGCAACGAATTCCTGACGGCAGCGCGCGGTATGGGTTGGACAAAATATGATTTCGCCTGCATGTTCGATGTACTGGCTGCCATGTCTGGAGTCTCGACGCCAGTTACACAAGGAGGCAAGAAAGTATGACCACTGCGACCTCCAAACCCCAAGCTGGACGCGCAACCGCCACGGAAAAAGAAAAGTGGCTTCGCGCCTACCAAAAGATGGTAAGCATCCGCCTGTTTGAAGAGCAGGTGAATGAAGTCTACACTCGCGCTCTCATGCCCGGGCTCGCTCACTTGTACAGCGGCGAAGAAGCGGTGGCCGTAGGAATCTGCGAAGCTCTACGCATCGACGACTACATAACCAGCACACACCGCGGCCACGGACACTGCCTGGCCAAGGGCGCGTCCCCGGATCGTATGTTCGCCGAGTTGTTGGGGAAAGAAGCCGGTTATTGCCGCGGTAAGGGCGGATCGATGCACATCGCCGATCCCGCGACTGGCAACCTCGGTGCCAACGCGATCGTGGGCGGAAGCGTCGGCATCGCCACCGGCGCGGCCTTTGCAGCCAACGCTCTGGGAACGGATCGCGTTGCAGTATGTTTCTTCGGCGAAGGCGCGCTCGGCCAGGGATCATTGTACGAAGTGATGAACCTGGCGCAGTTGTGGAAGCTGCCGGTGATCTACGTCTGCGAAAACAATCAATACAACGAGTACACGCATTATCAGGAAACCACGGCGGGCACCATACTCGGCCGTGCTACCGCCTTCGGTATTGAAACTGCCCGAGTGGACGGACAAGACGTTCGCGCGGTGAATGAAGTTGCGACGCGATTGGTGAATCGCGCCCGCAGCGGTGGCGGACCTGCGTTCCTGCAGTGCGATACCTATCGCTACAGCGGCCATCACGTCGGCGATATCAGTCGCGAGTACTACCGCTCCAAGCAGGAAGAAAATCTCTGGAAGACGGACCGCGATCCCATCAAAGTTTTAGAAAAGTGGTTGCTTGCTCAAGGCCATGCGGACGCTGCCGCGTTCGATCATATTACTTCTGAAGTTCGGGCCACGATGGAAGCAGCCGTAAAGTTCGCCATAGACGCTCCCTATCCAAGTGTTGACGAGGTCGAGAAGCACGTCTATGCCTGAGCGCGAACTTACATTTGCGCAGGCGGTCCGCGAAGCGCTCGCCGAAGAGATGCGACGCGACTCGCGGGTTTGCATCATCGGCGAGGATGTTGCCGAGGCCGGTACGCCCTTCAAAGTACTCTCCGGATTAGTCGAAGAGTTTGGCGCAAAGCGCGTGGTCGACACTCCCATCTCCGAAGCTGGGTTCACCGGCGTCGCCGTCGGCGCAGCGATGACGGGCCTCCGTCCGGTAGTCGATATCATGTTCGGAGATTTCATCACGCTCACCATGGACCAGATGGTCAACCAGGCAGCCAAAGCGCATTACATGTCGGGAGGGCACTGGAAAGTGCCGATGGTGATGCGCACCACGCTCGGCGCCACGCGACGCTCCGCGGCGCAACACTCGCAGTCGCTCCATGCCTGGTTCAGCCATGTGCCGGGCCTGAAAGTGGTTCTGCCCTCAACTCCCTACGATGCAAAAGGCCTGTTGAAGAGCGCCATCCGCGATGAGAACCCAGTTGTCTTCTTCGAAGACAAAATGATGTACAAGCTGAAGGGCCCGGTTCCTGAGGACGATTACACTATCCCGCTAGGCGTGGCCGACGTGAAGCGCATTGGCGACGACATTACGCTGGTTGCAACGAGCAGCATGGTGCAGGTAGCGCTGGGCGCCGCGATTTTGCTGGAAAAAGAAGGCATCAGCGCTGAGGTCGTCGATCCGCGCACCACGTGGCCGCTCGATGAAAAACCTTTGATCGACTCAGCGAAGAAGACGTCGCGAGTCATCGTCCTCGATGAAGGCTACGGGCGCTACGGCGTTACCGCGGAACTTGCTGCCGTGATCGCCGAAGGCGCATTCTACGATCTGGATGCACCAGTGAAACGAATGGGCGCGATGCACGTACCGATTCCGTTCTCTCCGCCACTAGAAGACGCAACGGTGCCGACGGAACAAACGGTATCAGACGCCGCACGATCGATGTGCAAACCGTTATGAAAGGTGCGCGATCGGTTAGGTATGTTCAAGCTAGAAGCTAGGAGCTGAATTTATGGCACTCAAAACTCACGGAACGATGGCAGTCGATTGGGAGAACCGAATCGACTTTGACCGCTTGCGCCGCGAGCGCCTAGCAAAGGCCAAGGCTCTGCTCGAGAAGTCCGAGATGGGCGCTCTGCTCTGCTTCGACATGAATAACGTGCGTTATCTCACCTCCACGCACATCGGCACGTGGGCGCAAGACAAGGCCAACCGCTTCACCCTGCTGCCGCGGAATGATGAGCCCATCCTGTGGGATTTCGGATCCGCCGCCAAGCATCATCAGTTAAATTGCCCGTGGCTCGGCGAGCGCTCGCGTCCAGGAATTTCCATGCTGCGCGGTGCTATGACGCCGGAGATGGGCCGCGCCGAAGACGTCGCTAAAAAGATTCGCATCGAACTTGAAATGCGGGGCCTGCACAAAGAGCCGGTGGGCATCGACATAATCGAACTCCCGGTTCTTTTCGCGTTGCAACGTGAAGGCATCAAGGTCGTCGACGGTCAGCAACTCATGTCAAACGCCCGCGTCATCAAGACGCAGGATGAAATTTCGCTGCTCAACACTTCCGCGATGATGGTCGATGCGGCCTATGACGAACTCTACCGCGCCATGAAGCCCGGCCTGCGCGAAAACGAAGCGGTGGGATTGGTGAGCAAGGTGCTTTACGATTTGGGGTCGGAGTACGTTGAAGCAGTGAACGCAATCTCAGGCGAGCGTTGCAATCCGCATCCGCACGTGTTTTCCGATCGCGTGCTGCGCCCAGGCGATCCTGTCTACTACGACATTCTTCATTCCTACATGGGATACCGGACCTGTTACTACCGGTGCTTCACGGTGGGCTTCGCTTCGCACGCGATGGTGGATGCCTACAAGCGCTGCCGTGAGTATCTCGATGCAGCCATCGAACTGGTGCGCCCGGGACGCACCACCGCGGAGATTGCCGCAGTCTGGCCGAAGGCGGAAGAGTTCGGATTCCCCAACGAAGAAGCCTGCTTCGCGCTGCAATACGGCCACGGCATCGGCCTCGCAATCTGGGAAAAGCCGGTGATCAGCCGTCTGGTTTCGTTCGACCATCCAGTAACGATCGAGCCCGGAATGGTATTTGCGCTCGAAACCTTCTGGCCTTCGACCGATGGCTGGAGCGCTGCACGTATCGAAGAAGAAATCGTAGTAACCCCGACAGGACACGAGGTAATCACGCGTTTCCCTGCGGAAGAACTTCTGGTAGCAGGCGCGCATTATTTCACGGTCAATGGACCGCTGCCCACGATTAGAGAAACCGAAGCTGCACCAAGCGAAAAAGTGCTCGATATGATCGAGGCCAGCGCGAAAACGGAGCGGGTTGGAGTTTCGGACTGAATCGTTTCCTGAAACTTTAACTTTAGAAATCTCTTGATCCCAAGAAGTTGACCTTGAAGAATCGCTTGATCCAGTCCCGAAGGGACGGAATTTGATAGCGGGACGTAAGTCCGGGGTAAGTGCGGTAAGAAGGAACGAACCCCGAAGGGACGGCACCCGGTCTTCACATATAACCCTACCTATGGCCTTCAGCGTTGTCATGCCCGCCCTCGAGATGGCGCAGGAAACCGGCAAGCTCATCGCCTGGCGGAAGCAGGAAGGCGATCGTGTAACTAAGGGCGAGCCGCTTCTGGAAATCGAAACCGATAAAGCGGTGATGGAAATCGAAGCCCCGGCTGATGGCGTGCTCGCGGGAGTTTCGGCGCAAGCTGGTACTGACATTCCGGTGGGCCAGACGATTGCATGGATTGTCGCGCCGGGAGAAAAACCTCCTGCGACAAGCGACTCCGTGCCTACTGCACGAGCGAAGACAGACAAGCATGTCGCACCAGTTGCCCTGAGCGTTCCTGAGCCTTCCGTCGTAGCAAGCGCAAGAATTTCTCCGAAGGCACGCCGTCTTGCTAAAGAACTAGGAGTGGATATCGCGAGCGTGCGTGGTTCCGGGTCCGATGGCGAGATTTTTGCCTCGGACGTGCAAGCTGCAGCCGCTCCGGTTGAATCGAGCGCACCGCCAAAGCAATCAGGCAGCATTAAGGTTCCCAGTGCAATCGGCCGCCTCATGGCCGAACGCACCACGCTGAGCTGGACCACAGTTCCCCACTTCTTCGTTACGCGTGAAATCGAGGCTAGCGCACTCAATGAATGCCGCGCGAAGCTGGTCCCGGAGATTGAGCGTACGCACAAGATCCAGGTCAGCCATACTGATCTACTGGTTGCACTAACATCACGAGTGCTGCTCAAACATCCGCATCTGAATTCGACCTGGACCACGGAAGGCATTCATCTTCACGATCACGTGAACATGGCGGTGGCCATCGCAGTTAACGACGGAGTGGTCACCGCAGTGATTCCGAACGCGCACACCGCGGGCCTCGCGGAGATTGCGCAGCAACGTCGCGACGTGGCCGAGCGAGCGCGGGCGGGAAAGCTGCGCCCCACCGACATCGCCGATGCCACCTTTACCATCAGCAATCTCGGCATGTATCAGGTGGACGAATTCACAGCGATTATCGTCCAACCGCAAGCGGCGATTCTCGCGGTTGGCAGCATCGTTGACCGCGTGGTCGCCGTCGACGGCAAGCCAACTGTTCGTCCCATGATGACGCTGACTCTCTCCTGCGATCACCGCGCCGCCGATGGCGCCCGGGCGGCCGCCTTCCTGAATGACCTGGCCCAAGCAGTCTATGAGCCATCGAAGTGGTTGGCGTAACCATGCTTCGGTTGTTGCACAGAAGCCGTAACCTGCCACAGCTGGCATGTTTCCCTAGCGTTCAGCGTTCGCGAGGTAAGTTACAGAATCGTCGACACTAAATCTTTCAGATTTCACCCGGTTCCCTTTTTTTGTCGTTTTTCATGCCGCCATGAACATTCATCAAGAAACGAAACCTCCCAACCCCATTTACCGATACCTGGTCCAGACCGGACTACCCTCCGCCAGCTAATGTTTGCGATGTCGAGGCGCAGTTTTCTTACAGGCAAGTTGCTTGGGAAATCGATATCTATTGTCAATAATTCCCGCCAATCCGGGCTAGTTTCGGCTATTATTGCGGTGCCGAGATCATGGAACGAAACCCCAGAATCGGCCAGCAATCAGACTTAACAGGAAACGATGCCGCTGGCATACGTACGCCGTCAGAGGGGGGCAGTTCTTCGTCTGATGGGACTCTGCCTTCCGATTCTCCGACACTCGTGGATTTTTCCCCGGATTTCACCAGAGTGATCGACACCTCCGTCAAGTCTCCAGCCACACCGGCAAAAGACAACCCAGAGCAGCGACTCAAAATCGTTGTTTCGAACCAGCCCGAACTGGAGACGGGCATGCTCCTGGCACAGAGATATCAGATCGTGCAGATTCTCGGACAAGGTGGCATGGGCGCGGTGTACAAAGCGACCGATCTCGAGTTGAACCGTACCGTGGCTGTGAAGGTTATACGCCCCGACTTGGCCCGCGACAAATCAATTGTCGACCGCTTTAAGCAGGAACTGCTGTTATCTCACCAGGTAACGCATCGCAACGTAATTCGCATTTATGACCTCAGCGAAGCTGATGGGATGAAGTTCATCACCATGGAGTACGTCGAGGGAGAAAATTTGCTGACTCTCCTCCATGAGAAAAAGAAGTTTTCGCCGTCCGAAGCAGTGGAAATCATGCTGCAGGTGTGCCGGGCTCTAGAAGCCGCACACAGCGTGGGCGTAATCCACCGTGACTTGAAACCGCAGAACATCATGCGGGACAAGACGGGGCGAATATTGGTGATGGACTTTGGCTTGGCTCGCACGCTCGAAGGCGATGGCATGACCCAGAGCGGAGCTCTGGTGGGGACCATGGAGTACATGTCTCCAGAGCAAGCGCTGGGTAAACCTCTGGATCAGCGCTCTGACATCTTTGCCCTGGGTCTGATCTTTTACGAAATGCTTACCGGGCAGATGCCGTTCAAGGCGGATAGCACAATTGCCAGCCTGATTCGCCGAACGCAGGAGCGGGTGGCGCCCGTGTCGGACCACGATAACACTATCCCTACTTCGGTAAGCAATATCGTGACCAAGTGTCTGGAGCGCGATCTGGATTTGCGCTACAAAACCGCCGCCGAGCTGTTGGCCGACTTAGAGACCTGGCAAGGTAAGCGTGCCGGCGCTACGCTGAGCTTCGAGCCAAAGATAGGTCCGTGGGGCCGGACGATTCCTTGGCCAACAATTACTGCAGGCTTAATCGCGATCATCCTCGCAATCGGAGGATACCGTTTCCGCGACAGTTTGTTTCCGTCGCACTCCGGGGGAGCCAAGGCGGGTCCTGCTGTTTCGCTGGCAATCCTGCCTTTTAGAAACGCCTCAGGAGACCCTGGCTTCGACTGGTTGGGACCTAGTTTGTCTGACATGCTGAACACTGATGTCGGCCAGTCTGCCCAGTTGCGAGCAGTTTCCCCAGACCGGTTACACCAGGTCCTCGAGGATCTGCACATCGCGCCAAATACTTCGTTCGATCCGACCATACTCCAGCGTATCGCTGAGTTCAGCAACGCCGATGTGGTGGTATTTGGCCAATACGCGCGTTTCGGGGGCCAGGTTCGCATCGATGCGACGTTGCAGGATCTGAAAAACAACCGCACCACTTCTATGAAGGCGGATGCCGCGAGCGAGAAAGATATTCCAGCGGCATTCGATAAGCTCGCTGATTCCATCAGGCAAAACCTCGCCCTCTCGCCGGATGTGTTGAAAGAATTGAAAGCCAATTCCTATCAGCCGACCTCAACTTCGATTGAAGCGTTGCGCGACTTCAACGAGGGGACCGTCCTGCTTCGTGAAGGTAAGAATCTCGAAGCGAAGAAACATTTCGAAGCTGCTACCAAAAAAGACGTTTTCTTCGCCTTGGCTTATTCCAAACTGGCGCAATCCTACAGCAATTTGGGTTACGACGCCGAGGCCGAGCGGGCAGCGCAAAGGGCTGTTAGTTTGAGCCAGAACCTGCCGCAGGCGGAGAAATATTTGCTGCTTGCGATTCAGGCTCAGATTACCAAGAATTTCCCCGGCGCGATCAAAGCGTACGAGACCATCGCAAGAGCCGCGCCGGATAATGCAGACGTGCAGTCGGCATTGGCGGCGCTTTACGAACAGTCCGGCGACTTTGCGAAAGCCGGGGAATATAACCAGCAAATTCTCAAAGCGAATCCCCGGGACATTAACGCCACGCTGGCAGTGGGGCGCCTCGCCATTAAGAGTGACAATGCACAGGGAGCACTTGATTCCTTGAACCGCGCGCTAAGCCTTGCCATTCAACTGGATAATCAGGAACAAAAGGCTGCTACATTGCACGCCATGGCGGTCGCTTACCGGATGTTGAATCGGCCGCTTGACAGTTTGCGCGATGGCGAGGATGCGCTGACCATCTGGCGAAGCATCGGCCAGAAGCGTGGGACTGCCTCAAGCTTGAACGAAATTGCGAGGGCTGAAGTTTTGTTGGGCAAGAATAAGGAGGCGCTGCAGAATTTTCAGGAAGCGCTGCAGATTCGACGCGATATCGGGGACAAGCGCGGTCTGGGCGACACTCTGATTGACATGGGTAACTTCTACGATGATCGCGGCGACCATGACCAGGCTCTGAACATGTATAAGGAGTCGCTGCAAATCGAGCGTGATATCGGCAACGAACGTTTGCAGGCGGCTTGTCTGAACAATATCGCGGGTGTCTATTTTGCAAAAGGACAGTATGAAGATGCCCGTACTTATTACCTGCAAGCATTGCAATTGCGCGAGAAATCCAAGGCCCCCGAAGACATCGTCGAGGCCGTCCACAACCTTGCAGAGACTTCTGTCAGGATGGGCGACTACGATCAGGCTTTTGCCCAGTACATGCGGGCCCTGGACCTACGGCGAAGCATGAACGACAGCCGCGGCGCAGCAATTGAGTCCTACACCCTAGGGATGGTTTTGGATTATCAGGGACGATTTGGCGCCGCTATCACGTCCAAGCAGGCAGCACTGAAAACTTTCCAGGACCTGAAAGACAAAACCTACTGGATGGCAGAGATCCTTGGCGGTTATGCACAGGCGCTCATCCTAGCCGGCCGAGGCGACGAGGCCAGGAGCTACCTGGACGACGCCATGAATCTTTCTCGCGAACTGAAGAACGATGGAATGATCTCACAGACGCTGTCTTTTCAGGGCAATGCTGCCTATTACCGAGGTGACTCAAAGGCGGCCAAAGCTTTGTATGAACAGGCGCTGCAAGCAGCCAACCGCAGCAAAGAACCAGAGAAAATCCTGATTGCCAACATCAGTCTGGCCAAGGTTGCGATCCAGGAAGGACGGTCGCAGCAGGCGATTGCCGCATTGCGACCGCTACTGCAGCAAGCCGAGAACCTCGGATTGAAGTATGTGCAAGTTGAATGCTCAGTTTCCATGGCGGAAGCCATGATAAAGATCAAAGACGTCGCCCATGCTCAACAGGAACTCGAGCGGGCGCTTCTGCAAGCCGATAAACTCGGTCTGAAACCTTTGAGCGCCAAAGCGCATTACCTGCTGGCGGGCATTTTTCGGGCGTCAGATGACCAGGCCGAAGCGCTGCAGCACTATCAGGAGACTCTCCAGTTAATAAACGCCATGCATGATGATCCGGGTGCAGACAAAATCCTGGAACGCTCTGACTTCAAGACCATGGATGAAGAAGCAATCCACTGGTCGCAGTCGATCAAAACTTAATCGCAGCAACCGTTGCGTTCTCCAAAGCAGCACGTTGGTTCGTCGACTTGAGCCTGGTTCTGCCAGTCTGTAATGTCCCTTATTTGAAGAATGAAGATGCAGGCTGCGATCAGCCTGCATCTTCGAGACATCAGAAAATATACTTGAACTGCGCAGGAACCACCGATAAGCCGCTGTCGAACGTCAGCACGACGCTGGTACAGCCGTTCGCATGTCGCGAGGTGTTCCAGAAGAAGAAGTACTCAGTGAGCCCATCCTCTCCTTGTCCGAAATTCAGCAACCGGCTCACCGAGATTGGAGTCGGGTTAGGGGGTACAGGTTTGCCACCCGGACAGGCGATCTGAATCGACGACGGGTATACCCAAGGAGCGTTGCATCCTGTACCCAGAGCATTGTTGCAAACAGTCAGATTCGGAGCTTGATAGTCCCACGAAAGGGGCGCAGGCAATCCGGCAATGATGTAATTCAAACGAGTATCCGAGAACGGAAATTCGAATCCCTCGAAACTTTTGACGGTGGTGACGATCTGGTCGCCAGGAGTAAACGCAGCAACAAAGCATGAGAGCCCGCCGCCTCCTCCTTGATGAGTCGTGTCTTGCGAGTAGAAACTGAAAATATTTTGGTTAAAGAGGCTCGTCGGGCAACTTTGCCCGCTCGCCTTCAAGAATCCGGGACCGCCAATTCCCGGAAAGCCGGTGGGGAAACTGTAATGGGTGGTCGCCGTGTACAGGAATTGCTCGCAATCCGACGCCCCTGAACAAGTCAGTTGGAACTCGACGCATTCCGGGTTTGCGGTGGATTCGTTAAAATCGCCATAGGGCGAGCAGCTGAAACTGGGAAACATTGTGCCCGGATTAAATGTGTTGGATGGGTTGGATCCCGGCTCAGATGAGGACTGGAGCACCGGAATCGGAAGCATAGTGATCTGCTCGCCCCCGGCATTATCAATAGCCGCCAGTTCATAGTCGTCAGTGCCGACATGGAAGACAGCGGTTGCCCCGGCGGTCAGAGTTTGGGTCTGGGGGGCGTTGTATCCACCGCAGTTGCTTGCGTCCGGCGCTAAGCCGAAGGTTCTCGATTGGCCCGGAGTAAGCGTGCCGGTGAAGCTGTCAGAAGCCATCCCGTTGGGCGCACAATATGGTGGCCCGCCTAACGGGGAGTTGCCAGACAGAGTAATCGTACCAGTGAAACTTGAAGATCCGTTGTTTGTAACCGTGAGAAACCCACTATCGGGGCTGACACAAATCGGTTCAATTGGCCCGGTGTTGCCCGGGGAATTGCAGGTACCGGGTGTTTCCGTATAGAAAGTCGTGATATCAAATTCATACCCCGTACCTACGAATTGAAAAGCTCCAGGGGCTTGCGAAGTCTCGTAGGAATCGCCCGGATCGCAACCGGTCGCTGACCCTCCTTGCACCACATAGGCATCGGTTACGAGACCGTTATCGCAGGGGAAGGAGTGAGAAATACCAGAGTGAATCTGACTATCGTACACGCCTAAGTTCAAAGATCCATCCGAACTTTGGATTGAGAGCAGTGCGCCGCTTTGAAGACTCTGCGCAAGAACCATGGTTGGAATAAACACAGCGAGAGTTACCACTGCCAGCAGAACGGGGATTTTCATAAGTATTGTCCTTTTGCAAGTTCGCATTGACAGACGGAACTCGCAAAGATTGCCGCCCGAGGGCGGTACTGAGATTAGGGGGAGAGGGTGCCCGTGAGGCGCATCCAAAAGTCGACCGTCATTTGGTCGCCGCGCTGCACGGCCGCTCCATATAGTGTCGCCTCGGGCGAAACATGTCAACACAATTCATTGCCAACCGCTCGAATCCTAATATTCGCTTCAGCGGTGATTTGCCTTATACTGCGCCCGTGCGGAAAATCCTCCAAAGCGTTTCCTGTGTATTAATCCTGGTCCTGGCCGGTAGTGGTAGTGTCGCCCAAGCCGATCCCGACTGGACCGAACCATTCCCGGCTTTTCACATCGCCGGCAACCTTTACTACGTAGGAAGTAAGGGGTTGGCCAATTATCTGATCGCGACGCCGCAAGGAAACATTCTGATCAACAGCGATTTGGAAGCCAATGTGCCACTGATTGAGGCAAGCATCGAGAAACTCGGTTTCAAGTTCAAGGACACAAAGATTCTGTTAATCAGTCACGCGCATTGGGATCATGATGCCGGCAGCGCGAAGATCAAGGAGATGACCGGAGCAAGTTATATGGTCATGGATGCCGACGTACCTGTCGTCGAATCCGGCGGCAAGCTCGATTTTCAGTATGGCGGAAACCCTGGTTTTCTTTATCCACCAACCAAAGTCGATCGGGTGTTGCAGGATGGCGACGAGGTAAGGCTTGGCGGTGCGGTGCTGGTTGCGCATCTTACTCCAGGGCACACAAAAGGCTGCACCACGTGGACGATGAAAGTGACCGAGGGCGGTAAAACCTACGACCTGGTGATCATTGGCAGTCCCAATGTCAACCCCGGCTACAAACTCATCCACAACAACAATTATCCGCAGATCGCCGAAGACTACGAGCGCATGTGGAGCGTTTTGAAATCATTGCCGTGCGATATTTTCCTTGGGGCCCACGGCGGTTACTTCGGCCTGGAAGAAAAATATCCGCTCATGAAAGACGGGAGCGCGAACCCGTTCATCGACCCGAGTGGCTACAAAAAGTTCGTAGCTCAAAAAGAACAAGACTTCCGTACTGAATTGACGAAACAAAGACTCGCCAGCAGATAAAAG
>DASYOD010000165.1:0-26422 GCA_036008085.1 Terriglobales bacterium
ATCCCACCGCTCACGCGGAGGTGATTGCTATCCGCGAGGCCTGCAAGATGCTTGGCAATTTCAGTCTGCAAGGTTGCGAGATTTACGCTTCTTGCGAGCCGTGTCCCATGTGCTTCGGCGCGATTTACTGGGCTCGTCTCGATCGCATTTATTTTGCCAACGCTGCGGAAGATGCTTCCAAAATCGGTTTTGACGATTCGGTGATCTACCGCGAGATTGCGCAATCACAACCGGAGCGCAAGATCCCGATGATTCAGTTAATGCGCGATGAGGCAATGGCGGCGTTTCGCGAGTGGGAAGCTAAGCCGGACAAAATCGCGTACTGATTCTACTCATGAGTTGTGTAGAGACGTAGCCAGCTACGTCTCTGCAGCCGCCCAGGTGAATGATTGATCGATCGCTATTTCAAGCTCGCCGAACACCAGACCTCCGTAAAGCAAGAGATGCTGGGCGGCCTTACCACGTTTGTAACCATGGCGTACATCGTCGTGGTGAACCCGCAGATTCTCGCTCAAGCAGGAATGCCGCGCGATGGCGTGGTGTTTGCAACCTGCGTCTCGGCCGCGGTCGCCACGCTGGTTATGGGATTGTATGCGAACTATCCCATTGCTCTCGCGCCGGGAATGTCGTTGAACGCGTATTTCACTTATTCCGTCTGCATTGGCATGCACGTGCCCTGGCGCACGGCGTTGGCAGTGGTGTTCTTCTCTGGCATTCTTTTTCTTTTGCTCACCGTCACCAGAGTTCGCGAGCAGATTGTCAATGGCATGCCCGATTGCCTGAAGCACTCCACGGCGGCAGGAATCGGGATGTTCATCGCCTTTGTCGGATTGCGCAATGCCAAGCTGGTCGTGGCCAACACGGCAACTTATGTCGGACTGGGAAACTTCGCCGACAAGGAAGTGCAGATCGCATGCCTCGGCCTTTGCCTCACGATGGTGCTAATGTCGAGAAAAGCTCCTGGAGCCATCCTTATCGGCGTCTTCGGCACGGCTCTGCTGGGAATACTGCGTGGGATCGCGAACTGGCCAGCGGCTATTTTCGCCATGCCTCATCCCTCGGCAACTTTTCTGCAACTCGATTTCCGCGGCGCCTCGCATCTGAGCTTACTCGAAATCCTGTTCGCATTTTTATTTGTGGATCTTTTCGACAACGTGGGAACACTGGTCGGAGTGTGTGAACAAGGCGGGTTCATCAAGGACGGGAAAATTCCCAGGGTTGGCCGGGTTCTGGTTGCCGACGCGGTGGGAACAATTGTCGGTGCTCTGACCGGAACTTCCACGGTAACCAGTTACATCGAAAGCGCTGCGGGAGTTGCTGCGGGAGCGCGAACTGGTCTAAGCAATGTCGCGGTCGCCACGCTCTTCCTGTTAGCTACGTTCTGCTCGCCACTGGCAACCGCCATTCCTGCCTATGCGACGGCGCCTGCCCTAATTTTGGTTGGCGTCCTGATGACGCAATCAATCGCACAGATCGCGTGGCAGGACTTCAGCGAGGCTGTTCCGGCTTTCGTCACCATACTTGCCACGCCTCTGACGTTCAGCATTGCGACTGGACTGAGCCTGGGACTGATTTCTTACACGATTGTGAAAATAGCGGCGGGAAAATTGCGCGAGATAAATCCGCTTGTCTGGATCCTTACGATCCTATTCATCCTGCGTTATGTGTATCTCGCCGCGGCGTAACTGTTCGCATTTGGCGTCTGTTCCTCCGTCCTAAGTACTGAAAGAACAGAAATTTACAGTTGATTTACGATTCTTTACGTGCACTGACGAATGACTGTGTTCGAATAACTTGTCGGACTCCAATCGAAACGCAGCCTACAGTCTGTCGCAAGAATTAGCTAAGTGAGGACGGACGCTTGCGCGTCCAGTTGTGTTTGGCGGGCAGCGTAAAATATGAGAATGCAGACCGATCGCAAGCAACTATGGCGAAGAGAATAATGCCAATACGAACCGCAGTCTCAGCGCTCGCCGGATCACTCATATTCGCTTCCGTGAGTCTCGTGCCGCTGAGTTATGGCATTTCTGATCAGGCCCCAGAGCCTGCGGCTTCTCCATCGAGCGCTGTCGCACTGAAGCCGGTAGGCGTTGTCAAATCGATTTCTGGGAACGTTATTACTCTCGCCACCGATGCCGGACCAACCGTCAATATCATCGTTCAAGACTCCGCTCGCCTGGTTCGCATTTCTCCGGGACAGAAAGATCTGAAAGACGCAGCGCCCATTCAACTGCAGGATGTGCAGGTGGGAGATCGCATCCTGGCGCGGGGCAAGCCTTCCGATGACGGGAAGTCTGTAGAAGCCTCGTCTATTGTTCTGATGAAAGAATCCGACGTCGCGGCGAAGCAAGAGCGTGATCGCGAGGATTGGCAGAAGCGTGGCGTAGGCGGTCTGGTGAGCAAAGTCGACGCGGCCAGCGGCACCATTACTCTTGCTGCTCCGGTCATTGGGGACGCGAAGCCGATCACGATTCATGTTTCAAAGAGCACCATTATTCGCCGGTACTCTCCCGACTCGGTAAAATTCGACGACGCCACGCCGGGCACGATCGATCAAGTCAGCGTTGGCGATCAACTTCGTGCGCGGGGAGTTCGCAGCGCGGATGGCACTGAACTCACAGCCGACGAAGTGGTTTCGGGAACGTTCAGGAACGTCGCAGGTTTGGTCATCTCTACTGACGCCACCAGCAATAGCGTCACGGTAACGGATCTGGCTACCAAAAAGCCTTTAACCCTGCGGATTACCGCCGACTCGCAACTTCGAAAATTGCCCCCTATGGTTGCGCAGCGGATCGCTTCGCGTTTGCGAAGCGGATCTGCAGATGGTGCAAGTGGCGCGCCGGCGCCGGGCGGAAGTTCCCCGGCAAGCACCGGCCAGTCCAGGCAAGGCGGCAACGGAGGCGGAGCGCATTCAAGCGGTTCGCCCGATTTCCAGCAAATGTTAAAGCGTATGCCCGCGGTAAGCATCGCCGATTTGCAAAAGGGCGACGCCGTGATGATTGTCACGACTCAAGGTTCGGCCACTTCGCAACCAACCGCCATCACTTTGTTGAGCGGGGTCGAACCCATCCTGTCAGCCTCCCCTAATAGCAACCGAGCGGCAATGTTGCTCTCTCCGTGGAATCTCGGAGGCGGAGCAGATGCCGCGGGTGCGAACCCCTAGGTTTCTTGGAGAATTAATGAAGTTTGGCTGCTACGGGAGTCGCGCATGCATTGTCGTCACGCTATCCGTTTTACTGCTGACCAGTTCCTCGCCTGCGCAAACTTCGTCGGGCAGCTTGCGCGGCCGGGTTACCGATCCCACGGGCGCGGTAATTCCGCAGGCCAGCGTGACCGCGACTGGACCCACTGGAAAAAAGGCAACCGCCGTCACTGACCAGCAGGGAGCGTACGAGCTTAAGGGATTGTCGCCTGGCACTTACTCTGTCAGCACTACGGCGAAGGGTTTCACCGTATCTACCAAGCAGAACGTCGCGATCTCGGCGGACCAGGCGCAGCAGTTCGACATCTCCCTCGAAATTCAAGTAGAGCCAGAAAAAGTTGAGGTGCAGGAAGAAAGCCCCACCGTAAGCGTTAACCCATCGGAGAACGCCAGTTCGATTGTGATCAAAGGCAAGGACCTCGAAGCTCTCTCCGACGATCCCGACGAATTGCAACAGGAACTGGAAGCGCTTGCCGGGCCGTCGGCCGGGCCAAATGGAGGCCAGATTTATATTGACGGATTTACCGCCGGACAACTTCCGCCTAAGTCTTCCATCCGCGAAATCCGGATCAATCAAAATCCGTTTTCCGCGGAATACGACAAACTCGGCTACGGCCGCATCGAAATCTTCACCAAGCCGGGTACGGACCAGTTTCACGGCCAGTTTATGGCCGATGGCAACGCATCTGCGTTCGACGCTTTGAGTCCGTTCGAACCCAACCAGCCCTCGTTTCATTCCGAACTTTTTAACGGTAGCGTCAGCGGGCCTATCAGCAAAAGAGCTTCATTCTTTTTTACCGCGCAGGGCAGGGAAATTAATGATTCGAACATTGTTTCCGCGGTTGTGCCTACGACCGCCGATCCCAATCCGACTGCTGTGAACTTCACCCAAGCCGTACCCAATCCTGAGACTCGGCTGAATCTCGGTCCGCGGTTCGATTTTCAGCTTTCGCCGAACAATACCTTGACTGTCCGATATCAGTTCTATCGCGATACCGAGAACAACGAAGGCATCGGGACGTTTTCTCTGCCTACGCAGGCTTATAACACCGCTTCTACTGAACACACTCTGCAGATCAGCGATACTCAGGTCATAAACACGAATATCGTGAATGAAACTCGCTTCCAGTATCTTCACGAAAACAGCAGCCAGACCGTGCAGAATTTTTCGCCTACGATAAACGTAATTGGGGCGTTTACCGGCGGAGGCAATCAGATCGGAAACGGCTCAGATTCGCAGAATCACTATGAACTGCAGAATTACACCTCGATCGTGCACGGCAATCACTTAATAAAATTCGGGGGACGGCTGCGCGCATCGACCGATTCGAGTATTTCTACTTCCGGTTTTAATGGCACGTTTACTTTTTCCTCGCTGCCGCAATATGAAACCAATGTGCTGCCCGGATCTTCTTGCCTGTCAACGTTGATTGCGGCACTCCCGAATGTGCCGACGGCTAGTCAATTGGCGCAGTGCGGCGCTAGCCAATTCTCCATCACCACCGGGCAGCCGCTCTCCAGTGTCACATATGTTGATGCTGGCCTTTACGTGCAAGATGATTGGCGGATTCGTCCCAATATGACGCTCAGTTACGGTTTGCGCTTCGAAACCCAGAATGACATCGGGGATCACGGAGATTTTGCACCTCGATTAAGTTTTGCCTGGGGCTTGGGAGGAGCGAAAAAGTCAGCGCCGAAAACTGTACTGCGAGCCGGCTTCGGAATTTTTTACGATCGTTTCCCGTCCAACCTTGTACTCCAGTCGGAGCGACTGAACGGCTTCACTCAACAGCAGACAATCGTTGAGGCAAATTCGGCTAATATCGGCCAGGTCTCTCCTACTCGTTATCAGATCGCTTCCGGTCTCAGGGCGCCATCGACAATGCAATCGGCTGTCGGTGTGGAGCGGCAAGTTGCCAAGGGCACTACCGTCGCGCTGACTTACATAAATTCGTACGGCGAGCACCAGGTGTTCATTCGCAATGCTAACGCCCCGCTTCCGGGAACATACCCTCCCGGCATCCGGCCGCTGGGAAACAGCGACAACATCTATCAATACGATTCCGAGGGAATTTTCCGGCAGAACCAGTTGATCGCCAATTTCAGAACCAATATTGGAACCAAACTTTCGCTCTTCGGTTTCTACATGCTGAACTACGCCAACAGCGACCTGGGATCGAGTGGCGGTGGTGGTGGCGGTGGTGGAGGAGGCGGCTTTGGGGGTGGTGGAGGCGGAGGGTCATCGAGCATTAACGCGAACTTCCTATCGAATTCGTATGACCCGATGGTTGACTACGGACGCTCGTCGTTCGATGTGCACCACCGGGTAGTGGTGGGAGGGACAATTTCCCTGCCATACGCTGTTCGCCTGAATCCTTTTGTCATTTTGAGTTCCGGACAACCCTACAATGTCACCGTAGGCCAAGATTTAAACGGCGATTCGATTTTCAACGATCGTCCGTCGCTGGCCTCAAACGCAACTTGCGGCGTGGTGCAGATTACGTCGAACTTGGCGTGCACCCAGTTGGGCACTTTCAACCTGAGGCCAACTGCTGGGCAGCAAATTATTCCAATTAATATCGGCACAGGTCCCACACTGTTCACCATGAATTTGCGTCTCAGCAAAACCATTGGATTCGGGCGGGAGGTAGGCGCAGGGCAAGGGCCGCGAACCGGAGGTGGTGGCGGAGGAGGCGGCGGTGGCGGCCGTGGTGGAGGCCCTGGCGGGGGATTGGGTGGGCGCGGCTTGAGCGGTAGCGGAGGTGGCCAAGGCGGTCCGTTCGCAGCCGCAGCCAATACCAACCGGCGTTACAACTTGACCTTCAGCGTATCCGGCAGAAATATTCTTAACCGGGTGAACCTGGCAACGCCGGTAGGCAATCTCGATTCTCCGTTGTTCGGACAATCGAACGCTCTTGCGGGCGGCCCGTATTCGTTCGGTTCAGCCACGCGCAGAATCGATCTGCAGGTTTTATTCTCGTTCTAACGGGTTGCTCTTTCGCCAAGATGTTGTTAAAACTTTCAGTGGAGAAACCTTGAGACAATTCAGAGTTGGTTCGTCGCTGGCGGTGGGTATCCTTGTCTGGGCGCTGGTTTTCGCAGGTTGCTCGGGAAGTAACACCATCACAATAACGCTGAGCCCGGCTTCCGGAGTGTCGTTAAATCCCGGAGCCACCCAGACCATCACCGCGACGCTCACTAATGATACGAACAATCAAGGTGTGACGTGGACTCTCTCCGGCCCTGGCCAGTTGAGCAGCAATACGACAACTTCAGTTGTTTACACGGCTCCATCCAGTATCTCGACCTCGACCACAGCGACGATCACGGCGACTTCAATAGCGAACTCGACCATAACCGCGACTGAGTCGATCACGCTAAACGCGGTGCTCACTATCACTACGACCTCGCTTCCGTCGGGAACTTTGCAGACTCCTTACAACACCTTCGTGAATGCGGCCGGCGCTACGGGAACATTTACCTGGTCTGTCACTGCCGGACAGTTGCCCCCAGGCTTAACTTTTCAAACGACCAGCACCAGCACCTCCGCCGAGATTGAAGGTACGCCCACCGTTTTGGGGATTTACAAGTTCACCGTGCAGGTCACGGATTCATCGAGCAACAGCGTGACTCAGGCGTTGAGCATTACGATCAATACGCCGCCACCGTTAGCAGTGGCGACGGGTTCGCTGCCCAATGACACTGTCGGGACGACTTATAACCAGGCCTTGCAGGCAAGCAGTGGAACCCCACCCTATACCTGGAGCCTTATTAGCGGCACGTTGCCTATCGGACTTTCTCTAGCCTCGAACGGCGCAATTTCGGGGACGCCAATCGCGAGCGGGACTTTCAATTTCGAGGTTCAGGTCGTGGACTCGTCGTCGCCGCAGCAAAGCGCCTCAGCGAATTTGAGCATCATTATCAATGCTGGTATTACACAAAATGGGAAGCTGAGCGGATATTATGTGTTTTCGGCGCGCGGCTTCGATCTTAATGGACCTTGGGTGGCCGCCGGGAGCCTTCAGGCGGATGGAAAGGGCAATATTTCCAGCGGTATCATGGATGTGAATCAAACGATGGGGTCACCGACAAATCCAAGCTTCACTGGAACGTACTACGTCGGCCAAAATGGCTTGGGATACATGACATTCAACATTTCCGGCGGTGGCACGCGCTCATTCGCTTTTTCGCTAATGGCTGGGGAAAATGCGAACATTATCGAGTTCGACGACAGTACTGGCGGCTTCGTCAACGGCACAGCACACAATTCTGGCACGTTGCTCCAACAGGATACGTCCGTGACGTCGATTACCGGTGGCTACGCGTTCGGCTTTGCCGGAATCGATGCAAGTAAGAACCGTTTTGGTGTCGCAGGATTTTTCGATGCCGACGTGGCGGGAAACCTTATCAACGGTGCGCAGGATTCTGATGACGGAGGCACTTTGGGCACGAATGTTGCGTTTACCGGCGCGTACACGATTGCGGGAAACGGTCGCGGGACAGCAACGATAGGAAATTCCCATTACAGTTTCTATGTGGCAAAGGCGACTACCGCCCAGCCGATGCAACTTCTCACAGTAGGAATCGATCCATTCGTCCCAGGCGGAAACCCTCTCGTTAGCGGCTCCATCATGCAGCAGGCAAACTCCGGATTTAGCGATGGCAGCCTCAATGCTGTGGGCGTGTTTGAAATAACTGGGCTGGATGCCTCCATGGCTGAGAGCCAAGTCGGTCTCTTCACGGGCAACGGCAACGCCGGAGCCTTCAGCCTTAGCTCTGACCAAAATTCGGGCGGCACGTTGACGTCGCCGTCGGGAACAGGTGGCTACAGCGTGGCCCCCAATGGCCGCACGACGCTGACCGGATCGGGCTTTCAAAATTCGCTTCCGGTTCTTTATCTCGTCAACCCCAATCAAGCATTCATCATTGGCACCGATGCGGCTGTCAGTTTCGGTTTTATGACGCCGCAGCAATCAGGTTTCGCACTCTCCGGGACATACGCCGGTGGTTCCCTCCCTCCTGTTGATCCAGCTGTTAGCAATGTAGTGGGTATCGGGATCGCCGGGACTAACACGCTGGACTTGACGCAAGATATCAGCAGCAATAATGGACTCAGCGTGAGCCAATCTTCGGGTACGACCGCGCCTTCGGCCGGCAACCCTGCCCGGGTCGTGGTGTCGCTAAGTGGAAACCAGACGCAGATCCTCTACCTGGTTTCTTCAACAGAATTCTTCGCGCTGGATGCACCAAGCCCGGCAACTGGAGATACCACGGCCAGAGTCGATATTTTCCAGCAATAACCGATGTAATTCCTGCTACGAAAAAGGGGCGATCCTTACTGGATCGCCTTTCTTATTTCAGTGGTGCACGTACTTACGTTACGTCGCAATGGCCCTTGCGTCACAAAGGAAGAACGCGCATTTACCGCATAATGACTGCGGGGGGATTCTTCGGTGGATTTGAGGCTCGATTACATATCTTGCGTGCTTACGATTGTTTCAACCATTCTGATTGGACGGAGACATTGGGAAGGATGGGTTCTGGCCGGCGTAAATAGCGTGGTTGTCTGCCTCATCGGATTTAAGACGTCGCAGTGGGGTTTCATTCCGGCAAACTTGTTTTGCATCGTGCTCTACGCGGTCAATCTGAGGGAGTGGCGCAGGGCTGAAACTTCCTAACGGGAGAAGCTATCGCAGCGACTCTTCGATTTCGGAGAGCCAATCCGGGCGCTTCAATACTTCGCGAGGCTTGGGACCATCCGCCGCGCCGACAATTCCGTCTCGTTCCATAAGATCGATAAGATGGGCGGCGCGACCGTAGCCAATGCGCAGCCGACGCTGCAGCAGGGAAGTTGAGGCCTTGCCGAATTCCACCACCAACTTAACCGCATCTTCGTAAAGCGGATCGTTCGCTGCTTCTTCATCTCCTTCAGCGTCCGTTCCGGAGTTTCCGTCTTCGCGTTCTTCTTTTGGAGCCTGCAGGAACTTCTCCTCGTATTGAGCGAGGCCTTGAGCGCGCCAAAATTCGACTACTGCCGCAATCTCTTTTTCTGTAACGAACGGCGCGTGCAGACGGTGAACGCGAGCCGATCCCGAGGGCAAGTACAACATGTCGCCGCGACCCAAAAGCGCTTCCGCGCCGTTCGCATCCAGAATGGTTCGCGAGTCGACCTTTGTCGCCACCCGGAACGACATACGCGCCGGGAAATTCGCTTTGATCAATCCCGTGATGACGTCGACGGAAGGCCGTTGCGTGGCTAACACCAGGTGAATTCCAACCGCTCGTGCCATCTGCGCCAGCCGGGTGATGGACTCTTCCACGTTGCTCGAATCAAGCATCATCAAGTCGGCTAATTCATCGATGATAATTACGATGTAGGGCAGCGGACGTTCTTCTGGATTCTCGCCAAACAGGCTCGGCGTTCCGCTTTCATCAAATAGCTTGTTGTACTGATCGATATTGCGAACGCCCTTCTCAGCTAGCAATTTAAGCCTGCGTTCCATTTCGCGCACCGCGTTGCGCAGCGCGTTCGCTGCCAGCTTCGGTTCGGTGATGATCGGAGTGTACAAATGCGGAACACCTTCGTAGTTGCCAAGCTCCAGCCGCTTCGGATCCACCAAAATCAACCGCACCTGATCGGGTGTCGATTTGTACAGGATCGACATGATCATGGCGTTGATAGCCACGCTTTTGCCCGCGCCAGTCGAACCGGCAATCAGCAGGTGCGGCATGCCGTTCAGATCTGCCGTGACAATGCGTCCATTGATGTCTTTCCCCAGCGCCAGCGTAAGCTTCGACTTCGATCCCAGAAATTCGGTTGATTCGATGTTTTCGCGCAGCCAAATGATTTCGCGTTCGCGATTCGGGACCTGAATGCCAACAGTAGACTTGCCTGCCATACGCTCGATCAGAATGCTCTCAGCTTTCAGGGCCAGGCAGAGATCGTCCGTCAAATTGGTAATGCGGCTGTACTTGATGCCCGCTTCAGGCTTGAATTCGAAGGTAGTGACCACGGGACCGGGATTGATCTGAGTGATCTGTCCATGCACGTCGAACTCGGCATACTTTCCCGTGAGCACTTGTGCCAGCAGTTTTAATTCTTCCGCATCGATGGCTTGCTGCTCGTCCGGTCGATGAAGAAGGGAACTCGGAGGCAGTTTGAATCCGCCGGCGATGTGCGGCAATATCGTCTTCGGCTTCTGCCCGCTGTCGGCTCGCTCTGTGACTTCTGGAATGATTGCCGGCCGCTCAGGATGTGTTGGGGCTGCCTGTTCGGTCTCTTCCGCAAAAGTCCGGTCAATCCCGGTTCGAACCGGTTCGGCGTTGCGACCTTGTGATTGAGGTGGGGGAGCAGGCGCTCGCGCCGGAACCATCTGGGTTGTGATTACTGGCTTGGGAGCCGCGCGGCGTTTCTCCAATTCTTTCTGCAGGCGCCGTTTATTCCGCGCGTCCTTCCAGTCTTTCCAGCGATCCCATAAAGCAATCGCAAAAGCAAAACGCGTTGGCGCCCAAACCTGTAATGCCGCGAATGAAAATGCAGTCGAGAGATACAGAGCTACGGCCAGAACGCTGGCACAAACGATGTAAGCTCCCGCCAGATTGAAATAATGGATGAGAAAATCGCCAACCATCCTGCCAAAAAGACCCTCAATCGGAATCGCGTTCATCCAGCGCAAGTGGCCCGGCAGCAGTGCCAGCAGAGCAGGAACAAAGATGATCAGCCACAAACCGCCGAGAACTTTGGCAATGGGCGACGGAACTCTGCGCGAACGAAACCAGCGCACCCCAAGCACTGCAGAGAAAATGGGAAGAAGAAACGCCCCAATTCCAAACCCTTGCAGAACCAGGTCAGAAACCATGGCGCCCACGACGCCGATCCAGTTGCGAGCAGCGCGTGAACCAGTGAGCACGGAAGCGCTATTGAACGAAGGATCCAACGGCGAATACGAAGCTAAAGCGAGAAAGAGAAGGAGCGCGGAGATGCACAATAGAAAGCCGACCAATTCATTGAGCCGGCGGTTATTGGTCGGGGCAAAGATCTGTGAGAGATATCTCATAGGCGTGTTTAGTCCTGCGCAGGAGACACTCCTGCCGACTGCCAGATCTATGCCAGAGCTTTACGATTATGACAAGAATGAATGGAGCGTACAACTGAGGATTGGCGGCAGTATCCAGAATGACAAACACTACCTGTGCCGCTACCTGGAAGCGAACGCAACACACGTGGTGTAGTTGTCCGGTTATTGCAGATGCCACATCAGGGCGAGACCGATGACAATCACACCGACAATTATGCGATAAACGATGAAGACCTTCAGGCTGTTGGATTGAAGATAACGAATCAGCCAGGCAATCGTGATATAACCCACAATCGCAGAAACGAGCACTCCGACCAGAAAAGGTGCGTGCATTCCAGCCGGCAAACCTTCTTTCCTAAGCTCGTGCGCCTTGAGCAATGCCGCACCAGCAATGATTGGGGTGGAAAGCAGGAAACTGAAACGCACGGCCGCTTCGCGGGTCATGTTCCTGAACAAGCCCGCAGTGATCGTTGAGCCCGAACGCGAGACGCCGGGGATCAGCGCCGTAGCCTGAGCGCAGCCTACGATCAGCGCATCGGTGAAGGTGATGCGTGTGAGTGGCTTCGTAAGCCGGCTGACCTTCTCTCCCCACCACATTAAGAGTGCGACTACGATCAGCGCGGTTGCGATCAAATAGATGTGTTCACGAAAATAGTCTTCGGCCGAGTGCTCCAACAGCTTTCCGGCGATCGCGCCAGGAATCGTCGCGATCGCAAAATACCAGAGCAGAAGACGCTCTTCGCGTTGCTCGTCCGGGGTGAGGTTCTGATCGGCCTCGCCCGCCTCTGAAAAACGCACTACCTTGCCGCCAAACGCCGCTCGGATAATTTGAAACCACGTGCGCCGAAAATAGAACAGAACTGAGAGTAGCGTGCCAAAATGCAACGCCACATCAAAAGTGAGTTCGTGTGCGGGAGAAAGTTCGTTCCACCCTAACAGTCGACGGACGATAATCAGATGTCCTGAACTCGATACAGGAATAAATTCCGCCAGGCCCTGAATGATCGCCAGAACCACGGCTTGATAAATTGGCAAGTTAGTTTACTCCGTTCCCGTAGGTTGGAATTTTTTGCTCGATCAAATACAACAACAACTGAGCCTTAGTGCCCCAGTCGCTCTGCTGGCCTTGCGCAATCGCTTTTTGCGCAAGTGCGGTGGCCCTGTTTCTCACCTCGTCAGATTTCTTAGGCTGATCTTCTGTTCTGTAAATTTCAATGAGTGCGGAGCGCCGCCACGCCGCATCGTACAATGCTTCGACGAGTGCCGGTGATTGCGGATGTTCGTTGGCGTATTTTTCGTACATCTCCGCTTCCTTCTCAGGACACTTGGACGAAGCTTCCCAGTCGCCGCATAGTTTATTTTCGATCAAGTGGAAGGCCGCCAGGTCAGCCCATTTCGTCCCAGGAAACTTCTTGATTACCTCCTTCATGGATTCCTCATTCATGCCTTCGCGCAGGTAGGCTTCTTTTTCTTTTGCCGAGGGACGGGACATCACGTCCGCCTTGTCGATCTGCCAGCGAATATCAGCGGACCGATACATGGCTTCGCCCGCGATCGGCGAATGGGGAAAGTACTCCGCAGTTCGGTAATACAGACGCATCGCATCCTGCGCGGCATCGCGGCGCCCGTGCCGCTGGCTGGCTTGATCTTCGGAGTCAACCGCCTCACCAAAGATTATTTTGTCGCCATTCGGAGTTGACGCTTGTATAACACCCTTGTTCATCATCCAGCCGGTTATGATTTTTTCTTCACTAAGGACAGCTTCGACATGCAGCCAATCGCCGCTCGTTTCTAGAACAATCACTTCTCGCCCGCGTTCGATATCGGCCAGTTTGTTCGAACTACTGTCAGGTGTCAGATAAATGGAAGCAGGGCGAATGGGTGTGCCCCGTATCGTGTCCGCCGCTGCGGTGATGGAGAGCAGCATGCTGGCGATAATTATTAGTCTCACTTGCATAGGTCTCGGATTGGGCCGGATGCGTTTTCCCCAGTACAACCAAATTCTGTCATCCCGAGCGAAATGAGGGATCTTCTGGTCGTTCAGAAACTTAAGCTCACATCCGCTTCATCTCCTGCAATACATGCGGATCGGCATTTCCGCCGCTGATGATCGCGACATTAATCGTAGTTTTGGGCAATTCGTCTTGATGAAATAAAAATCCGGCAACGGCGACAGCGCCACTGGGTTCAGCCAAGGTCTTAGGATTTGCCGATAACCAGATCATAGCTTGGCGGATTTCGTCCTCGCTGACGGTGACAATATCATCCACGTATTGTCGTATATGTTCGAAGTTGATCGGGCCGACGCTTTGTGTCCGCAGGCCATCCGCAATGGTGCGCGAGGTCTGCTCGGCGCTGGACTGCACAATTCGTCCCGCTCGAAAACTGGCTTGCGCGTCGGCCGCAAGTTCGGGCTCGACTCCGATTACTTTTGCGCCCGGCTTGCTCAGCTTGATAGCTGCGGCGACGCCGCTCAGCATTCCTCCTCCACCGACCGGAACGAGTACAGTTTCGACTTCAGGAAGGTCTTCCAGAATCTCCAGCCCCATCGTGCCCTGACCTGCGATAACCTTTTCATCGTTGAAGGGAGGCACAATAATGTAACCATGAGTGGCTGCCAGTTCTTCCGCTTTGGCTTGGCGATCTAAGCTCCCAGGCCCGACTATCACGATTTCGGCACCCATGGAAGCAACCGCGTCGCGTTTGATGGCCGGCGCATTGTCAGGCATCACGATTACCGCCTTCGCACCCAACGCCCGCGCCGCATAGGCGACACCTTGCCCATGATTTCCGCTGGAGTAAGTAATGACGCCGCGACTGCGTTTGTCCTGGGAGAGAGAAGCAATTTTATTGTATGCCCCGCGCAATTTAAAGGCGCCGATGGGCTGCAAATTTTCTGGCTTGAGGTACAGTCGTCGAGCGGTTGGCCCGGCGTCATCGCCGAATGAGGCCAGAATGAGCGCGGTGCGCACGGTCACACCAAGTAGGCGGGCTTGGGCTTCACGAATGTCCTGTAGGGTAACGATGAATTCAACTCCGCCACGGGCGCGTTGTCCGCGTTGATCCGCGATATCCGTGGCTAGATTCTTTCTGACTATATTTCCAGTATCACCGGCATAATCAGGGGCCGCTTCTGCGTCTGCTTTGAGATGTATCGCTTCAAATCCGCTCGAATCTTTTCCTTGATCACACCGTAGTCAGCTTTCTCTTCCGCGCTCGAACCTTCGAGCGTCTGCATAACTAGCTGCCGTGCACCATCGACGAATCCGTCTTCACCGGGGGCGAATCCGCGGGTTACGATTTCCGGCGAAGTCTCCACGCGTCCTGAAAGCTTGTTGATAGCAATGATAGGCAGCACGATGCCGTCTTCGCTCAGGTGGCGGCGATCCTTGATGATCAAGTCTTCGACGACGTCAGTCCGCGACCCGGAATCAATGCACACCCGGCCGACGTTAACGCGCCCCGCCTTGCGCGCGCCTAGTTCATCCATCTCTAGAATATCGCCGCTTTCGATCAGCATCACGCTGCCGACGGAGCTGTGCATGGCCCCAGCCATTTCAGCATGCAGCTTCAGTTGCCGATACTCTCCATGAATCGGAATGAAGTATTTAGGCTTCACCAAATTGATGATCAGCTTGAGTTCTTCCTGGCTGCCATGTCCGCTTACATGAATCGGAGGCGACGATCCATCTTCGTAAATAACGTGCGCCTGTCGACGAAACAGGTGATCGACCATCCGATAAATCGCCTTTTCGTTTCCGGGAATGATTCTGGACGAAAGCACAACGGTGTCGCCCTTTTCTATTTTGGCGTGCTTGTGATTGTCGACTGCGGCCCGCGAAAGCGCCGACATAGGCTCGCCCTGCGTTCCGCTGATCATGACGCAGACTTTTTCCGGAGGGTAATTTTTCATCTCGCCCGGATGAATCAGCAGTCCCTCGGGAATCTCGATATAGCCCAGGTCTTCGGCGATTTCGGACGAACTAGTCATCGAACGGCCGATGAATGCGACTTTGCGTCCGTGTTCAAATGCTAATTCCACCGCCAGCTTGATGCGATGGATGGAGGAAGAAAAACACGAGATAAACAGTCGCCGTTCGGTGCGTGCGAACACCTCATCGAACTTGCGCCGCACCGCCCGCTCACTCGGTGTGTATCCTTTACGCTCGACGTTGGTCGAATCCTGAAACAGGGCCAGAACGCCCTCTTTGCCGTACTCGGCAAACGAGTGGAGATCAAACATCTTGTTGTCGGTGGGGGTGGGATCAACCTTGAAATCACCCGTGTGAATTAGCACACCGAGTGGGGTATGGATGGCCAACGAGACGCAATCAACGAGACTATGCGTAACGTGAATCGGCTGGATGGTGAATGGGCCTACCTTGAAGCGCTCTCCTGTGCGTATCTCATTCAAATCCGCATTCTCCAGCAGCCCGTGTTCTTCCAGTTTGTCTTCTACATAGGCAAGCGTGAATTCCGTGCCCCAGACTGGAACATTAAGTTCCGAAAGAATCCACGGCAACGCGCCGATGTGGTCTTCATGACCATGCGTGAGAATAATGGCGCGAACACGCTGCCGGTTTTCGATGAGATAGGAAATATCGGGCACGACAATGTCTACGCCCAGCAGCTCAGCTTCGGGAAACATCAGTCCCGCGTCAATGACGATGATGTCATCGCCCCAGCGCACGGCCATGCAGTTCATTCCGAACTCGCCCAGACCGCCGAGGGGCACAATTTGCAATTTTCCGGTTGGCATTTTATGTGTCCATTGATCGTAGCACGAAGAATGGGCAGCCAGCGTAGTGGCAGGCTGCATGCGGAATTCATCCACCAAACTGGAACTGGTCTTTCTGTGCTGCTTGATTTATGTTCAAGTGAGATGGCTGAACAACTGCGAAAATCATGGCTAAGAGGTCGCGTCGAAAATGCTCTGCGGCGTGGCTTTCAACACGCTTATGAGAAGGTGAAGGTTGATCCAAACAAGTTCTTGCTGCAGCTTCGCACCGCCTATGGTGTGCCTATCAATAGTTTTCAGGGCATTTACTCGGTGGATGTTACCGTGCTCGACGACTTGGCGAACCGGGTCATTCACAGTTCGATGAAACTGGCTGCCGCTCAGGGCGCTGGGTTCGGCTTAGGCGGCATCCTGACCATGGTTCCGGACCTCGGCATCCTGGCTGGCATCACTCTGCGAACCATTCAGAAGCTAAGTCTGATCTATGGTTTCGAATACAACACCGACGAAGAGACTGCCGAGTTATGGATTGCCGCGGCTAGCGCCGCTGGTGTAGATATCAGCCGCGAGGTGCTGGAAAAAGAAGTGGTCAATCGTTTCGTGCCAAAGGTGATTCAGCGCATCGCCGCGCAGGCTAGCAAGGAGGCCGTGGAGAAGTGGTCAGGGCGTGTGATTCCGGTCGCGAGTTCGGCCATCGGCGCCGGACTGAATTATTATTTCGTGCGCGCGTGGGGCCAACGTGCGCAAGCACATTTTCGGGACAAGCACATTGAGCTTCGTCGTCACCGATTTGCAGAAGAATCGGTGCCCCGAGGGCTGTGAGTCCTGTGCCTCCTTCGTTTTGAACTATCGCAGAAATTCTTCCAATTCAATTCTCTGGGCGGTTTTCTCATCACGATATTTCACGATGACGGGCGTGTAGAGCGACAGATTCCATTCCGCCGCCTGACCTTTTGTCACCGCCCGTGAACCGGGTACGACCACGGCATTTTCCGGCACCTCGAGTGGCTTCTCGTCCGTCGCGCGATACACCTGGCCACGCACAATGTCATAGATTGGAGTGGACCGCGTCAGAATCGTCCCCGCACCCAACACCGCGCGCGCCCGCACCAGCGTGCCTTCATAGACGCCACAGTTGCCGCCCACAAGCACATCGTCTTCAACGATCACTGGCGAGGCATTAATCGGCTCGAGGACTCCGCCGATCTGCGCCGCTGCGCTTAAGTGCACGCGCTTGCCTATCTGTGCGCAGGAGCCGACCAGTGCATGAGAATCGACCATCGTGCCCTCGTCCACGTAAGCTCCGACGTTAATAAACATGGGAGGCATGCAAATCACACCCGGCGCAACATAGGAGCCGGTGCGCACCGACGATCCGCCCGGCACAATGCGTACTCTATCCCGCACCGTAAATCTCCGCACCGGAAACGTGTCCTTATCTACAAAAGAAAGACTGATGTCTTCGCCCATCTTGCTAAGTTCGCCCAGACGAAAGCCAAGCAGAATGCCTTGCTTCACCCAGACATTTACTACCCACCGCCCATCAATTTTTTCCGCGGCACGAATCTTGCCCTGGGTTAGCTCATCGCGAAAATCCATGAAAATTTGCCGCGCATCAGGGTTGCTTTCCACTTCGAGAGAGGCAAGACGTTCAATCGCGGATCGGAGAGATTCCATGCGGGGCAAGTATACGGGATTTTGATCGAATCGGCGGGGTATGCCGGTGACGACCAGCACGTGGCCCGCGCAAGATTGGAGCATTTCTACTTTGTGACCCGTGAGCGCAGACGAAAGCGGGCACCTGGGAGATGCCCGCCGGATGTTTCGCAAGCCGATGCTCTTTAAGTTATCTCTTCCCGGAAGAAATTCCCGGCAGTACTTCCGTGCCTTGTAGTCGAACTGCCTGCAAGCTCTGAGGGTTTAGCCCGAGCACCTGCAGAATAGTTGGAGCAACTTGGGCAGTCTGTACCGGAGTGGTTAGGGTTTTAGGCGAGATCTTCGGGTTCGAGACCAAAATCATCACGTTTGTGTCGTCGTGCGCGAAGCCGCCGTGTTCCGCTTGCTTGGCCGTGCTGCCTGAATAAGTCACACCTACATTGGGTGCAACTGCGATATCCGGGCTTCGCGGATCGCCGTTTGGCGGGATGCCTGGCGGGTTAAATAGTTGATTGATCGATTGCCCAAAAAAGATTTGGCCGATGCCCGCAATGTTATTCGATGTCGGAGATTTGTCTTCCAGTATCTCGACCTCGGCGGCGGCGTTGCAGGAACGTTTCAGCCATAAGAGCGAAACGTCGTCTTCTGTGGGGCCGATCTGGCCACCTGCGTTCGACTCGGATGGTGGCAAGCAGTCGTCGATCAGCCTGCTCGGCGAGGTGGTTACCGGCCCGGAGGTGGTAATTCCAACGTAGCGTTGAGAATCGATTGGACTCTGACCGTGCTTGGCGGTAATGATGACGAGCGTCGAGTCGGTTAAACCCTCCCTTTGGAGTTCGGCAGTCCATTGTCCGATGGCCGCGTCGGCAAACTGGATCTCGCCGACTAATCGCTCGCTGGGGGTGCCCATTGCGTCGAGGTAGCCGCCACTGCCTACGCCGGCCTCGATCAGCTTCTGCCCGACGCTCACGGCTTGGAAGTTCATGCCGAAGATTGTGGGCACCTTGGTCTTCTTCCTACGGTCGTGGCTGTAACCATCGATTTCGTTGAGAACACCGTTTACCTTCAGCGTGTCGTAGCACTGGATGTTTTCAAAGCTATTGGTCCATGCGGTAAGATCGGCCTTCTTGTCTGGAATGGGATCGCAGGGCAGCCCTAGAACCGTTGTCACGCCCTTCAAGGCAACGACGTCGGAATTGATTTCTGGTGCATAGAAGTCGTCCAGGTTGGTACCGTCACCGGGGCCAGAAACCGCAGAGTAGGCTGGGTGCTTGTCGGACCAGGCAGTGTAGCCGCCGGCGGCGTGAATCACGCCGAAAATTGTATTTACGCGGACGAAGTTCCACGGATAAACGGGAAGACAGTTGTTAAACGGGTCGCGGATCAACCTGGCCGGATCAATTGAGTTGATTCCGCCATCTCCATTCTTCGTGCTTATTCCGTCGATACCGTTCAAGAATTTTTGATTGATGTCGATGCCCTCCTCATACTCGCTCGAGGTGCCGTTGGCCCGGCCCACAGTGCAGGGTCCGCCCTTGAGCCCGTTGCCTGTGGTTTTCAGCGGAGGAGCGTAGACCCGGTCATAGGCGACATCGTAAAACACGCCCATGGTGCGCGGTGTGCCCCCGGTCATAATCGCCATTAAGCCCGGAAAGGAATCGGAGGGACGTGAAGTGCTGGTATCCAGATAGTTCACGGCAGTTGCGCCCAGCTTCGCCAGATTTGGGCAGTAGGGTTGTCCCCCGTTAACTCCATTGACTCCCTGCGAACAGTTCAGATAGTCCACGGCATGCATGCCGTCGATGCTGACCAGCAAGACGTGGCTAATTGAGCCCTTTGTTCCTGCGTCTTGCGCAACCGCGGCCTGTACCAAAGCCGCAGCCATAATAAAAATAGTGACAAAAGCCCCGAAAGGCTTCTTGGTTCTCATGAAAAATCCTCCTGAGGAGCAGACTGTAGCGGTAAAATGTTGCGCTCAGGTTAATCGCAAATGAATTTCTGATGTCCACATGTGGAAATTGTCGATGCGAAACGGCAGAGCTGAAGCTCGGATCTTCATTGGCCCGATGGTTTCTACCGGGTAAACTTTGGAACGGCGTGCACAACAGAAATGAAGGTTTCAGTGCGCGGTAGTTGGCGTCCCCGACGGGATTTGAACCCGTGTTACCGCCGTGAAAGGGCGATGTCCTAGGCCAGGCTAGACGACGGGGACCACGAAGGTGGGATTCTTCGGAACCATTCGATGGTATCAGTGCATCTATACTGTGTCAAAATGCACTTCCGATAGTGCCATGGTTCGCTAGTCATTAAATCGGAATTGCGGGTCCAGGTCCACTGGTGGCGGCTCGCTGCTTATTAGAACTATGTGTATGGCGTTGCGTCGCGGGAGAATGATTTATGGCTGATGCTCTTTTTCTTAGTTTGTGGTTTCCGGGTTTTGAGCTCGATGAGATGTTGCCGCGCACCCTGGCGGTGATGCGACAGTTTCCATTTTCCTCCGGGGAGCCCGGCATCAGTTATGTGGCTATACATCCGGTGTCGTGGAACGAGCCTACGATTTTCGAGCAGCGCTTCAGGCCTGGCATCGCTCCCGAGGAGGCGGCGCTGCTCGCCTCTGACCTGCTTCACGAAGACTACGCTTTTATGTTCGAAGCCTTCTGGGACCTTTGGGTGTTTGACGCCAATCAACAGCAGTGGGCGCTGCAGCCGTCGAAAGTAAAATTCCTGGTGCACGGCGTGGATTTTGACGACGGGGTTTATCGACACGAGGGTCATGTCGAAGTCGACTTCGGTATTGACTCGCCTTTCCTTCAGGATGAAGTGGAGCTCGACAGCGAAGCCGAAAACCGAGTGCGGGCTAACGTACAGAAGCTGGTGGATTTCACCAACAAGGCAGAGAAGAACTCAGGCGCCAGTGGACGTTTGCTTTGGTCCGAGTCAGAAGAAAACTTCGCGCAGAAACTGATTGCCCGCCTGCAGAAAGTGCAGTAGTTCGCAGACTTCTGGCGCACGTGTGGTTGTCATCCCGAGCAAAGCGAGGGATCTGGGTTTATCGTGGGCCGAAGAACCCAGATTCCTCATCGCTTTCGATCTTCTGAATGACGACATTATTTCGTCCGTCCGCCTTCCACCTTTAGCTTGTCCGTGGCGCCAGCCTGGGCAGCGGCGAGGAGCGCGGTCTTCACGCGGAACGGGGAGCAGGAGACGTAAGTCATGCCGACCTTGTGACAGAACTCAACTGACGACGGGTCGCCGCCATGCTCGCCGCAAATTCCAACCTCCAGATCCGGTCGCGACTTGCGTCCGCGCTCCATTCCGATGCTAACCAGTTCGCCTACACCGTCTCGGTCGATCGACGCAAAGGGATCCTGTTTTAGGATGCCTTCCTTTAGATAAGTAGGAAGTACTTTGTTGATGTCGTCGCGCGAGAAGCCGAAGGTAGTTTGCGTTAGATCGTTTGTGCCGAAGGAGAAGAACTCGGCTTCCTTTGCAATCTCGTCCGCTACCAGGCAGGCTCGTGGCAGTTCGATCATTGTCCCAACGTGATATTTAACCTTTTTACCTTTTTCATTGAAAACTTCTTCAGCCACTCGTCGTACGATTGCGCCCTGGTTCTCCATTTCCTTTACGGTTGCGATGAGCGGAATCATTACTTCCGCATGTGTTTTTCCGCCATCCTTCTCGACGGCAACGGCCGCTTCGAAAATGGCTCGCGCCTGCATCTCAGTAATCTCGGGATACGTGATACCCAACCTGCACCCGCGATGTCCGAGCATGGGATTGAACTCATGTAACTCCTCCACACGTCCCAGCAGGCGGGGAAGTAGCTTCTTTAGATCTCCCACACCTTTCGCGCCGTAGTCACGGTAATCTTCTACCAGAGCTTTTTTCTGTTTGGTGCTCGCGCTGCTCAGGCTGGCGATGTCGACCATCAGCTTCTCGCGTTTGGGCAAGAACTCGTGCAGAGGCGGATCGAGCAAGCGAATGGTCACCGGCAAGCCATCCATCGCCTCGAACAAGCCGATAAAATCGGAGCGCTGCATGGGAAGCAGTTTCTTTAAAGCAACACGCCGATCTTTCTCATTATTCGCGAGGATCATGGCGCGCATGTGCCCGATTCGATCCGCAGCAAAGAACATGTGCTCGGTGCGGCACAGGCCAATACCCTCTGCGCCGAATTCGCGCGCCTTTTGGGCGTCGCGTGGAATGTCGGCGTTAGCCCGCACTCCGATCTTTCTGAAAGGCTCGGCCCAACTCATGAACTTTTCGAGCTTGGCCATATTCTGCGGGTCGGGTGGCAGCAACTTTCTTTTGCCTCGCAAAACGCGACCAGTGGTGCCGTCGATCGTAATCCAATCGCCTTCCTTGAACATTTGACCTCGCGCGCGCATTTCGCGTGCCCGTTCATCGACCGCGATCTCGCCTGCGCCAGCAACGCAGCTCTTGCCCATGCCGCGAGTGACGACCGCCGCATGACTCGTGATTCCACCTTGGGACGTTAGAATGCCGATCGCAACTTCCATCCCGTGAATGTCCTCGGGCGTAGTTTCGGCGCGAACCAGGATTACTGGATTTTTTTCCGCACCATGTCCAGCCTTTGCGACAGCCTCATCCGCTGTGAACACAATTTGCCCGACCACTGCTCCTGGCGACGCGGCTAAACCGGTCGAGGTCAGCACATCTTCGGGGCGAACGTCTTTCTCGTCCAATCGGGATACAAAAAAATCCACGACTTGGTTGGGATCGAGACGGAAGATGGCTTCTTCTTTGCTGATCAGTCCCTCGTCAACCATCTCAATCGCAACCCTGACGGCTGCAAGGCCGGTGCGCTTGCCGTTGCGGGTTTGCAACATGTAGAGTTTGCCATCCTGAATGGTGAACTCGAAATCCTGCATGTCGTGGTAGTGATTCTCCAGCCGCGTAGTGATGTCGCGCAGTTGCTGGTATACATCCGGCATAATGCGTTGCAATTCGAGGATTGGCACCGGCGTGCGAACTCCGGAGACGACATCTTCGCCCTGGGCGTTCATCAGATATTCGCCGTAAAACTCCTTCGCGCCGGTGGCAGGATTACGCGTGAAGCCGACGCCCGTTCCGCTGGTGTCGCCAAGATTGCCGTACACCATTGCTTGCACGTTAACCGCGGTGCCGAGCATGTCGTCAATGTTGTTGATGCGGCGGTAAGTTTTTGCGCGATCGTTCTGCCATGAGCGGAAAACGGCGTCCCGCGCCATGACCAGTTGTTCGTGCGGATCTTGCGGGAAGTCGCGCTTGGCGTGTTTTCTGACAACCTTCTTGTACTCTTCGATGACTTCCTTCAACGCTTTGGCGTCGAGATCGGTATCGAGCTTGGTTTTTTTCTGCTTCTTCTTAGCGTCGAACACTTCGTCAAACGCATGCTTCGGAATTTCCAGCACAACGTTGCCAAACATCTGAATCAGCCGCCGATAGGAATCGGCTGCAAAACGCGGATTGTTACTGCGCTTGGCCAGCGCCTCCACGCTCTTATCATTCAGGCCAAGATTGAGAATGGTATCCATCATGCCCGGCATGGAAAACTTCGCACCCGAGCGCACACTGACCAACAATGGATTGTCGCCTTTGCCGAGCTCCTGACCTTGCAATTGTTCGAGACGCGCCAGAGCATCTTCCATCTCGTGGTTAACTTCTTGAGAAACGCCTCCATGCCGCATGTATTCGCGGCAGGCCTCGGTTTGAATAGTGAAGCCGGGAGGCACCGGCAGCCCGGCGTTAGTCATTTCGGCCAGACCCGCGCCTTTGCCGCCGAGTTCGTCCTTCATCTTGCCGTTGCCGTCTGCCTTGCCGCCGCCGAAAAAATATACGTACTTAATAGGATTGGAGTTGGTTACTTCTTCGTGCGTTTCAGGAAGTGTAATAGTGGCCACAGATTTATCCTCTTTGAAAAACTAAGATGTCGATGAAGCTTTCCTCCTCGCGACCTTCCAGAAGATCCGCAGAAATTAGACGACTTCGAAGGTTGCGGAGGGGACTATCTAGTTTACCCGATTACAGCGTCTCGAAGCATGGCTGCTTTCGCGAATGACGAGATAGTTCCATTGCCGGAAGAACTCAAGCCGCTCCGCGCGATCGCATTAGCGCACAGTAACAAAATAATACGTGCTCATAGCCAAGCCAATGGCGATTACCACGCGTCGCACTTTTCCAGGGTCAGCTTTTTGCGCGTAGTGCGCGCCAAACCATCCGCCGGCGAGAGATCCTAGAATCATTACCAGGCAACGCGGCCAAAACACCGCGCCTGCCAGAATGAACGTCACCACCGCAACCGCATTAATCACGGCGGCAAGCAATGTTCTGATTGCGCCCATGGCGTGGATGTCACGCATCCCGAGGGCGGTCAACATCCCCAGGATCATGAACCCAATGCCTGCGCCGAAATAGCCGCCATAGGTTGCGACCAGCAACTCACCGGTTGAAATCAGCGTAATTGTTCGCAATGATGCGCTGCTCAAGTCATCGACAACCGCGGCCTTGCCCGCGACGGTGCGGATTTTATTACCAAAAGCAAACAGTACAGTTCCGCCGAGCAACAGCCAGGGGATGAGGTGCAGGAAAGTATGTTGCGGCGTTTTGAGCAGCAGTAGTGCGCCTATCCATCCTCCGCCGACGCTCGTCAATACTAAGGGGATCAACAAACGACGCGATACATTCAGTCGTCTAAGGTATGCAACTGCGCTAGCGCCCAAGCCCGGCCACAGCGCCACGGTGTTGGTTGCATTTGCCTGCACCGCCGGCATTCCGGTAGATAGAAGCGCAGGAAATGAAACGAAACTGCCGCCGCCGGCGACCGCGTTGAGGGCTCCACTGATGACGGCAGCGCAGAACAGAAAGATGGCTTGGCGTAAGTGCAAATCTTATGTATAGCACGGAAGCTTTCCCGGAAAAGCAAATGCTATAAATGCGACCGCCATCAACATGTCCGATTCGCCGAAGTCAATCCGTAGAAACGTAGCTAGCTACATTTCTACCGCATTTTGCAGAAGCCAACTAGTCGGGAGTACAGCCCAGAAACTCATCATGCCCTCTAAAGATTTCAATCATCACATCCTGGAACGGGTGTTTCGGTTTCGGCTCCGATTGGCGAACCTGCGAGGTATTGTTCTCAACAGGACGTTCTACTTCTGGAGCTACGCATGTTGCCGCCATAAGATTTCACCTTTCTATAAAATATATGAATTCGACGTCCTTCTTTTCCAGCTTCAGGCCTGAACCGAAATGTCCGCAGTGACCCTGATCACGCAAATGTGTGACGCCAAGGCGGAGCTATAGAGCTAAATGAAAAACCTGTGATCGGGCGCACCTGAAACCGTGATCGACTCTGTCGTGAGGGAATGCAGTTAATGTAATCGCTGGTTTCTGCCGGGGGCGGCCGGCTGGGACAAATAAGGCTCATCCATAAAATCGTTGGAGTAGAAGCACGGGCGGGGACGCCCGTGCCTGCAAGCTCATCTATGCCGTGATAAGCGATTCCAAAGCAACGCGATTTGGGATGACCAGGTTGCAGCCATTTTGTTGGATCAGGCGCTGCTTTTTGAAGCCCGCGAACAGGCGGCTTACGGTTTCGCGTGAGGTGCCAATCATTTGTCCGATTTCTTCGTGAGTCAAAGCTAACTTCACCTGGGTTGGATTCGTCGCGGTCGCGTTCTGGTCGAGCCATCCAACCATGAGCCGGGCAAGTTTTTCGCTGGCGGAATCGGAGAGTATGAGATCGCGAATTTCGCGGCAAGTACACGCGTAATCCTGGCTGATATGTTGAGTCACCCAAAGAGCGATTTCGCCGTGTTGGCGCATGAGGCGGAGCAAGTCGCATTGCCGCAGAAAACTAATCTCGGAGGGTTCCTGGGTCTCGGCGGTGGCTTCATATTGCCGCCCTGAAACCGCGGCGGCGACTCCCATGGGGCAACCGGAGTCGACGATTCGCAGGATCAGCGTTCTGCCGTCACTACCGCAGATCGAAAGCTTCACCCGGCCTCGACGTACGATGAACACTCCGCGCGGAGCCTGGCCTTCGGCAAACAATACCGCCCCTGTGGGATAGGTTGTAGTCAGCGCTTCTTGTTCGATGGCGCTGGCAACGGCTGCCGGAAGATCGCTGAATGCTTTGTCTGCTACCGCGTTTTTCTGAACATTGTTCACGATGTGTGTGGCCATTTTGTGCCTCCGCTCATAGCTACTAATGGCAACTGCCTGGCCACATTCTTGGTTGGGGAAACAGTTTGCTCTGGAGAGTTAAAGCTAACAAAATAAACGGAGTAAGCGCCGCATGGACCCAAAAACATTGATTTTGCGATCTTTGCAGTGCGTGCTTTCACACACTGCTGTGTGATCTCAATCACTGAGGCTGTGGTTATTTGAACGTCTGGGTTGGTTTTTCCAATGGAGCGAAGCGGGATCGAGGTAGTTCCTGCTGACTCGGAATGAAATCTTTAGGGTGCGGGACGACTCGGGTCACGACTTTGTCGGCTAGTTCAGCCCAGGGTGTTATGAATCGTATTCAGTAGCGCGGTTCGGGTGAAGGGCTTTTCCAAGAGGGTTATGCCTCGTTTCAAAACATCGCGTTCTGCCATAAGTTCGCCGGTATAGCCCGACATATATACGACTTTCAGCGTAGGATGCGTCGCGTTAAGCCGATCTACTAATTCCGGACCGCTCATGCGGCGCATGACCACGTCCGTCAACAATAGATCAATCGAGCCACGATGAGACTGC
>DASYOD010000166.1:0-54080 GCA_036008085.1 Terriglobales bacterium
CTGCAACCTTCGACCAGCAGATGTAACACCTGTTCGTCGCGTTGCGTAATCTTGATCTCGCTGATATCCAACATAATGACCCCTCTCTACAGATCCAAGTCGTCGTTTGCGGGTTGATTCAATGACTCCATTCAAGAAGCAAGTGCTTCGCCAAACCTTCGCTGTGCGCACAGAGGGCTAAAGACCTTTGAATTCACACCCAAACAAATGAAAGAGAGAGACGGCCAGGTCTAGCCAGATCAAAATGGGAAAAATCGGTTCCGAAATAGAATCCCGGTGAATCGGACGTTCGCAGATAAGATCGCCACGACGCCTTCGGTGAGGTCCTCGAAGCCTTGCAAATAACAAAGGCCCCAAGAAGCATTAGGCAGGGACCAGACAGCGCATTACTTTGCACACTCTGCCAACTTCCTGGACCTGGAATTTCACATCCCTGCTTCACCAGAAATCCGCAAGCTCCTGGTATTTAGCGATCGTCTGCCACACGGCGATAATGCTAAGGAGTGCAGGCACTTGTGTACCTTCCGTGGGGATTGGTTTGGCGTAATCAGGGCTGCTAGAATCAAGGCGTTACGCCGCTGCAGCCAGCGTTTTGGACGGCCAATTGCATTCGGATATGACAGAATCTCCCAAGCCCGGAGCGGAGAAACATCTGGAGAGTCCCATACTCACCGAACGCGAGAAGCCGGCACTGGACGAAGCTACGTTCCAGCAACTTCTGGAAGCTGCTCATGTCCTGCAAGAGCAGAAAACCTTCGAAGTTGTCAGTCGTCCCACGCCCGATCCCACCGAAGCACTTGCGCAAATTGTTGAAACCCAGGAATTCCTGCGGACGCAACCCGACGATTTGCAAGCCGCTGCCGCAGTAGTGGTCGAGCGCCTGCAAAAAATAACTCATGCCACCGGAGTGGCAGTGGCGGTGGTGCGTGAGAATCGATTTGAATATTGCGCAGCTACTGGCGATGCAGCGAGCTTAACCGGAACCAGCTTGCCAATGGATACCAGCCTGTCCGCCGACGGTCAGCTGTCTACTCAGTTCAGCACGGAGCATCCGGAGAAACAGTCTATCGCCCTGCCGCTCCACCACGATGGCAATCTGTGCGGCCTGCTCGAAGTGCGCTTTGGGGGGACTGATGCGGTTCGTTCACCCGAGATGCGAAGTTGTCAACTCATGGCAGGATTGATGACCGAGGCCATTGCCCGAGCTGCGGATCGGGAATGGAAGGAAACCCTCGCTGCTGAGCGCGCCGCCATGCTGGAGGCTTTGGAACGAATTAAGCCGCAACTCGAACGTCTTGCTGTGGGCTCGGCTAGTAACGTCGTCCCAAAGAATAAGCCCACCGAATCAATGGACAGGGTGACCGCGCCACGAGAAATTCCGGCCAGACCTCGCATGCCTCATAGCGAGTCTAGTGCGAAATCGGGCCGCGAAACTGTCTGCCCGCAGTGCGGATACCAGTTCGGACAGCATGAACTATTCTGCGGGAGGTGTGGGACCGCACGCCCGGCCGCTTTGCCCTCTGATGACCTCGAAAATCAATGGGCGCCGCCTTGGCTTTTACAACCGAGTACCGAGGATGGACGACACGGACCTGGGAAAACAGAAAATAGCGCAGGCACGGAAGTCGTACCGCCGATGATCGCTCCGTCTTCCGACTTCACCGATGGCTTTTCTCGCGACTCGTATGACCCGGTGGCACAGATTCCAGACATGCCGTCGCTTGATCCGCAATCTGCCTCAGCGACTACTGATGAAACACCGCCAAAAAAAGATTTGTCTCTCGTGCTTTCGCAAGTTGACGGGCTGTCGTCCGAAGATTCAGAAACTCCAACCGTCGACCTGCCGGCGATTTTACCTGAGAAATCACCGAGCCAGATCTGGCTGGCTAAACATCGCGCCGACCTTTATGTTGGAGCTGCCCTCCTGCTGCTGTTAGTGGTGCTTTCCGGATGGGGTATGCGTTCTGACGAAAGCCACGTCGCCGCGAAACATCCCGCTCAGCCTAGTCTGACGCTGTTCGAAAAGTTGCTGGTAAGCTTGGGTTTGGCGGAAATGCCGCCCGCTCCAACTTATCTTGGAAATCCCAACGCCCCGGTTTGGGTAGATTTGCACACGGCTCTCTACTATTGTTCGGGCTCAGACCTGTATGGCAAAACTCCAGGTGGAAAATTTACAACTCAGCGCGATGCGCAGTTGGACCAGTTCGAACCAGCTGCCAGAAAAACTTGCGAGTGATGTTGCCAGTTCCCTGGCGAATCTGTAACAAACGTTTGGCACTGCAAAAAAGCAAAGACCCCTGGGACTGCGATCCAGGGGTCTAAATGTGCCGTTCACTCTGATTTATGCGTGGGCTAGATTCTCGTGCCGGCGTGCCTCGTACCAGAGAGCAAGTTCCACTCGATTCCAGAGTCCAAGTTTGTCATAAATAGTGCGAAGATAGTTCTTCACGACATGTTCAGTGGTGCCGATGGCTTCTGCGACTTCACTATTCTTGAGTCCTTGGGCGACAAGTTCGATGACCCGCCGTTCCCGTTCGTTGGGACTGCGTTTTCCGTATCGCTCTCCTCCAAACATAGTTGCCTCCGGTATAAAGTTGTCGCGAGTTTGACTCGCTTGATACCACTACGAATTCCAAAACGCTGAAAAAGACGGTTGAAGTGCGCTTTGACTGTACGTCGGGCCATTTTGAGCTGGGAAGCAATTTCCTGATTGTCGCAGCCTTGCAGTAGCAACTCGGCGATTTGCTTCTCCCGTGGGCCCAAACGAACGGATTTTTCCTCCATGTCTACTCTTTCCCCAAGGGTTGAAATAGTTCACGCCGTCAGGAAGGTGTGTGCATCTAAGTTCCCGGCAGCGCCTTCGCCAGCCAGCCGCGAAAAGGAAGTACCGCAGGTGCGACCGGCTACAGAAATTCATAGCATTCAGGCTGCCAAGTAGGCTGGATTTCTTCTGTGCTTTTCACTCTTAGCCATTCCAATGACAAACCATTCGAAGCAAGTCTTTCAAACCAATACGCATAGGACAGCCCGGCCTCGACGAGCAACAAATATGAATGGTTCTAGGGTCTGCACTCATCGCCTATGTTATTGATAAATAACCAATAAATAAATCGAATAGCGTCACGTATTTGGCACAGACAAAACTGTAAATGGAGTTATTGTTCCCACTCCGCTGACGACCCCTGCCGATGGGTCGGCAGCCTTGATTTGAATAAAATCTATACCGTCCAGACCCGAGGCTTATATAAGGCGAACACCTTAGGACAAAATTCCACAATCATGTAAAGGTCACAAGAACTAATTACACCGCCCTTGATTTGCTCTATCGTCTGAATAGTTTGGCACTGACAGATATCTTGGCAAATGGTGGAGCGATTTGCTATCAGAACTCACTTGGCCCGGAGCCGGAACTGCAGCTTCAGTGCAAAGCTTTTCCACCTTGAGCAAGGCACCTGAACGGTCGGTTCAGACGAATCGGATAATTGTCTTGTTTATAGTCACATAGGCTAGCAAACCAAAAGTTGTAAAGGTATGCTAATTGCTCTTGCTGAGGCTTGACTCGGTTTATTCAGCAAGAACTTGCTACCCAGCTGCGTTCACGGTATTCTGGCGCGTTGCCAGTTAGCCCCTCGCTGGTTCCGTTGCCCGCAAGCGTTATTGCTTCATTGACAGAATGGCACGCAGGTTATGATGTTGCGTGCTTCAAGACTTAATCACACCGCCATTACAAGGAGAGTAAGGATTTGATCGCTTCAACAAGCCATATCATTGCGCCGCACGGCGGAGAACTTACCGAGCTTATTGCCACGCCCGAACGAACCGCAGAACTTAAGGCTCACTCCCGTGAATGGCCGTCGTGGGATTTGACCGCGCGGCAGATCTGCGATCTTGAATTGCTGATTAGCGGAGGATTCTCGCCTCTCCGCGGCTTCATGACCCAAGCCGACTACGAAGGCGTCTGCCACAACATGCGGCTCAGCAGTGGTGTTCTTTGGCCGATGCCGATCACTTTGGACGTTAAAGAAGAGTTTGCCAAGACTTTGAAGCCGGGAAGCAAAGTCGCTCTGCGCGATGCTGAAGGCGTAATGCTAGCGGTTCTAAATGTTGAGGAGATTTGGCAAGCCGACCGCAAAGCTGAAGCTAAATCCGTATTTGGAACTACCAGCGCGGTTCATCCCGGCGTCGATTACCTGCTGAATAAGGGCAATTCCTGGTATGTGGGAGGAAGCGTTGAAGGCCTGCAAATGCCTTCGCATTATGATTTCCGCACGCTGCGTCTTACTCCGGCCGAGTTGCGAACAGAATTTGCCCGTTTAGGCTGGCGACGCGTGGTCGCCTTTCAGACCCGCAATCCCATGCACCGCGCCCACGTTGAACTTACTTTCCGCGCTGCCAAACAAGTCGAAGCTAATTTGCTCATTCATCCGTCGGTAGGAATGACCAAGCCCGGCGACGTTGATTACTTCACCCGCGTGCGCTGCTACCAGTTACTGCTTTCCAAGTTCCCCGCTGGAAGCGTGAAGCTTTCCATGCTGCCGCTCGCCATGCGTATGGGCGGACCGCGCGAAGCCATATGGCATGCATTAATCCGCAAAAATCACGGGGTAACACATTTCATCGTTGGACGTGATCACGCGGGTCCGGGGAAAGATTCCGACGGCAAGAATTTCTACGGACCCTACGATGCCCAGGAACTTTTCAAGAAACATGAAGCTGATATCGGGGTGACCATGGTTCCGTTCAACATGATGGTCTACCTCGAGGACAAAGATCAGTACGTGCCCGACAACGAAGTGACCAACGGCTCGCGCGTGCTGAATATTTCCGGCACTGAATTGCGTGACCGCCTCAACGAAGGGCGCGAAATCCCCAGCTGGTTTACTTATCCGGAAGTTGTACATGAATTGCGCCGTAGTTATCCACCACGCCATAAGCAGGGCGTGACTATCTTCTTCACCGGGCTTTCGGGCTCGGGCAAATCGACCATTGCGAATGTGCTTGTAACCAAATTTCTCGAGGCCGGAGGCCGCCCGGTGACGCTGTTGGACGGCGACCTGGTGCGTAAGCATCTCTCTTCGGAGTTGGGGTTTTCCAAGGAGCATCGTGATATCAACATCCGGCGAATCGGCTACGTCGCATCGGAGATCACCAAGAATGGCGGCATTGCGATCTGCGCTCCCATAGCTCCGTACGACGGCACTCGCAAAGCTGTCCGCAACATGATTGAACCCGTCGGCGGCTTCATCCTGGTGCACATCGCGACGCCAGTTGAAACCTGCGAGCAGCGTGACCGTAAGGGTCTGTATGCCAAAGCTCGCGCCGGCATCCTGAAAGAATTTACGGGCATTTCAGATCCGTATGAAGAACCCAAGGATGCTGAAGTTGTGATCAATACTGCAGAACTGAGTCCCGAAGAAGCAGCGCAGGAAATTATTTTGCACCTCGAGCGCGAAGGCTTCATCGGAGTAAACGGACACCAGGCCTGATCGTCGTTAAGCACAGTCTTGACGACCTTGTACGGAAGTTTGCATGCTTATCGAAAAGATTCTGATCGGCTTCGTAGTGGGAACTCTGATCGGTATGACTGGGGTGGGCGGTGGAGTGCTCCTGCTGCCCGTCCTGATTTTTGTGCTGCGCGTACCGCCAATTGTAGCCGTGGGTTCTGACGCCCTCTTCAACTTCGTCACCAAAATCGGTTCCAGCTGGGTTCACCTCAGCAAAGGGACGGTACGAAAGAAAGTTGTGGTGGCGCTGGCCACAGGAAGCATCCCTGGCTCGATTGTGGGAGTGAGCCTGCTGGGCCATCTGCGCACTGTGTACGGCACCGGCGTCAATACTTTCATTACGACGGCGGTCGGGATCCTCTTGATCTGCATTCCGACTCTATTGCTTTTCCAGAGTCGGATTGAAGATCACGTGGCCCACCGTTCTCCGACGCTGCAATCGTTCGCCGGAATGTCAGCGATTGGCCTGCTGGCGGGCTTTCTGGTGGGTATGACATCGGTCGGCTCGGGCAGCATCATTATGATGCTCCTGTTGTTGTTCTATAGCTTTTCGCCAAAAGTCATGGTCGGCACGGACATTGTTCATGCCGTAATCCTGACCGGGGTGACCAGCCTGCTGCATTTCCGCCTCGGTAATATCGATCCTTATCTCGTCGGCTCGCTCCTGATTGGTTCTATCCCTGGCGGGGTGCTGGGTTCGCAGCTGAGCACGCATCTTCCTGTCCCGTGGTTGAGACGGTTGCTTTGTGCGGTATTGCTGGCAACCGGCGCTCGCATGCTCTGGGCCTGAGTTACAAATTACCCATGACCAGTAATTCCAACGCCGAAACCTTGCAGCGCATTCAATCCGCCATAGAAGCGGCACGACTTGTTTTCAGCCGGTTCACCGCAGGAGCGATTGAAGCCGAATACAAGATTGGCCATGATCCCGTGACGGAAGCCGATCGCGCGCTCGACGCAGTACTTCGCAAGGAATTATTACGCGATGGCGAAGGCTGGCTATCGGAAGAAAGCGCGGACGATTACACGCGCCTCGAAAAAAGCCGCGTCTGGGTTGTCGATCCACTCGATGGCACCCGCGAATTCGTTGCTGGTATCCCCGAGTACTGCGTTTCCATCGCAATGGTCGAGAATGGACGCCCAGTAGCGGGAGGAATCTGCAATCCTGCAACCAACGAAGTTTTCCTCGGCTCACTCGAATCAGGCGTCACCTTAAACGGCACACCGGCGAAGCCCAGCCAGCGCACTACCCTGGACGGCGCCACAGTGTTGGCCAGCCGCAGCGAAACCAAGCGTGGAGAATGGAAGCAATTTGAGGGCGCGAATTTTCAGGTTCGCCCCATGGGATCGGTCGCCTACAAACTCGCCCTGGTCTCGGCTGGCCTCGTGGATATCACTTTCACCCTGGTCCCCAAGAACGAATGGGACGTCGCCGCCGGAGTCGCTCTCGTGACCGCTGCCGGAGGCTTTGTCAGTACGCTCGAGAATGGTCCACTGCAGTGCAACCGCCGCAATCCGCTAATCTCGGGCCTGATCGCCTGCGGACCGAATTTGCGCGAACCACTTTTGCAATTGCTCGAGAATCACATGCAGCCCGCCGGTTCACAACCCAGCCGTTAATAACTCGGTCCCCCCTCCAAGCACTGCGCTTGGGAGTGCCGTCAGTAACTTTATCCTGCTCTCGATTTGCAGTACCTTGGTGTAGAGACCCAACAGAACACTTGGCGCAACTGCGCCTGCGGGAGTTCGGCAATGCAGTGTGTTCGCATCTTTCGTTTAATTCTGCCTCTGGGATTGATCGCTGTTCTTCTTGTTGGCTGCTCCCGCGACCCCAACGTACGCAAGCAGAAGTATTTTGAAAGCGGTCAGCACTATCTCGATAAAGGCCAGTATCGCGAAGCAGCAATTCAGTTCAAGAACGCGGTTCAGATCGATTCCACCTATGGCAACGCGCACTACGGCTTGGCCCAAGCTCTGCTCAAATTACAGCAGTGGAATCCCGCGTACCAGGAACTTGCGCGCACCCTCGACTTGCAGCCAAACAATTATCAGGCCCGCATCGATCTGGCAAATCTGCTGATCGCAGGACGCGAGTTCAAACAGGCACAGGCGCAGACCGATCAGCTTCTGCAAAATCAACCTAACAATCAGCAGGTTCACATGGCGGTGGCGAACCTCCTCATCGGACAACAAAACTTTCCCGCAGCGATGCAGGAAATGCAGAAAGCCATTGCCCTCGGTCCCAATAATTGGGAACCTTATCTCGACCTCGGGCTATTGCAGATAAGGGCGGGTCAGACCGACGCCGCCGAACTGAATTTCAAGAAGGCGGTCGAAACAAACCCTCAGGCAATTCAGGCTCAATTGGCTCTGGCAGGCTATTACCAGTCGCGTGGCCGCTTCGCCGAAGCCGAACAGCAATTGCGCCATGCCATGGATCTCGATCCGAAGAACCCCGATCCGCCTGCCGCTCTCGCCCGCCTTTACATGGCGCAGGGCAACAAGGCCGATGCAGAAGCGTTCCTCAAGCAAGTCAAGAACAAGTTTCCCGACAATTCTGTCGGCTACCGCATGCTTGGCGACTTTTATTTTGCCACGGGCGATCTCGATAAAGCCGTGGTTGAATACGCTGCAGTTTTTCATGATCATCCGAAAGATGCGCAAGTCGAGAAGAACTACATTCAGTTGCTCATTCTGAAAAACCGTCTCGACGAGGCCAGCAAGCTGACGGATGCGGTCCTCGCCAGCAATTCCAGTGACAACGATGCGCTTATCTATCGTGGGCAGATTCAGCTTCGTAAAGGACAAGCCGCTGAAGCCACCCAAACTCTGCAGAACGTGCTCAAGAACGATCCCGATAATGGCGTAGCCCACTACCATCTCGGGCTGGCTTTAGATAAGTCGGGCAATTCTGAGCGTGCAATCGAGGAATTCCGCAAAGCAGTCCGCGCGCGTCCCGACCTCGTTGAGGCGCAACGCGCCTTAGCCATGGCCGCCGCGCGCCGTGGCGACATGGACACTTTGGAACAGGCCGCCACGCAAATCATAAATTTGCAGCCCGCATCACCGGATGGATACGCTATGCGGGCCCTGGCCAAAATCAATCGCAAGCAGTTCGCGGCCGCCAACGAGGATGCGCATAAGGCCATAGACGTCGCCCCGCAAAGCGCCCTCGGCTATATTCAGTTGGGAAATTTGCAACTGGTGCAAAAGCAGTACAGCGAATCCGCGAAAGCCTACCAGCTGGCGCTTGACCGCGATCCCAATTCAAACGACGCGCTCAATGGCCTCATGAATACCTATCTGGCACAGAACCAGACCGACAAAGCCGTCGCAGCCGCAAATGCTCAAATTGCCAAGTCGCCGAATAGCAGCAACTTTTACGATCTGCTGGGAACGGCGCTGTTTAACAAAAAGAAAGACCTCGATGGCGCCGAGGCCGCATTCAAAAAAGCTGGCGATCTCGACAACTATAATGCCGATGCCCTGCTAAAGCTGGGCCAGGTTGAAGTTGCAAAGGGTTCTCCCGACCAGGCCGTCACCATCTACCAGCAGGCGCTTAAAAATAATCCTCGCGAGCCTATGTTCTACGTCCTGATGGGCGAACTTTACGAACGAAAACAGGATTGGAACGATGCCAAGGATGCATATCAAAAGGCGCTCGAGATCAAACCGGAAAACCCGTTGGCTTCAAACAATCTCGCCTACGTGATGTTACAGTCGGGCGGAAATGTTGATATGGCTTTATCGCTGGCCCGGACCGCTCGCCGCGGCATGCCGGATTCGCCCACCGCCGCAGATACCCTGGGTTGGGTCTTTTATCAGAAGGGCGCGTATCAGTCAGCCGTCGACCTTTTCCAGGAAGCGCTCAAGCTGGGTGAGAAAAACAAAAATCCGGACGAAGCCACCGTTCACTACCATCTCGGACTCGCTTACGAAAAAACCGGCAACAACAATCTCGCCCGCCAACAACTCGAACGCGTGCTGAAAATCGATCCCAACTACGGCGAAGCCAACGAAGTGAAAAAGCAGTTGGCCCAGTTGAAGTCTTAGCCGGCGGCCTCCGATGGACACCCAGTCTGACCGCAGTTCTTACCTCGATAGTGCGAGACCGCACATCTTAATTAAAAATACTCCGGCTCATATTGCTACCTGCGCATCCCCTTAACCGATCGATACGGCGCGAGTAGATCTTCAAGAGAACGGCGTATCCACAAGGCCAGCGAACCCTTGCGGTACACGGCCCAATCAAGCATGGCGCCGCCATTGACTTGCTGGACCAGGCGGGCAAGTTGGGCGGTGTTGCAGGGCTTCAGTTCGCGAGAGGCAACGGCGTCATCCAACAGCTTCTTGGTCTCGTCACGCGTGGTTGCAAATTGGGTCAGGAGTACGGCGTGGAACTCCGGGTCGGTAAGGTCGATCTGCAGATAGGCGAGAGCGTTGGCCATCGACTCCGGGGTTGCAGCGAAGCTACTGCATTCGGCGAACATGCCAATCAGGGTCTTAATCGGGGATCCGTATTTCGCGCGGGCGGCGGCGAATTGTCCGGGGACATCCGCCGTCCAAACTCTGCAATTCGCCAACAGCAACTCCCGCTTGGTGCCGAAGCGCTGAATGATCGTGGCGGGATGAACCCCGGCCTCTCTAGCAACATCTGCCAGTGTAAGTTCGACCGGGCTGCGGTGCTGCATGACGCGCGCCGTAGCGGCGAGGATTTCTGCGTCGGAAGTTTCGCGCGGGCGCGGGGCCATCTAAGGTTAATTTCGTACGCAGCCAGAATAACTGAATGGCCGTTTATTTTCCACTTGACATTACTAAATGACTGTTTATTATTGCACTCGCAGGAGATTGAGGATCTGCAGATGACTTCCGCTGAATTTAAAGCATCCGCCGCGGACGCGTTTCCGCCCCACGAGTTAACAGCTCCTTTGGCCGCGCTTTGGTGGGATGCGAAAGGCGATTGGACACGCGCCCACGCGCTGGTGGATGAACTGGAAACCATGGAAGGTATGGCTGTCCATGCCTATCTGCATCGCAAAGAAGGATCAGCGTCGAATGCCGACTATTGGTACGCGCGGGCTGGGCGCACTTTTCATCGACCAACTCTTGCGGCCGAGTGGGCAGCACTGGTCGAAGGTTTGTTACCCAGGGACAAGAAGTCTTAAAGCGCGATTCGGGCAACGGGACGGAGGTGAAGTTCGATGACTAAAGCTTCGAGCAAGGCGCGGAACAAAGCGTTGCAAGGCAAGATTGCCCTGGTAGCGGGAGCCACGCGCGGGGCCGGACGCGGTATTGCCATCGCATTGGGCGAAGCCGGAGCGACGGTCTACTGCACGGGACGCAGCTCGCGGCGAGGCGGTTTTCCTACTCTTTCTGGCAAGGCACGTAATTCCAAAGTTCGCCCTGAATCCATTGAAGAAACTGCCGAATTGGTGACAGCAGCCGGTGGAACCGGGATAGCCATCCGAGTGGATCATACCGAGCCCAACGAGGTGAGAAAGCTGGTCGCCCGCATCAAGCGGCAGCACAAAGGCCTCGACATTCTGGTCAATGATATTTGGGGCGGCGACGCTTTGACCGAGTTTGGAAAAACATTCTGGAAGGTCAACCTCGAAAATGGCCTGCAGATGATGAAGCAAGCGGTTCACTCGCACATCATCACTTCTCATTACGCGGTGCCGCTGATGCTAGGCCACCGCGGCGCAATTATTTTCGAGATTACTGACGGCGACTTTTTCTCCTACCGCGGAAATCTTTTTTATGATCTGGTGAAAATTTCGGTGATTCGGCTGGCCTTCGCCATGTCCCGCGAGTTACGCAAACGAAATATCACATCAGTAGCGCTAACCCCAGGATTCTTGCGTTCGGAAGCGGTGCTCGATCATTTTGGAGTGAGCGAGTCTAATTGGAAGGATGTGGGGAAGAGGAAAAATCCGCATCAGAACAGCGAAGACCAGAATGATGCTCCAACGGATTTCATGATGTCAGAATCTCCTAGGTACATCGGCCGCGCCATAGTCGCTCTGGCGACCGATTCGAAGGTGCAGGCGAAGAGTGGGCGGGTATTCAGTTCGTGGGCGTTGGCGCGAGAGTACAGATTTACTGATATTGACGGGACGCGTCCAGATTGGGGACAGTATGCCCGAAAGAAGTACGGGAAGTACAAAATCTGCGATGAGAAGTTTTATTCTTACTGGGTTCCAGGGTTAGTGGAGCTGGCCTTCCCGGATTGGTTCTGATGCAGCCGGCCTCGCATGAAAAGAGCCGCCCAGCTGGGCTGTGCCTGACGGGCCCAGCGGCCCGTCAGCATGCGGGTAATGCGGACGCGCGTCAGTCTGCGGCTACGGCTGCTGGGACCGCGGCTTCACGGCGGCGAGTGGAGCGATTTGGAGGCAAGCCAGCGTCCCGAATTTTGTAAAGTAAGGCGCGGTAGCTGATGCACAAAGCTCGCGCAGCTTGTTTGCGGTTCCAGTGGTGCGCTTGCAGGACCTTCAGGATAATCTTGCGCTCGAGTTCGCGCGTGGCTTTGCGGGTCAGGACTTTCAGAGAGATTGGGCCATCCAGGTTAATCTCGGGATTGAAAAATTCCTGCTCGTGACGGGCGACCAGATCATTGCTGATTACTTCTTCGCTGCCCAGGATCACGTAGCGCTTGATCAGGTTTTCCAGTTCGCGAATGTTTCCCGGCCAATGATACTTCTGCAGCACGCCCATGAGATCCAACGAAAGCGCGCGGGCACGGCAATTATATTTGCGGTTGTAATATTCCAGGAAGTAATGGACCAGAGCTTCGATATCTCCGCGGCGTTCGCGTAGCGGCGGCATGCGCAAATTCACCACATTGATGCGGTAGTACAAATCCTGACGGAAGGTACCATTTTCAATTTCCGACTCCAGTTGGCGGTTGGTGGCGCAGACGATGCGAACTTCAACTTTTTTATCTTCCTGGGCGCCGATACGGCAAAACTGACCGTCCTGCAGCAGTTGCAGCAACTTCGACTGCAGGGCGAGATCAAGCTCAGAAATTTCATCGAGGAAAAGGGTGCCGCGATGCGCCATCTCTACCCGCCCCGGCTTGGTTCCGTACGCTCCGGTGAAAGCCCCTTTCTCGTATCCAAACAACTCGCTTTCGAGCAGGGTTCCGGGAATAGCTGGGCAGTTCACCTTAACGAACGGTCCGCCTTTCCACGGAGACAATCCATGGATCATGCGGGCAATAATGTCTTTGCCAGTGCCGCTCTCGCCATGAATTAATACCGGCACATTGGCGCTGGCCACCTTGTCCATGCGGGCCCGGAGCGACTGCATCGCTTCTGACTTGCCAAATATGATTGCATCTGGAGGAAACTCGCCTAGTGGATGAACCAAGGAACTGACAGAATTTGTCGTTGAGATAGGCATTTTCTTGCGTAAGACTCCTCTACCCGGCCTTCAGTGTGCACCCCAAGAGCCAAATTCGGCAAGTACCTAGTAACCACTTTGGAGATTACTTTAACGTCCGATTTTCAACGACTTAAACTGGATTGGCGCCTTAGTTTTGAGGCGCAAAAGACCGTGGAAGGAGGGCTCATACCCAGGTTTTTGAATAGGAAAAACTTTTCACACAGTAGAACTAAGTTTCCTTCGGCTGGCTGGCCTTGCGGAATGTGTCTCGGGTAGCAGCGGGCGGGAAAACTTCAGACCGAGAAGGTGATAACCGTCGACATGAGTCACGCGTACGGTTCGCGCCCGCAGGGTTCGGGACGCCTTAGGGAATGAATTACCGGAAACCAAAGGAGCGCTGGGAATCTCGAGAGAAACCTGCGCCGAGAGCGGCAAGGAGCGGCGCACTGCAACCAGCGCACCTCCGGCGGAAATATTGAGAGCTGTTGCGAATTCCAATAATTCCCGTCCTTCCTCGTCGCGACTGCGGACGAAGATCGGGATTGCCAGCGGCAAACGCGGCCACCTCCGGTTTTCGATTTCCGGGCTTCGTCGCTTCAACCGCAGACTCCCGAGCATGGATTTAACCCATCGTTTACCGCATCTTGGGGGCCAAACGGAGTGCAAAGTTGGGACAACTATACTGGTAGTAGTCGCGTAGCCCAATCCATTATCAGAAATAAGGGCACAGGGTCAGATGGGAAGCACTCACGTATTTGCTCTTTGTTCGCCTTACGCGCACCGTTTCCAACAACGGTCAACTCCCTTTGGCTGCAAGCTTTTTCCCTTCCGTGACTACTTCCTTGCGTTTTCCGTTGACATGGTCAGAATCCATGTCATAGCATCACCAGAGTTAGCATTCACCTCAGCGAGTTGAGTGCCCCCTCCCTCTGCATACTAATCACTGGGTTTAAAGCAATGGCTGCGACGCCTGAAAAGACCTGTCTGCCGCAAGGGAAGCAATCGAAAGCCGGGTATTCGGAGCTGTGTCCATCGAAGCCGGAGGGTCAGACAGATTGCCCTAACCCAAGTTGCAGCGAAGACCTATTGCAACAGTTTAACCAATTACAGGAGCGGTTTCAGCGCACTACCAACGCCCTGGCCTCTGCTGCCCATGATCTTAAAACTCCGCTGGCGATTCTCAATGGCTACGTGGAACTTTTGCAAAGCGAAAAGCTTGGTGGGCTAAACGATCGCCAGCGCGAGATTCTAGGCGACATGCGCACCAGCGGCCAACGTTTGCAGCGCTTCATCCAAGATTTCCTGAGTTTTAGCGTCCTCGAAATCGGGGAGATGAAGATGCATTTCGAACCGGGCGATCTCAATACTTGTCTGTCGGAAGTCTGTCGCCTGTGGTCGCATTCCTTTCAGGAAAAAGGTCTGGCTTTGTACTTCTTGGCCAACGAAAAACTCACCGAGTTTGCTTTCGACGTCGCCAAGGTGCAACGGGTGGTTTCGAATCTTCTGGAGAATGCATCCAAGTTTACGCCTGCGGGTGGGACGGTCTGGTTGCACGCCGAGCCTTATATGTGGGAGCGTCGCAGTGTGGCTAATCCGGAGAACCCCCTGGAACGCCGCCGGCAGACGATCTCTCATCCAAATTCCGTGAAGGTAAGCGTCTCGGATACCGGTCCGGGAATCCCGGCTGAATATCACATCGAAGTGTTCGACGACTTCTTCCAAATGCCGCAAAGTGACAGCCAGTCGGGAATGGGCCTCGGCCTCGCGATTGCGCGCCGCCTTATTGCTGGTATGGGTGGAAAAATCTGGCTGGAGAGCGACCCCGGCGCGGGTTGTAAATTTTCGTTCATTATTCCTCTACTTCCTCCCTCGTCAGCAAACCACAACGTGATGAACCCAGGGAAAAGCAAATGAAAGCTGCCGCCCACAACATTCTACTGGTCGACGATGAACCGGGAATGCTGCGTTATATCCGCACTTTGCTCGAAGTAGACGATTATAAAGTTGAGACCGCGAGCACCGGCGAAGAAGCCGTCGAGCGAGTGCAAAAAGGCTTGCGTCCAGAACTGGTGCTGCTCGACCTGCTTATGCCGGGAATTGACGGCATCCAGACACTGGAACAGTTGCGAAAACTTCAGCCCGGCGTGAAAGTCGTGATGCTCTCCTGTGTCAGCGACACGCGCAAGGTCGTGCAGGCAATTCGCCTCGGGGCGCACGATTACCTGACCAAGCCCTTCCAGAAGAGTGAACTGGACACGGTAATCGACCAGTGCCTGGGCACTAATAAGCAGAACTATCCAGGTGAGCTGGAAGAAGTCGGCGACGACATATTTTTTGTAGCCGCAAGTCCGGTTATGCGTAAGCTGCGTTCGCAGGCTGCGCTCGTCGCTAATGTAGATATCCCGGTACTCATGCTGGGCGAAAGCGGAACCGGAAAAGAAGTGATGGCGCGGCTGATTCACAAACTGTCTCCGCGCGCTCATCGCACTTTCCTCAAAGTGAACTGCGCCGCGGTCCCTGGGGACTTGCTGGAGAGCGAACTGTTCGGTTATGAAGCGGGGGCCTTCACCGGCGCCAATCACGCTAAGCCGGGAAAGTTCGAACTGTGCAACCGAGGCACCATCCTGCTCGACGAGATTGGCGAGATGCCCCCGGGACTGCAAGCGAAGCTGCTGCATGTGCTGCAGGACCAACAGTTTTCCCGGCTGGGCAGCCGGTCCATGATCAAGGTCGACGTGCGGATCCTGGCCGCGACCAACATCAACATTCCCGAAGCGCTGGCTAACAAAAGGCTGCGTGAAGATCTTTACTATCGGCTCAATGCTTTTACTCTGCAGGTCCCGCCATTGCGCGAGCGTAAAGAAGAAATTCCCATCCTGCTAAAGCACTTTATGGCAAACATGTCGGAGCGCTACGCGCGACCGCCGTTGCCACTCTCGGCGGAGTTGCTGCAGGCATGCCAGGATTATTCGTGGCCGGGAAACCTGCGCGAATTGAACAATTTCGTCAAACGTTATCTCGTTCTCGGAGATGAGAAGTTAGCCATCGAAGAATTGAGTCCGAAGGGCGATAGCAGCGGCGCTCAGTTCGAGTCGGCAGCGCAAGACAACGGCGATTCGGCTGGCGGATTAAAATCTCTAGCGCGGACGGCCAAGGACGGCGCCGAAGCCGAGGCCATCAGCAAAGCGCTCGACGAAACCAACTGGAACCGCAAACAGGCTGCCGCGCTCTTAAAAATCAGCTATAAGGCCCTGCTATACAAGATTCGGCAATACGGCATCGCCCAATCCAAGAGCCATAAGCTTTCTGCTGGCGCGTAGATAACGCGCGAGTCAGTGGATGTCCGGTCAGGATTCAACACATCTTTCCCGCCTTAAATAGCCCGCTCTAAGCAATTCCCGCCCATCACTGGGACAACCACAACCGCTATTCCGCGATTCTAAATCTCGCCACTGAATTCAACGTTAGTCCCTCTTTCCGGAGCGAATCTGATTATGAGCTTTGCACATCTTGAGAATAAGCGGTCAACCACGACCCACATTCCTGCGGTAAATCCCCCCTCGATGTTCGGTATCGTACTTTTGCTGCTTTGCGCAGTGATCCAGCCCGCAAGCGCCCAGACCCTCAAAGTTCTCTACAACTTCACCAACGGCACAGACGGCGGCATTCCCAACTACGTTTTGGTACGCGACCCGGCCGGAAACCTTTACGGTACAACCGAGGAAGGCGGCGACATCAATTACTCGAATTGCAACCCGCCACAAGGCTGTGGAACGGTTTTTAAGATAACTCCCCACGGCAAAGAAACCGTAATCTACGATTTCAAAGATAATCCCGATGCCGCATACCCGGGGGCGGGCCTGTCGCGAGACGCTGCCGGCAACTTCTACGGAACCACTTTCCTGGGCGGCACTTCCAACATGGGTACGGTTTACAGACTGGATAAGACCGGTAAAGAGACCGTACTTCACAGTTTCACCGGCGGTCATGACGGCGGAAATCCATTCTCCACCGTGATCTTCGATCCGGACGGGAACCTCTATGGAACCACTGAGATTGGCGGCGACACCGAAGGTTGTGACATTGGCGACATGAATGGTTGCGGCGTTGTGTTCAAGATCTCGCCATCGGGAAAGTTTACCGTCCTGCATCGCTTCAACGGATATGACGGCGCAGATCCTGAGGCTGGCTTAATTCGGGATGAGGCTGGCAACCTTTATGGCACAACCACTGCCGGGGGCGTCACTTCGTGTCACAATGGCGGCTGCGGCACGATATTCAAGATTGACCCGGCTGGCAAAGAAACGGTGCTTGTTAAATTCAAGCTTCCCGGGACCGCTGGCATCTACCCCAGCGGTCCTCTGATCCGCGACGCCGCCGGTAACCTGTACGGAACCACCGAATGGGGTGGAGACCTGTCTTGCAACCAGCGGGTCGGGTGCGGCACCGTCTTTAAGTTGGATAAGACCGGCAAAGAGACCGTGCTCTACAAGTTTAAGCTGGGTGCGGACGGCGGACTTCCCAACGGTCCACTGGCGCAGGACGCCGATGGCAATCTGTATGGAACGACGTCCTTGGGAGGAATTCTGTCCTGCAACGGAGGGGACGGTTGCGGCGTGATATTCAAACTGGATACAGCCGGCAAACAAACTACGCTCTACAAATTCAAGGATGGATCGGACGGGGAACATCCCAACGGAGGGTTGGTCCGAGACAGCGCCGGTAATCTCTACGGCACACAGCCAGGGAACTTTGCGACTACTTGGGGATCTGTATTCGAACTGACTCCGTAGATTGCTGATCAGGTTGGACGCAATGGATCCAGGTGGCGGCTTGTGGCACAGACCGCCACCAGTTTTGTCATAGTGGACAATCGACCTAAGCGCGTGCCATCACGGTGCGATCTTGAACACGACGCCGTTGTTGTTTTTTCCGCCGTATGCAGTCGTGCCGTAGAAATTGCCCGCTGCGTCCCTGATTAAGTCAGGATTCGGCCCTCCGCCATCTTTCAAGCCCTTGAATGCATATAGCGTAGTCTCGGTTCCGTTCTGATCGACTTTGAATACCACTCCGCAGCCGTTGCCGCTGATGTTGTTGTAGCAAGCAGGTGCGTTAACGCGTCCACCTACGCGGGTGGTTCCGTACACGTTCCCTTTCGAATCCAGAACCACGCCATTGTTGGGGAAACCGCCGTCCGATCCGCCTGTAAAGCGATGTAGAATGGTCTCGTTTCCTTTCGGATCGACTTTAAAAACGATGCCGCAGCCAAACTGTTCGAAACTGCACCCAGTATTGCCGCCGTATGCGGTTGTTCCGTAGATATTTCCCGCGGCATCCATGGCCACATCGCCGGGGCCGAACCACATGCCGTCCGTTCCTCCGGTAAAGGCATAAAGGATCGTTCCTACGCCGGCTTTACTGATTTTGTAAACCGCGCCACATCCAGCGTTTTGACACTGACCGCTTGGTGGTCCGCCAAAGGCGCCCCCGTAGAAATTGCCTGCCGAGTCCCGGATCACGCTGCCGCCAGGCATGCCGAATCCCCCTCCGGATTCGCCATAGCAACTGTAGCAAGTGTAGGTGTATGGGACGCTTTCGTGGCCAGCTTTATCGACCTTGAACAGGACGCCACTTTGGGTAGAGTTCCCTCCCGAAAATGTGGTGCTGTAAAGATTTCCCGATGAGTCTCTCAGGAACCGCGCCTCGGGGTACGAACCCGAAGCTCCGCCACTGAAATTATGCAGCACCGTTTCCTTACCCGTTGACGTCAGCTTAAACGCCGTGCCCAAACCGGAAGGACCACCCATCTTAGTGGTCCCGTAGATGCTGCCTTCCGCATCCTGAACTAGGCCCGCAACCGGGTCTTGTCCGTGTTCCCCGTCAAAACTATAGAGAACAGTTTCCTTGCCGGCAGTATCGATCTTGAATACTGTCCCGCATCCCTTGCCATTGCCCTGGTTCTTACAGTTGTGATCGCCACCAAGGCTAGTGGTGCCGTAAAGGTTTCCTTTTGCATCCCGAAATAGACCTGCTGCTGGAGCATATCCGTCAGGCACGCCCTTAAATTGGTAGAGAACGGTGTAGGTCTGAGCTTGCGCCGTTCCGCTTACCACAGTGAACAGCGCCAGTACGATGAGAGTCGTCAATGAGATGAGGGCGCTTCGGCAGTTAGTTTTCGGAATCGACTTCGTACGAACTTTTGTCACAATTGCTCCTTTGGTTAAGAACACCCAAGTTTTATGCGGGATTGGAGGCTTCAGAACTTAGGCGGGTTGCCCGTTTGCGCAAGTCCGAGCTCTTCTACAAGCTCTGCAGAAGGCCGGTTCGAGTCCCCCTACATTAGGTGTCGTGCATATTCAGATTTTTTGTGACGAGAAAAACGAGGCTGGCAAGAATTAAAGGGGAGCGAATCAGACTCGCGCATGAGTACAGGCCCGCTCCCTTGCTGGCTAATTGTTCATTACATACAAGAGAAAATACGGATGGGTTCCGTTGTAGCCGGATGGGATCGAGTTGCCAACTTTGAGCTGGGTTTGATCGCCCGACAGATACCATCCCGTAAGGCTGGTAATTGGGTATTGCGCATTGGCGGCACCCACGGACTGGTTGTTTGAGTTGCTACCGAGATACATCACAAAGTAATAGTCCGACAGAGTCGTTGGCGAGAGCTTTATCGGGTCCAGTCGAATGACACACGGATTGGTGACGCTTATGGGTTGTGCGGGACAGACTTTCTTGTTAGTCAACGAAATGATCGGGTTGGAGACTCCGCCTAACTTTACGGGTGTTACCGCCGAGATTTTGTAGTTCCCGCGCTTGGTCGTGTAAAGAACCATATTGCCGATGTCCGCCTCGGTTCCTGCCGTGAAACCGATGTACAAGACCGTGGTTTTTACGCCAGAAACCGCCGGGAAGATAAAAGCACCCGCGATCAGATTCAGCGCTGAATAATTTTCCCATTGGCTCGAGGTCGAAACAGGGCCGCCGACCCCGGCTACCAAGTTGATAGGAGCGACGGCGGGACCTTGTTGTGCGATTGAGGTATTAGCGAAACACGCAAAAGTAAGAGCGAATATCAGCACAGTTCGCGCACTCACCTTGATGTCTTTCATGGATCTCCTCCCTGACGAAATTGAGGCGCTCTGGCCTCTACTGATAGAAGCGCAAAATCTCAGGGAATCAGCTCACACCTGCAAAAATCCGGAGAGGTCAATCCTTCTGCCTTGCTGCGAGCAACAACTGTTGAAACGCTGTATCCGACCCGGCAAGGTCGACTGGCGATGGCGACTCTCATGCGTACGGCCCAGCCCAATACCGTAATTGATGAAATAGGGGGCGTTAGGTGCAGCCGTTCGTTCGTTGGGTATTAGGTTTCGGTTATTGCACGACGAGCGTCACTAGAGTAGTCCGCGTGGCGTTGCCTGACACGGCGTCCACAGTCACCGCATAAGTTCCCGCAGGAGTGCCAGTCGTAGTCGTGACTGTCGCAGCAGTGTGACAGCCGGGCAGGAGCAGAATGAGTGCAAGCATTACTCCTGTAAACGGGGCAATCAGCCATCGACGCCTGCGAGAGAGCTTGCCGCCCAATCCCGCGCCCAGCAACGCCAGACCCGACACTGGCAACCATGTGGCGTACAGCGGAATTCCCGGGCCGCTTCCATGGCGCAGGTCAGTGGTGGTAGTCACGCGGGTTGTCGTGTTGATTATGAGCTGCGAACTTTGCGGGCCGGTGTTGAGATTGGGGATGGGGTTATTGTTTCCCGGGACGCATGTCGCTCCGGTGGGCAAACCGCTCCCACAAGAAATCGATACGCTATCTGGAAAACCGCTAGTTGCGCTCGGCGTAACTGTAGCGGTGAATACCGCCGGAACACCAGCCGGAACCGTAGCTGTGGCTGGGGCGACGGTCAGGGTAAAGTCATTTACGGTGACGCTGGCGCTCGCTGTCGCTAACAAGGATTGTCCGACAAAAGCTGAAGCGCTATTGCCTAAGCTCACGGTGCCTCCCGGCAACGTCGGAGCAACCGGGGTCACAATCACGGTGACGGTGGCAGTAGCGGCAGCGTTGAGCGTTCCAATGTTGCACAGTACGGTGTTGTTAGTGGGAGAACCGCAAGTGCCCGGACTGGCGGTCGCAGAAACAAAGGTCGCACCGGCTGCTGGTAGGAAATCCGTGAAAGTCACTCCGTTCGTAAACTCGCCGCTATTGGTGATGGTATAAGCGAAACTCACCTGGCTACCGACTCCGACGAACAGAGGAACGGCGTTCGGCGTCGGCATAGTTAAGTTAAGAACCGGGGCAAGCTTGCTGACAAACGCATCGCTCGGCCCGTCAAGATTGCCTCGATCGGGATTCAGTACAGGGAAGTTGGTGGAGTTGGTTTCTCCAGTTATATAGCTGGAGCCCTGTTGATCCACCGCAATTCCGGTGCCTATATCAGTGCCGTTTCCGCCGAAGTAGCTTGTGGTACTAGTGGGAACGCAACTGGAATTATTGATGGGGCTGCAAGTGGCTATTGTGTCCACCCGGGCAAAAAATGCGTCACTGAGGCCACCCTGGTAAGTAGTCTGCACCGCGCTGCCGACGATGGGGAAGTTTGTGGAATTTGTCAGGCCAGTGATGCGAGCTCCGCCAGTATTGTCGACCGTAATGCCCGTACCGATGTCCGTACCTGAGCCGCCAAGGTAAGTAAAGTAATTCAGGGGAACATCAAATGTAGTACAGCTCGTGCCGGTACAAGGAATTCCGAGTTTGGCGACGAACGCGTCCGTGCCCCCGCCGTTAGTTGGTTGCAGCGCCGTGGACGAGGCCCCTGTCACATTGAAATCAATCGACTGAGTTGAGCCCGTGACGTAAGCGTCGCCGCCCGAATCAACAGCGATGCCGTAGCCAAAATCGTCTCCGGAACCGCCCAGATAAGTTGCATACAAGAGCTGCGTACCAGTGACACCAGCGGGATTGATCTTAGCTACGAACACGTCGTATCCGCCCTCGTTGGTCGCCTGGTAGGCGTTGAGCAAGGGCATGTCCGTAAAATTCGTTCCCCCGGTTATGTACGCATTTGAGCTGCCGTCAACAGCGACGCCGCCACCGGCTACTAAGCCGGTGCTGGGGCTGCTGCCCCCAATGTAGGTTGAATACGGCACGCTGCTGGAGCCGCTGGCATTGGGATCCACCTTGGTGAAAAAAAATTGGTTAGTGGACTTCGAAGCGACTTGATAAGCGCCGACGGTGGATGGGAATCCGGTTTGTGATTCTGTTGATGTGGTTGTCCCGGTTACGTAAGCGTTGCCGCCAGGATCGAGCGCGACGCCCGAAGCAATGTCCACGCCACTGCCGGAAAGATAAGTTGAGTAGAGCAGCGTTCTTCCCGTCGGATCAAGTTTGCTCACAAAAACGTGCTCGCCGCCGGTAACGGGCGTAGCCTGAAAAGCCGCATTCCTTCCGTTAGTCGGGAAATTGCCCGAGTTAGTCGTGCCCGCCACGACAATATCAAAACCGGAATCGACAGCAATTCCTGCCGTGTAGTCGGTGCGATCTCCGCCCAGATACGTAGCGAACACCAACTGCCCGATCGAATTGAACTTGGCAATGAATGCGTTGGCAGTTGCCCCAGCGCCTAAAGCAGGCTGGTATTCACCAGTTGTTTGCGGGAAATCAGTCGAGTTGGTCGCGCCGGCCACGTATGCGTTCGAGGCAGCATCGACGGCGATCGCAGGACAACCTGGAGTAAAAGCCATGTTGGTGATGGCTGAACAACTCTCTGCTCCGCTTCCGCCCAGGTAAGTCGAGTAGGCGAGCTTCGGATCAATGATCAACGTCCGAGTCCGATCATACGGGCCCACTTCGAAACCGACTTCGTCTTTCCCCTGGCCACGCAATTCGAAGCGGCCAGCAACGCTTCGCTCTTCGGCTCCAACCTTCTGATAGACGCGCGGCGCCTGCAATCGCACATTGCTTCCTTCAAGCGCAAGAATGAGATCACCGTTCGCGTCGATATTCAGGTTTCGGGAACCGCTAAACTTCAGAGCGACGGCCTTCGGATCGCCGCCTGGCAAAACCTCAAAGTCATATTCCACTTGTCCCTGATCGCCGTAGTACACCAAATCGATGCCGGGATACACCTTGCGGTAGCGCACACGCGCAAATTGAGGAATGTCGCGGTGCCATTTGGCAGGGTCGTTGCCTATGAGGTAATTGCTTTTGCCAGGAAGTGGATCATCGCCAACCGGCTCACCAACGGATGAGGCTCCCGACAACTTCATGCTCACAACTGATGTGCCGGCATTTCGAGAACTGCCCACGAAATGCTGTAACGCAAGCACAGCTTCCTGATCTGTAAGGTAGAGTCCATAACCGCGGCCGTGCGACAGAAATTTAACTTTCGCATCAGTCTGTCCCTGGTTCGGCTCAAAGATGAGTGGGAGATGCCCGTAGGTGGCAAAAATTTCGCGGCGATCTTGGGCGTGGGTATTTGGAGAAGGATTGGAGGCAAAAAGCCGGGAAGGATCCGCTGCCTTGTTAACCTGCGATTTTGCTGCAGAAGGAGCCAAACTGATAACCAGGGCTCCAAGCACGATTAAGAACGCGACAGCAATGAGCACGCGGGATTGCGAACAAGTTTTTCCCGACCGATGGCGATTCAATCTCACTTACTCCTCCGATTTCCCGCGCTGTCTTTTCCCGATTTCAGGGAGAGGAAGAAGAAACGGCGTGCAAACGTCACCCCGAGTCGCGCCCGCGAAGCGGATTGCGCACCTGTCACCAAAAATGAGTCAAAACGTAAGTAATTACTTAAACATCTGACGGATAGCCTGTCAAGATGCGGAACCTGTTCTTCGCCCTGAGATTCGTCAGATGCAGGTCGAACTGGCCGGAGATGCCGGTATGACCAAGAATCCGTGGCAGCTGAGAGGCAACATTTTACTTGACATTGATCTTGGCCAGAACCACACTTCGCATCAGTTTTAGTGTCGTTTTTCTGCTCTCCCGAATTATCTCGGAGGCCATGGGAGGAAATTGGCCATGAAAAGGACGCTGATCGGAATCCCCCTAATTCTTGCGGTGCTCACGACAGCGAGTGTCGCCGCCCCTCCACAGCAGACAACCGGACTGTCGCCAGTAGATGCGGCTGCGATCCCAGCAAACCATGCGACGTCTGCCGACGAAAAAGTGCTGCTTAACTTTCCCAGTCGGAGAAAGGGAGGAAGCCCATCAGGCAAACTGATCTTCGACCGGGCGGGAAACCTTTACGGTACGACCTCAGCGGGAGGCTACTTCAATCCCAACTGCCCAAACGGATGGTGTGGGGCCGTGTTCGAGCTGACGCCCACCCCTAGAGGCAAGTGGAAAGAAATCGTCCTCCATGACTTTGCATGGGGTAAGAGTGGATCGGTTCCCTATAGTGGTCTTGTATTTGATTCTGCGGGCAACCTATACGGCACCACCTCCGAAGGCGGGCGCGGCAGTTGCGCCTTCAGAGCATGCGGTGTGGTTTTCGAACTGACGCCTACCACGAGCGGCAAGTGGCAGGAAAGTGTGCTCTATGCTTTCAGTGGCGGCGACGATGGAGGAAGTCCCTATGCCGGCTTAATATTCGACTCGGCGGGCAACCTCTACGGTACGACCGTGCTAGGAGGTAGTCGCGGCCTCGGGGTAGTTTTCGAGCTGCTGCCCACTTCCAGCGGGACGTGGAAGGAAAAGGTGCTCCATTCGTTTACGGGGGGTAAGGACGGAAGCCAACCTAGCGGCGGCCTGATTTTCGACAACACTGGGAACCTTTATGGCGACACCACCCGTGGCGGCTACGGACCCGGATGCGGAGGCTATGGATGCGGCGTAGTTTTCAAACTGACGCCGACGTCACATGGCAAATGGAGAGAGACCGTGCTTTATTCCTTCAAGGGGGCAAAGGACGGAGCCATGCCCAGCGGCTCCAGCCTGATTTTCGATTCAACCGGCAGCCTCTATGGCACAACGGGCGGAGATGCCGAAGGGTGCGGAGGCTATGGCGGGTGCGGGGTGGTTTTCAAGCTGTCGCCAACATCCGATGGCAGGTGGAAAGAGACCGTGCTCCATACCTTTACTGGTGGCGCGGACGGAGCTCTGGCTGGCCCCGCCTTGACTTTGGATTCGACAGGCAACGTCTACGGCACCGCTTACAACGGTGGTATTTCCAACTGCGCTTATGGCTGTGGAGTGGCATTTAAGCTGACCAGCACGTCAAATGGAGAGTGGAACGAGAGTGTGTTGCACAGCTTCACGGGCGGAAATGATGGAGGGAATCCAGCTTCGGGTCTGATCTTCGATTCTAAAGGCAGTCTCTACGGCTCGACCACTACGGGCGGAACGGATGGCTGGGGAGGGATATTCGAGCTATCCCCCTAACGTAAAGTCGATGCTTCAATTGTGCTCTTCAGCTCGCGATTTGAATTGCGAGATTTCATTCTTAAGCCGCGCGTAGCGGCGCACAAGGATTGTCAGATAACCAATATGGATCACCCAGGTTGCGATGTATGCGGCGTAAAGATAACTCATCCAGCACTTCCAGTTGGCGAGCTCCGAGCGTTTGAGCCGTGAGGTTCGAGCAGCGCCTCAAGGGCCAGGGTTTCGTCCATGTCCCTGCGCATCACTTCCAGGCGATAGCGAGCCCAGCATACCAAAGCTGCGAAGCAAGAAAATGCCAGCCAGTTAATTAACAGCACATGCAGCATGCGTGGATCAATGGAACCGCCTCCCCCAATCACCGGCTGCGGATGCTGCGTGCGGAAAAACCAGATGGAAAAATAGACCAGCGGAACATCAAGGGCACCGAACACGGCTAACACTGCCGCTAGCAAAGGCGTTTGCCCACTGCTGGAAAATCGGCGCAGCACCAGATAGCTGACGTATATCAGCCACAGCACAAGAGTGAGGGTTAGACGCAAATCCCAGGTCCACCATATTCCCCATACCGGACGCGCCCAGATCGGCCCCGTCACTAACACCACCGTGCAAAAGACAACTCCCACTTCCGCCGTGACCAGGGCGACTATATCGGCCTTATTGTTGCGCCAGATCAAGTACACAATCGACGCAAAGAAGTTGATGAAAAAAAGAATAAACGCCGTCCATGCCGAAGGCACATGGTAATAGAAGATACGTTGCACGGGGCCCATGGTCTGCTCAGTGGGAGCGGCGACCAGGGCCTGGTACAAAGCGTAGCCCAGCAGCACACCCGTAAGGACCGCGAGGATGGGGAAAACGCGCTTCATTCCGCCTGCAACACGAATCCAAATAAGAAGAGGCTAGCGATAGTAAACACCACATCGTAGGCTGCAAGCAAGACGATCCAGAACCGGGCGGAAAACTCTCCGGTGAGGATGGCGCCCGTGGCTTCAACCATGGCGAGCAATGCGGGGATAGAGATGGGGAATAACAGCAGTGGCAGCATGATTTCGCGGCTGCGAGTGCGCAAAGACATCGCCGCAAAAAATGTTCCGTTCACCACCAATGCCCATGTTCCGAGTGCGGCAACTATAGGCAATTGGTACGAAGGGCCAAGCGCGCGCAGATTGTAAAACACAATAAAGAGTGGCGTCATCAATGCCTGAAGAACTGTAACAAAAATAAAATTTCCCACGACTTTCGCGAGGAAAAGCGCGTTCGGCGGAGCGGGGGAAACCCGGTATGCGTCCAGCACCTGATTGCGCATCTCCCGCGCCCATGTCTGATTTAAAGCCACGACTGCAGCAAAAAGAAATGCCACCCATACCAACCCGCCAGCAATCTGCCGCGACTCTTCGGCGGTGGGATCAAACGAAAAACTGAAAATTACGACCACCAGAAAAGAAAAAAACAGCATGGAGTTGATGGCATCTTTCGATCGCCACTCCAGGCGAAGATCTTTCGTCAAGGTCGCTCGGGTAAGTGCGCCGACGGTGCTCATCGCGTCTCCGCTGTTGCGCGCAAGTCAGGAGTGCGGCTGACGATTTGTCCGGCTTCCATCCAAACGAACTCATCGGCAGCGCCTTCGAGCAAAGAGGCTTGGTGCGTAACCACAAAGATAGTCTTGCCGGAATCGCGCAAGCCAGCCAGCAAACTCACCATCTCCCGCGCAGAACGTACGTCAACGTTAGAGAATGGCTCGTCGAGAAGCAAGATTTTCGGATCGTTCAGGAGCGCGCGAGCTAACGACATCCGTTGACGCATGCCTTGCGAGTATTGACCCACGGGCCGTGTAAGTGACGGATCAAGCTTGACCGCGCGAATTACTTCAGCGCAACGCTGGTCGGCGTTGTTCACATCGTACAGCCGCGCGAAGTAGTGCAGGTTCTCAGTCCCGCTCATTTCGTCATAAAGCAAAGAAGGGTGGGCCATGTATCCAAGTTGGCTGCATACGGAACGAAGATTGGTTGTACCCAACATCGAAATACTGCCACGCGTCGGCGGGGTCAATCCAGCCAGAGCGCGCAACAGCGTCGTCTTCCCTGCTCCGTTGTCGCCAAGAATCGCGAAGAGACGCGCGGAAGTAAACTCCGCAGTAACACCGCGCAGAGCAGCAAACCGTCCAAATTGCTTAACCAGATTGGTGACAATCACAGCGCCAGACATCGGAAGCGAAGATAAACGAAGTGCCCGGTGAAGTCGAGCGTGTCCGGGCTTACATGTTCATCGTGGAATTGGAATCGCCGAAGTCATCGCACTTTGATGCCATACTTCTGCGTAAACGGCGGAACAATCCCGTTCAAGCGCAGATACTCGACGATCTGTCCGTAGTGGTCGGTAATGTGCCAGACGGAAATTACGGAGATACCAAGCTTGGTATTCGGCCCAGCATAACGGCCTTCCACGCGGTCGAGCGCATTTTGTGCACTGAGCGTGGCGACGACGCGGTTAGAGTAGTCAAAAGAGTCCTTGAGATATTTGATCAGCTCGGCTTTCGTTTTAGCCGGATCGTGACCGCCCTTTTCGCAGTCGTCGGGCGGTTTTTTACCCTCGTACTCGTTGAAGAATGCGAACTGGGCGCAAGCTACGTGCTTCACCTGTTCGCCAAAGGTACGGGCGTCGTCGAATTTTCCGGTCGCGGGGATAAAAGAATACTTGTCCTCTGGCATGGCCTCAGCCACGCCTAGAAAATTACCTTCCGCGAACTGAAGTGGCCCGCTAACGCTTTCCGCAATGGACTTTGGTATATCGTCCTTCTGCGGGGCTTGCTTGGCTGCAGAGTTCTGTGGTGCCGCCGATTTCCCGGCAGCGGCGAATGCAACAACTGAGATCACAAGAAGGACAACGCGAAGAAATCTCATTTCCCGCTCCTGCATTCTGTGCAGAACATCTGAAGTCTAACGGGCCTGCGGGTCAGTTCGACATTCGGCTGGAACTGTTGGTCTGAACTTCCGTCATGCTCTTCGGAGCCGCATTCGGAGCCGTTCCGCTGGCCGGCGCTCCGGGCTGTTGCGGCGCATACTTCGAGGCACACTTGGCTTGCAGTTGTTTGGCGTGAAACACGCCATCGCGTCCAAAACTGCCGTCGGCTAAGGCCTGAGAATTGTCCTTGAAGGTGTCGGGCGGAGGCTCGGTGCCGCTGTATGAAACCTGAAGAATCTGGTCGTTCTCTATCAAAACGAATTCAACTTTTGTGCCGTTCCGTTTGATCGAACCAGGCTGAACGTTCCCCGCAACCCGCAGCCGTTTGGTGTGCGCCGAGTCACCCATACCACGCAATTCCTTGATCGTGACGTAGTAACTCTTGCTCTCCTGCACGCCGGTATAGGCCAGGTATCCGAGTGCCAACAAGATGACTACGGTCGCGCTGCCAAACTTAAGATATCGGCTGGTTTGGTTTGACATATAACCCCATTCTATTCGAACTGTATTCCTCCGCTCGGGCACGGGTCAAGAACCGAACGGACACAAGGATTACAATTCCAATGGATTCAGTTTTAATTGAGAAGGTTCCTATGATTCACGCGTGGCATGATGTAACCCCCGGCGAGCAGTTGCCGGAAGAATTCAACACCGTGATTGAAATTCCGTTTGGCTCCAGCGTGAAGTATGAATTGGACAAAGCCAGCGGCCTCATCAAACTTGATCGCGTGCTCTATTCCGCTGTCTACTATCCCGCCAACTATGGCTTCCTGCCCCAGACCTTGGCCGAAGATGATGATCCGCTCGACGTTCTCGTGCTCTGCCAGGAAAGTGTAGTTCCGTTGACTATCATTCATGCGCGAGCCATCGGCCTGATGACCATGATTGACTCAGGAAAGAAAGACCACAAGATAATCGCGATCGCAACCGAAGATCCTGAATTCAACAGCTATCGCGAGGCTTCCGAGATGCCTCGGCATCGGCTGATGATGCTGCGAAGATTTTTCCAGGATTACAAACAGCTCGAAGGAAAAGAAGTCGAGGTCGATGAGATACGCCCTGCGGGCGAGGCGTATCCAATTATCAACGACGCTCTGCGCCGTTACAGCGAACAACGGCGCAAAGGATTCATCAAGTAACCTTGGCCCCTCACCAAACATGGCAAGCGTTCGCACTCACCATAGGTTGCCCCGCTTTGCATCCCCACGCCTTTTGAAATTCAGGCATATTCTGCACGACGCCGTCGACGCGCCATTTTCCCGTTGAATGAGGATTAACCGTCACCTGCACGCGCTCGTATTCAGGACGCCGCTTCTCGCACCACACGCGGCCGAATCCCAGGAAGAAACGCTGTTCAGGAGTGTAACCATCGATCCTCTGACCTTCCTTTCCGGTTTTGTCATCCGCAATCATGTGCTCGAGAGCCATCAGAGCGATGCGTGCGCCACCGTTATCGGCGGTGTTTTCGCCAAGCGTCAGCCGGCCGTTGAGTTTTAAATCGTCAACTGCGACAAAATTGCTGTACTCGTTGGCGACGCAACTGACTCGCTGTTCGAATTCCTTGCCGTCTTCCGGAGTCCACCAATCGTGCAGATTGCCTTGCGGGTCGTATTTGCGCCCCTGATCGTCGAAGCCATGCGTCAATTCATGTCCGATAACCAGGCCAATGCCGCCCATGTTCACCGCGTCGTCCATGTTTTTGTCGAAGAATGGTGGCTGCAGAATCCCCGCAGGAAATACGATTTCGTTGTAGGGCGGGCTGTAGTAAGCATTGACCGTGGGCGGCGTCATGTGCCATTCCTTGCGGTCAAGCGGTTTACCAATCTTGGCGAGTTGGCGCTTGGACTCGAATTCGTTGGCCCGCAGAAAATTTCCTAACAGGTCTCCGCGCACCACGGTAAGCGAACTGTAATCGCGCCAGATGTCGGGATAGCCAATCTTATTTCCAATAGCCTGCAGCTTGAGCTTGGCCTGTTTCTTGGTTTCTCCCGTCATCCAGGGCAGTCCCTGAATATCCTCATCCAGCGACTTCTCCAGTGCCGCCACCATTTTCAACATCCGCTGTTTGGCATCAGGTCCAAATGTTACTTCAACGTATTTTTGACCTAACGCCTCGCCGAGTGATTGATCGGTCAGCTCCACGCAGCGCTTCCAGCGCGGCTGAATTTCCTTCTGCCCGGTCAACGCCTGGCGCATCTTGAAGTTTGCATCCACGAACGGCTGTGACAGCCACGGAGCGGCTTCGCGCAGCAAATGCCAACTCACATAAATCTTTAAACTGTCCAGCGATTCGGATGCGACCACGCCATTTACCTGCTTGAAGAAATCCGGGTTGCTGACGTTCATTTCGGAAAAGCTAGGCGCGCCGGTCGCCGCGAAATATTGGTCGAGATGAAAGTTTGGAGCTAACGCGACGGCCGCATCCCGCGTCATCTTGTGGTCACGGGTGTGAGGGTCGCGGCGGATAGTGCGGTCCATGGAATCCTGAGCGAGCGCGGTCTCAATGCGCAACACGGTTTGCGCCGAGTCCGCAGCTTGCGCAGGCGATTGCCCGGCGAGGACAAATGACTGCGTTACATATTCCACCAGATGTTTTCGCATCTCGGTCATGCGCGCATCATTTTTAATGTAGTAATCGCGATCGGGCAGCGACAGTCCTCCCTGATCGAGGTAGGCAATTACCGAATCCGCATTATGCAGATCGGGGCTCGAATAAAAATTAAACAACGGATTGGGACCGATCAGATGCACGCGCGCAATGGCATCCATCAGCGCAGGCTTGTCGCTAGCCGCTGCGATGCGATCAAGCTCCGGTTTCAAGGAATCAATTCCCTTTGCGTCAACTGCTTTTTCGTCCATGCACGATCCGTAAAAGTCGCCAATTTTTTGTTCGATGGCCGTTCGGCTTCCATTGTCGACCGATGCTTTCTCCAGAATGTCGTGCAGAGTTACGAGATTGCGCTCATCCAGTTCGACGAAGCTAACCCATGAGCTTTGGTCAGGCGGAATTTCCGCGGTCTTCAGCCAATTGCCGCAGGCGTACTGATAAAAATCGACGCACGGGTCGAGAGTCTTGTCGATGTTGTCGATGCTGAAGCCGGGAGCCAGTTTGGTATTCGAATCAGTCTGGGCAAACCCAGTGATGGTTCCAACTACCACGCATACACACAAGAGAAAGCGCGAGCGCATAAGACCTCGTTTCGATAGAACGGAGATTGTAAGCCCCGAACTTTGGACGAACAAGCGGAGAAAAGGATATGCAGCACGCGGGTGCAAGGTATAATCGCATTTAGAGAATCCAGCAAAGGTGACCAAAATGGCTTCCACGAACGGTAATTCCGGCAACGGCAATCCTAATCAGAATGGTAACGGGAAGGGTGTTCCCCGGCCTCGCGCTGAATGGATCACGCGCCGCAAGGCTGAGAATCAGGATGGCAATTTCTCCCAGATGCACTATGCCCGTAAAGGCCTGATTACCGAAGAAATGATCTATGTCTCCGAGCGGGAAAAAATTTCTGCCGAACTGGTTCGCGACGAAGTAGCTCGTGGACGCATGATTGTTCCCGCCAACATCAATCATCCGGAACTCGAGCCGATGTGCATCGGCGTGGCTTCGCTATGCAAAATCAATTCCAACATTGGCAACTCCGCCGTCACTTCGAACATTGACGAGGAATTGAAGAAACTGCACACGTCAGTGCACTTTGGCGCTGACACGGTGATGGATCTTTCAACCGGTGGCGAAATTCACCAAATTCGCGAGGCCATCCTGCGCCATTCGCCGGTGCCCATTGGAACCGTGCCGATTTACGAAGCCATCTCGCGCGTGAAGCGAATCGAGGACCTGAACGCCGATGTGATGCTCGAAGTGATCGAAGAACAAGCCGAGCAGGGCGTGGATTACATGACGATTCACGCCGGCGTGCTCATCCAGTACTTGCCCATGGTTTCCAAACGCATCACCGGAATTGTGAGCCGTGGTGGAGCAATTCTGGCACAGTGGATGGCGCACCATCACAAACAGAATTTTCTCTATGAGCGTTTCGACGACATCTGCAAAATTTTCGCCAAGCACGACGTTTCGTTCTCTCTAGGCGATGGCCTGCGTCCCGGCTGCATCGCCGACGCCAGTGATGAAGCCCAATTTGCCGAACTGAAGACTCTCGGCGAACTGACCAAGAAAGCTTGGGAATATGATGTGCAAGTGATGATCGAGGGCCCCGGCCACGTTCCGCTCGACAAGATCAAAGAGCAGGTCGATAAAGAAAAAGAGTTGTGCTACGAAGCCCCGTTCTACACCCTGGGACCGCTGGTCACCGACATCGCACCGGGATACGACCACATCACGTCGGCCATCGGCGCGGCCATGATCGGCTGGCACGGCGCGGCCATGTTGTGCTACGTCACGCCCAAAGAACATCTCGGGCTGCCCAACGAGAAAGATGTAAAAGACGGAATCATCGCCTATAAGATCGCCGCCCACGCCGCAGACTTGGCACGGCATCGTCCAGGCGCGCAGGACCGCGACGACGCGCTCAGCTATGCCCGCTATAAATTCGATTGGGAGAAGCAATTCGCGCTGTCCCTCGATCCCGAAACTGCGCGCTCCATGCACGACGAAACCCTGCCCGACGACTACTACAAAGAAGCCGCATTCTGCTCCATGTGCGGCCCCAAATTCTGCTCAATGAACTATTCCAGTAAGGTAGACGAGTACAACAAACAAGTCCACGGCCTGGAAAAGAAAGACTACTCAGAACTGGTAGACAGACTAGTTTCGATTAAGTAAGGCTATGCGGGGGGCGGCCCCGAAACGACCGAGTAGACTTGGTGGGCGTATTGAAACATGGCCTAAGTGCGTTACCGCCCTCGCCTAGCCGCCTCGATCGCCTCGTGCAATTCATGCTCCGCTGCCCGTAGATGTTCTTCGGCTTTGACTCCGTGTCCAGCCATATCGTAGTGGTTAGCGGCGCGGGCCGTTTCCAGTTCGTGGATGGCATCGAGCACGTGGTTGTGGACTCCCTCCAGGTCGTGCCAGTCGCGCACCTGCCCAACCGCGATTCCCGCGACAAAAGAGATACACAGTGAAAGAACCGCAACTGCAATAGTTTTTTTCATATTTTTGGTTCCTCGGAATATGGATTAACTGATCGTCATTCTTTCGAGCCCCAGACTGACTGTCAAATGAAAAGGCTGCAACGGAGTTACCACGGTTCGTCGAGTCCGTGGCCTTGTCGCTGTCTCGCTAGCCCGGCTACAATGAATCGCGTCCGGTATTCGTGCCCTCCCGAACTTTAAGTCGGGCTTTCAACGGAAATTTCGGGCCCGCGCCGGCAGGTGAAGCTGCGAATCGGACATCTCCTTGAAACTACTGCCACTGTTAATCCTCTCGATTGTTGTCGCTGCAAGACCCGCTGGCGCGGTAACTCGCCACTATTACATCGCGGCTGAAGACGTCACCTGGGACTATGCTCCCAGCCAACATGATTTAATGCGCGGCTCCGTAATTCCTCCGCCGTGGACGGTGCGCACGCAGTGGCCAAAAACCCGCTTCATCGAATATACGGATTCCACTTTTTCCACGCGCAAACCGCAACCCGAATGGCTCGGCATTCTGGGGCCAATTATTCGCGCCGAGGTGGGAGATCACGTCGAAGTTGAGTTTCTCAATCGCTCGAAAATAATGCACAGCATCCACCCGCACGGGTTGCGGTACGACAAAGACAATGAGGGCGCGTTTTATCTACCGTATGGAAAAGGCTCGCGGGTCGGGCCGCAAGCACGGTTCACCTACCATTGGTTTGCCGATGAAGGCAGCGGTCCTGGGCCAGGTCAACTTAGCTCAGTGGTCTGGTGGTACCACGCGCACACCGACGAACCGAAAGAAACCAACGCGGGGCTGCTCGGTCCGATCATCGTAACCGCCAAAGGAAAAGCCCGGCCCGACGGCACTCCCAAGGGCATAGATCAGGAATTTGTTACGTCGTTCATGATCTTTGACCAACTGCGCGGCAAACAAGACGGGCTATTTTATTCCATCAACGGGTACATCTTCGGAAATCTACCGGGCCTCATCATGAAGCAGGGTGAAAAAGTGCGCTGGTACGTGATGGCAATGGGAAACGAGATCGATGTTCACAGTCCTCATTGGCACGGAAAAACGGTCAGCGACGGCCATCATAACGTGGACGTGGTCCAACTTCTGCCTGCCGGCACCACTGAGGTTGACATGATCGCCGACAATCCCGGCACGTGGATGTTTCACTGCCACGTTAACGATCACATGGAAGGCGGAATGATGGCCATGTTCACCATCTACAAGCCTCCAACCAGAAGTTGCCCCATCCATTTTGTCGGCGCCCAGTTCTGGAACAACGGCCCCACGTACACGCTCACAGTGAAGAACACGAGTGGAAAAAAAATCAAAGGGTACAATCTGACTTTCGAGCACTTCATTGCGCCCGAACTTTTGAACCATCCATACATGGACACCTGGAGTTCAGACCAGCCACTTGAGCCGGATCACCAGCAGACGATAGAGATGAAGGCTTATGCGGGAGCGGGCGATCGCATACTAGGCTGGGTCTTGATGCCCACAAAAATCTTATTCGACGACGGGACCTCGTGGACGCCGCAAGAACGGGGAGAATGTTTCGGCGCTTTTTGGAAAGATCCCGACCATCCTGAATTGAAAATAGTGCCTCCAGAACAGCTTGAGACAAATCCCGACTGATGTCGCTTTCATCCGCAACGGCGTTGTGGTGCTTTGTGTGCTAGAATCCGTGTCCGGCGCAGTTTTCCAGCCCAGAAGGATCCCCACAATTATGAAGACTCTATTCCATTTTCTGATAGCCATCGTGACAATTTGCATCTTCCCGATTGCAGCATTCCCGCAGAACAACAACACTGCGCGACACGTTGCCAGCAGAGTCCCAGTGCAGGGTGTTAGTCGCGAACTTTCCGCGGACCGCGCGGTTCCAGCAAGCAGCCGTCAGGCTTCCAGCGTTGTGAGTCCCAAGGCCAATCCCTGGAAGTTGCAAGCCACCCTCCCTGGGGCCGTGATCCACGACATTTCTTTCCCCACAGCTAAGATTGGCTACGCCGCCGCCGAGGCCGGTCAAGTCTGGAAAACCACCGACGGCGGTGCGCACTGGACTGAAATCCTGAACCTGAGTTATCCGTGGTATTGGTATGGCGTGCACGCCTTCAATACCAAAGACGTGATCATCTCTGGCTTCTACGATTCATCGACATTTGAAGGCATTATCCGCTGGAGCCACGACGGAGGCGCTACCTGGACGAACGATATTGTTCTGACTTCGACCGGATGGGTGCAGCGCGCCCGTTTTGCCAGCCGTAAAGACGGCCTGATCATGGACCTGGTCGATGGCTCTTCGAACTCTGCCCAATACACGACCGATGGCGGCGCAACCGCAGGAGATTGGACGAACGTCGTATCGAACCCTGATGGCGGCTGGTTCGGCCTTGAATTTAGCCTTCTGCCCAATTTGCACGCCCGCGCCTCCGGCGTTAACTACTGCGACAGCACCGACGCCGGAGCGGTCTGGAGCTGTAGCTCATCTGTGGATTCGGTTTTCGACGGCCCAGTGTTCTTTGCGAATGACAAGTCCGGATGGGTGGGCGGGGGCGAGATTTCTCCCAAAGTGGAAGGCTGGGTACATCGCACCACCGACAGCGGGAAAACCTGGAGCGGACGCACTCTCGATGATCCTTGGCCGATCCGTGAGATTCGTTTTGTGACGCCGAAAGTCGGTTGGGCCGCCGGAGGGAACGTCTATTCCCAGGTTGGCGGCATCTACTTCAGCCGCAATGGCGGAAAAACCTGGACAGTCGACGTGAATACCGGCGCGGAAATGGATGCCTGCGACAGCCAGCGTGAAGGCACCAAGTACCAGGTGTGGTGTGCGGGTTACAAAGACAACGGCTCATTTAGCGGCGTGGTCTATACCCTGAAAGGCATAGTCGCCCAATAGCTGGGGCTTGCGACACGGGAACATGTCCCCAGGATTCTAACGATCGTTTTCCAGCACCTTCGCGGCGCGATTCAATGCGGCCGCGAGAGCTTCCATTTGCTGGCGGGTGTGAGGTAAATCGTGCTGGTCGATGGCCTCATTAATCCCGGGAATAACAACGGCTGCGTATCCTGTGTATTGTCCGGGCGCATAAATAGCATGCCGGAACCATGGACGGTTGGGCAGGCCTTCAGGGATGAGAAGCGCTCGCTCGGTGTCCCGCAAGGCGCGGTTGAGCTTGGCAACATCGCGAGATGGATTTTGTTGGCGGACGATGGCCTTCGCGGCGGCCTGTTCAAAGTGATGCACGGCCTGCGACGCGTCGCCGAAGTTCACCGTTTCGGCAGAAAACTCAGCTTGCGCTTTCTTTTTGGCTGATTCGATGTATGCGGCAATCTCCCTCGCATATTCTTCGTAGTCGAACGGCAGCACATCCGCGTCGGCCATGCGAATAATCGAGATTCCAAATATGCGAGCCATCTGTTGCTCGTAAAGAAAATCGGGATCGCCGAATTTCTTGAACCAATTGAAATTGTCGAATGCCGAGTGATACACGCCATAAGACCCGGTCGAACTCACGTCGGCGGAAGGCACGCCGAGGTGCTGCAAAAAGACGGTGTAATCGGACCCACTTCCCAAATCGCCTACCGGCACGTCAGCCTTCGACTGCGCAACCGGCACGCGCTTGTTGTCACTGATCGTTTCATTTGGAGACTGAACCGACTCGCCTCCGGTCTGGCTTTCTTTTTGCCAGTTATCGTAGACGGTCCCACCCTTCGGCGAAGGAACAGATTTAGCCACGTCGCGCAGAAATTGCTTGAGGCTCGGCACTGAAGCAGCGCCAAATTTCGGGCCCGACACAGCGACGTCCATATTGAAATAGGCCGCAGCTCCAGCCAACTCACTTTCGTGTTGTTCGCCCCATTCGGTGGAACCAATCAGACCTTCCTCTTCCGCGTCCCAACTGCCGAGAACGATGGTCCGCTTGGGCTTCCAGCCTGACTTCAACAATTCGCCCATTCCGTGTACCGCTTCCAACATGGCAGCAGTTCCGCTGTTAGGGTCGACCGCTCCGTAAACCCAGGCGTCGCGGTGGTTCCCTGCGACCACCCATTCGTCAGGAAGTTCGCTACCTTGCACTCGCCCAATAACGTCCCAGATGGTGCGGAACTGGTAATCCTGTTTCAAATGCATCTTCACTTTTGCCGGGCCAGGCCCGACGTGATAGGTGAACGGCAATGCACCTTGCCAGTCGCGGGGCGAATCAGGACCTCCAAGGTGTTCGAGGATGGGCCACGCATCGGCGTAAGACAACGGTGTGGTAGGAATTTTCGGCAATTGCGCGGACTGCTCAGGCGGTATACGCGCGCTGTCTGGAAGGGAGGGGACCGAAGCGATGCCAGGCGTCGTGGGATCGCCGGCAAACTGGAACATATATCCGATAGAACCGCGCTGCACCCCGGTATCGGGACGCCACGGACCTTGCGGATATTTATCTCCGCGCCGCCAGCCATCGTCGCTCGGGTCGGAATAAATGATCAGTCCCGCAGCGCCGTGCTCCTGCGCGACGAATGCTTTCACTCCGCGGAAATTTTGGCCGTAGCGCACCAGCACAATTTTGCCGCGTACATCGATCTTCATCTGCTCTAACTTTTTGAAATCGTCGGGCGATCCATAGTTGGCGTAGACAACGTCGGCTTCGACATCACCCGACGGAGACATCGCACTGTATGGCGTGATCACGCGTGGATCGTCGGCAGACGGATCACCTTCCACATGTTCGCGCGTGGGTCCGTGCATGTGAACATCGGTGGGAGCGGTCACATCCACGCTGATCTCGGCGGGGTAGTTCATCCATACGCGATACTCAACCGTCTCTACATCAAGGCCGGCATCGCGGAATTTTTGCGCAACGTAGTCGGCAGTCGCTTTGTCTTCGGGCGAGCCGGCAATATGCGGTGCTTGGGTCAGAATGCGTAGATGTTGTTCAGCAAGTTGTGGATCAGGAACCGCAAGGAACATGCTTTCCTGCGCTGCTTCCGCGGATGAATCACGAAAGCCAAAAATAGTTCCGGAAGACTTTAATGTTCCATGAGCGGCTTGGCTCTGGGAAAGGCTTAACAGTAAAAGGCTGCAACATAAAATGGAGCCGGATCGAATAACCATGTGAGTTCGTTGTGAAAGAGGTAAGTGTACATGATTGGCTTCTATCCTTTACTGTATGGATGGTTTTGAAGCATGGCGTCAACGTGTGGCGCTAACGAAACGCCCTCATCAGTTCGCCGTTTCCGCTTAACGCTCGCGAAACTATAAACTGTTACCATGCCGGTCAAAGATGCTACCCAACGCTTCTCTTCCCGGGTGGACGACTACGTGCGGTGCCGGCCTGGTTATCCGCCTGAAATTATCGAACTGTTGAAACAAGAATGCGGACTGACATCTGATTCGCTGATCGCCGATATTGCTTCCGGCACCGGCATCTTTACACGGATGCTGCTCAAAAATGGCAATCGTGTTTTCGGCGTGGAACCTAATGATGACATGAGGCGAGCCGGAGAGCGCTTTCTGGCTGAGTATCCGCGATTCACAAGTATCGCGGGAACAGCTGAGGCGACCACGCTTCCCGATCGCAGCGTGGACTTGGTGACAGCGGCGCAGGCGGCGCACTGGTTTGATCGCGAAAATGCTCGCCGTGAATTTATCCGCGTTCTCAAGCCCAGCGGCTGGCTGGTCTTGGTGTGGAATGATCGCCGTATAGACTCGACTGAATTTCAGCGTGAATACGAACAACTACTTCGCACCTATGGAACGGACTACGAACTCGTGCGGCAACGTGGCGTAGCCCTTGCCATTGAGAGTTTTTTCACCCGACCATTCCAGACGCGCGCCTTCGAAAGCAAGCAAACCTTCGATTACGCTGGACTCGAGGGACGGCTGCTGTCTTCGTCCTACATTCCCCAGAAAGATCACCCACACTACAATCCGATGCTGCGCGAATTGCGTCGCGTTTTTGACCGCCACCAACTGAACGGCTCGGTTTCGTTCGACTATGATACGCGAGTCTATTACGGACGGTTGGACCAGAACGGGTAAACAAATCTGGCTAGGCCAGTCCGATCGTTGAGACTTTGGAGACTTGATGCCAGACGAGAAAACTTTTCACATGACTCCCGATGAGTTCCGACGGCATGGACACGAGGTTGTGAATTGGATCGCGGATTATTATGCGGGCATTGAATCGTATCCTGTTTTATCGCGCGCAGAGCCAGGGCAGTTGCGGGCCTCGTTGCCTTCCCATCCTCCGGCGAAAGGCGAGCCCTTCGGTGCGATCCTTGGAGATGTCGAAAAGCTCATTCTCCCGGGAATTACCCATTGGCAGTCTCCCAATTTCTTTGCGTTTTTTCCTGCCAACGCGTCGGGCCCCGCGATTCTTGGCGATTTACTTTCCTCAGGGTTCGGAGTGCAAGGGATGCTTTGGGCCACCAGCCCCGCATGCACCGAACTGGAAACCCATGTTCTTGATTGGCTGATAGACATGCTGGGCCTGCCCTTGAAATTTCTTTCGAGTGGAACAGGCGGCGGCGTGATTCACGACACTGCTTCGAGCGCTTCGCTTTGCGCTTTGCTGTCAGCGCGGGAGCGCGCGACTGGGTTTGTCAGCAATAAGAGCGGCTGCGATGGGAAACTGGTGGCATACACCTCGTCGCAAGCACACTCCTCGATTGAAAAAGACGTAAAGATCGCGGGGCTTGGCCTGGATAACCTGCGGTTGATTGAGGTTGACGCGAATTTCGCCATGCGTCCGGCGGCGCTAGCGCGGCAAATTGACATCGATCGACGAGCCGGGCTTGTTCCCTGCTTTGCGTGCGCGACGATTGGCACCACTTCATCGAACGCGATTGATCCGCTTCCGGAAATTGGCCGCATCTGCCGCGAAAACAAATTATGGTTTCATGTCGATGCGGCGATGTCGGGAACGGCCGCGCTCTGCCCCGAATTCCGCCATACGCATGACGGAGTTGAACTCGCCGACAGTTACACTTTTAATCCGCACAAATGGATGTTCACCAACTTCGACTGCAACTGTTTCTACGTCGCCGATCGCAAAGCGCTGATTCAAACTTTGAGCATCCTGCCCGAGTATTTGCGCAATAAGGCAACAGAATCCGGCGCGGTGATCGACTATCGCGATTGGCAGATTCCACTGGGCCGCCGCTTTCGCGCGCTGAAACTGTGGTTCGTAATTCGCCACTACGGAGTCGAAGGCTTGCAGTATCACATTCGCCGTCACGTTGAATTGGCGCAGCTATTCGCGGAGTGGGTGAAGAAAGACGATCGATTCGAACTGGCAGCACCGACGCCGCTCAACCTGATTTGCTTTCGCCACAAAGGCGGGGACGAAGTGAATCAAACGCTGATGGATCGACTGAATCGCAGCGGAGATCTCTACCTGACGCATACGCGTTTAAATAATCGCCTTGCACTGCGATTCTGCGTAGGTCAAACCAACACCATGGAACGGCATGTCGAGCGCGCCTGGCGCAGAATTCAGGAAGAGGCTGGGTAGGCGCGGGCGTCATCGCTCGTGGCCGCAGGAAAACTTTTCGTTGTTGGGATACCGTGGCCCTGCACGATAGGACCGCCCGCGCTTGCTCCTTACTTTACTTCTGTAGCGCGGGCGGCTCTGGCTTCAACGCACTCGGGTTTGCGGGAGCTGAGGGATTCACTCCGAAATCCCAGACGTAGGTATTTATGCCGTTCGTGCCCAGCATTTCGACCACGGCATACTCTCCCGGATCAAGAGCAGTGGTAGGCGTGAGCTTGATCCAGCCTCCGGTCAGTCTTTGCGAGCTGGTCACAATAACGTTCTGTTCCTGCGTGGTTTTACCGAGCGGATTCGTCTTTATGTCTCCGACAATGCGTTTGTCTTTTTTTAATTGCACACGAACGATATGGAAACGGTCCCACGCCTGCTCCGGTTGTTGAGGCCGCTGCGGCCCTTGCGTCGAACCGGCGCTTGAACCTGGGTCCTCGTCAATGTTGACGTAGATCGTCGGCAAGTTCGCATGGCCCTGAATTGCCGCGTGAGGCCCTTGCAGTTCGATCGTCCGTTTGCTGGCGAGAGGGACGGCCACGGAGCGCAAGATGTTGGATTTTCTGTTTTGGTTAACTTCGCCGGTGTTCTGCTGCAGCGTCACCAACTGCGGCTGGCTCTGAAAAGTATCCAGCAAAAATATTCCGCTGTCTTCGGGTAGACGGAGGCCGGGTGCGACTTGCGGAGTCCTGGCTTCCTCGGCGCGGCGTTCAGCTTCAACTTCCTTATCGAGCTCAACTGCTTCCGGAGCAGACGCGCCCGCAGCGCGATCTTTTTCAAATTTGTCAGTGGCTGCCCAATCCACCAGCGAGTTTGGCAACTCCTCCCACTCGTCGCGCTCAGCGCTCAGATAACGCACGCGGTCGCCCTTCACTTCCCACTTGATAGCAAGCTGGTAGGAACCGTCTTTCAATACGAGGCGCTTGGCAAGTTGCTGAGCATGCACGTGCGGCGCGAGCAGGCCAATGATTAAGAATAGAAGAAGCCGGGCTTTAATGCTTGTGCTCATGATCAACAATATTATGATGCGGGCCACTCGGGTAGCCAAACCAGAATACTAAGCTGCTGCGGCGTGATGCACGGATCCGTCACCTGCAAAATATCCAAGGAGCGGGCACCTGAAGACTACCTCAGCGGTCGGATTGGGCCATCCCCACACCGCGTGTTTGATTGACTTGCCCTCGTAACCCGCCTAATATGGCGCGACGCCATGATCGGCCAGACTATTTCTCACTACCGGATCGTCGAGAAGCTCGGTGGTGGGGGCATGGGCGTTGTCTACAAGGCAGAGGACGTGAAGCTGGGCCGCTTTGTCGCCCTCAAATTCCTGCCCGACGACGTTGCCAAAGACCCGCAAGCCTTGAGCCGCTTTCAGCGCGAAGCTAAGGCTGCCTCTGCCCTGAACCATCCGAGCATCTGCACCATTTACGAGATTGACGACCAGCACGGCGAAGCTTTCATCGCCATGGAATTCCTCGACGGGCTGACGCTGAAGCACCGAATCGGGGGCCGACCGCTGGATCTGGAAGTGTTGCTCCCGCTCGCTATTGAGGTCGCGGACGCGCTCGACGCCGCCCACGCGGAAGGCATCGTCCACCGTGACATCAAGCCCGCCAACATCTTCGTCACCAAGCGCGGACACGCCAAAATTCTCGACTTTGGACTCGCAAAAGTGAGCGATGCTGGCAGCTCATCGAGCCAGATTGCGGCTCTCAACACGCAGACGGGTTGGGTGGGCGAGAAAGATTTAACCAGCCCAGGCATGATGGTCGGAACTGTGGCCTATATGTCGCCCGAGCAGGTTCGGGCAAAGGAGTTGGATTCCCGCACAGATTTATTCTCGTTTGGCGCAGTGCTTTATGAAATGGCCACAGGCGTCTTGCCATTCCATGGCGAAAGTTCCGGAGTCATCTTCAAATCGATTCTCGACTCGGTTCCGGCGCCACCCGTTCGCTTCAATCGCGATCTGCCGGCGAAGTTTGAAGACATCATCTTCAAGGCTCTGGAGAAGGATCGGAACTTGCGCTACCAGAATGCGGCCGACATTCGGACGGACTTGCAGCGATTGAAGCGCGATACGGATACGGGGCGGGTGAGCGGTGCCGGTTCGGGGACAGTTGCGGCGGCGCACGACTCAGACTCTCGCCACAGTACGCCCAGGCCAGTCGTGCCGGAATCTGGCGTTGCCGCTGGCCCTGTATCCAGCTCGGCAGTGGCCGTCGCTCCAGCAGTTTCGTCTTCTTCGTCGCAATTCGTTTCGTCGGAAGTGGTGGCGGCGTCCCCGGCAAACAGGAAGCCGTGGATGCCGATCTTGGCGGCCGCAGCAGTGCTGGTGGCCGTAGGGGTTGCTGGCACTCTTTATTTTCGTTCAAAACAGACTCACGCGCTCACGGAGAAAGATACGGTCGTCCTGGCCGACTTCGCGAACACTACTGGCGACTCCGTGTTCGACGGGACCTTGAAGCAGGCCCTGGCCGTGGATCTTGAGCAGTCGCCATTTCTACAAGTAATTCCACCAGCACGAGTGCAGCAGACCCTTACTTTTATGGGACGGCAGCCGACCGACCGGCTCACGACCGACGTAGCTCGCGAATTGTGCCAGCGCGTAGGAAGCAAAGCCATGCTTTCAGGATCGATTGCCAGCCTGGGCAGCCAGTATGTGGTGACCTTAAACGCAATCAACTGCCAGACCGGGGATTCGCTGGCGCAGGAGCAAGCTCAGGCCGGCAGTAAAGAGCAGGTGCTCACCGCGCTGGGCGGAGCGGCTGCAAAATTACGCGGCCGGTTAGGCGAATCGCTGGCGTCAGTTCAGAAGTTCGACACACCCATCGATCAGGTCACCACCTCATCGCTTGAAGCATTGAAGGCATTTGCGATGGGAAATTCGGAGTTCGAACAAAGCAGGGAGATGGACTCCCTGAAGTTTTACCGGCGGGCAGTCGAACTTGACCCAAACTTCGCGTGGGTGTACGCGCGCATGGGCGTCATCTACAGCAATGCAGGGGAAAACGACAAGGCGATTGAGGCTACCCGCAAAGCCTATGAGCTAAGGGACCGCGTGAGCGAACGAGAAAAGCTCTACATCACCGAACACTACTACCAGACTGTAACCGGTGAGGAAGACAAGGAAATGGAGACGCTGGAGCTCTACCGCCAGACTTATCCGAACGACGAAACTCCCCCGAATAACCTGGCGGTCGGATATGAGATGTCTGGCGATTTCAACAAGGCGATAGAACCAGGGCGTGACGCAGTCCGGGTCGATCCCAATTCAGCCGGCGCTTGGGGCAATCTGGCCTACGCGTATCTGGGAGCGAATCGTCCGGACGAGGCTCAGCAGACGATGCAGCAAGCGTTAGCACGATTTCCGGACGCAGAAAGCTTGCATTGGGTTTCCTATTTCACCGCTCTTACGTTGGGAAAGTCGATGGACGCGGACCGGGAGTTGGCATGGGCAAAAGGGAAGCAGATCGAATACCGTTTTTTGCAAAAACAGGCGGGTGCTGAGCAGGAGCAGGGCAAGCTGCGGTTGTCGGAAGAAATCACGAAGCGGCAACTGGACCTGGAAAAAAATCAAGGCTTGAACGAAACAGCGGAAGGTGACTTGGGATGGCTGGCCATAGTTCAGGCAGACTTCGGAATCTGTGACCGGGCGTTGCAAAATGCCGCTAGCTTAGCATCCAGTCCGAATCGAAGTGCAACTACATCTTCTGCCATGGTATTTGCGACTTGTGGGCAGGGACAAAAGGCAGAGCAGAATGCCGCGAAATTAAATCACCAATATCCGCTCGACAGCTTCCTGCAGAAGTCGGAGATTCCTCAAATCCGCGCGCGAGCGGATTTGCAGCGTGCCAATCCGGCTAAAGCGATTGAGGATCTTCACGTCGCCGAGGCCTACGAGCTTGGCTTCATCGAGTCTGGTATTCCTGCATATTTGCGTGGCCTGGCCTATCTGCAGAACAAACAGGGGCCGGAGGCGGTGGCCGAATTCCAGAAAATACTGGATCACCGGGATGCTCTCGGTGCGACGCCATATATGGCGTTGGCGAATCTTGGGCTGGGCAGGGCGTCCCTGCTCACCGGTGATGCGGCGAAGGCGCGTATCGCATATCAAGATTTCTTCAACCTGTGGAAAGACGCTGACCCCGACATCCCCATTCTGAAGCAAGCCAAGGCGGAGTACGCGAAGCTGCAGTAGGTGCCTGGGGCATCCCATTCAAGCTTTGCTTGGCCCGGCTTTGTTCGTCCGAAGTGCAAACTGTTGTTAACTCTCCCGCCCTCGCGTTGAGCATCGATTCGAAACCTACGATGTGAAACCTTGTGCCACTGGATTGCCCGGCGTAAAGTAAAAGATTCAAAACTGCAACGAAGGGTGCGGATTGATGTTGTCGCTTAGATCTGATGCTGCATCGCTACGCCTTTTTCTCCGCCTGTTGCTACTTTCGCTATCGGCCCTAGCTTTGGCTCAGCAGAACAGTACGACTAAACCCGGATCGTGGTCCGGCGTGCTGGTGTCCAGCGCGTGCAATGCAGACGAGGCTTTCAATGAGTCTCCTGAGTGCACCCGCAGCGTACCCGGTGCGAAGCTGGCTCTCTATGACGACACCAATCGCGTCGTATACAGCCTTGAGCCGCAGGGAAAGGTCACGGGGAAGCTTGGAGACACAGTGACCGTCCAGGGAACTCTGGCTGGCGACACCATTCAGTTGGCTTCCATCGAGTTGATGTCCATTGGACTGGCGGTCGGGGAAAAGTCTCCTGACTTTTCTGTTCGCGACCAGCTTGACCGGACACAAACTCTTGAAACATTGAAAGGCACGAACGGCACCGTTCTTCTCTTCTTTCGTTCGGCGGACTGGTGACCCTTCTGCAAAGGGCAGCTGGTCGAGCTGCAGGGTGCAATTCCGCGATTCGAAAAGCAAGGAGTCAAGCTGGCGGCCATCAGCTATGACTCGGAGAAAATTCTGAAGTTTTTTGCCGACCGGCACAAGATCGATTACCCGCTGCTCGGCGACCCCGATTCCAAAATCATTAAGGCATATGGCGTCCTCAATCAGGAAGCGACCGGGATGCAGAAGGGTTTTGCCCGTCCCGGTTATTTTTTCATCGACTCAAAGGGCATCATCCGCGAAAAGTTTTTCGAAGCCAAATACCGCGAGCGGCTCACCGGAAACAGCATAATTGCTAAACTTTTCCCGGAACTAGGCGAGGAAGTAACCGAAACCGTCGATGCTCCTCATCTGCAGCTGGCGCTCGAGCAATCCGATCGCACTGGCGTTCCCGGAACCCGCATCACGTTAGGCGCCGAAGTGCGGTTGCCTGCGGATGTGCACGTGTATGCGCCGGGCGCTCAAGGGTACAAACCGATCAAGCTGGTGATCGACTCGATGCCAGAGATGGAGTTGAAGCCTGCAATCTACCCGCAATCCAAAACGCTCTTTTTGCCGGTGATCAAAGAGCGCGTACCGGTTTTCGACGGAACTTTCCGAATCAGCCAGGACGTAAAAGTCAGCTCCGGGATGGACTTTGCCGCGTCGCTCGGCAAAGACGGGAAAACATTCACCATCTCGGGCAAGTTGGACTATCAGGCTTGCGACGAAACCAAGTGCTATTTGCCCGCGTCCATTCCAGTGAAGTGGCAACTGCAAGTATTCCCCCTCGATCGAACCAGAGCTCCCGTGGACATTCGACACAAATAGCCAAGAAATGCAACGGCCCGGAGTGCCGACAGTTTTTGGTTGCCAATGCAATGGGACAAACCGGTGCCCCATGTTCCCGCCCGTTTTTTGGGCGGTAACCTGGAGTCGTCGCTATATCTGAACCCGGCTGCGTCCCGGCTTTCAACAATGCCGGGCTATCCGGGTGGTGTAAGCTAGCAGGGCTAGAAAAGGGGTGTCCGATGTTCGAGTCAGTATCCACCAGGCTGAGATGTGCTAGTTTATCGATCGCTTACATTGTTGTAGCTATGTGCATTCTGCGGACGTCTCTTCTCGCTCAACCACATGGTGGTTTGGTCACTGCCACGGAAGAATTAACCAGCTCCGGGATCACTGAGGCCGTGCCCTCTGAACAGGCTTGCCAGGCACGAGTGAATGACACGCCAGAAAAGCTTTTGGAGTGCATTGAACAGTCATCGCTCTGGAATCATCTCGCCCATTTTCAGAAGATCGCCGACGAACATAAGGTGGATGGTCACGGCTACCGCGATACCGGCACACCTGGTTACAAAGCGTCGGTGGATTACGTTGCCGGGCTGATGCGGCAAGCAGGCTATCACGTAACAGTCCAGCAATATCAATACACCGCCTCCAGGGTCACTGGAGTGCCGCAGTTCGGTTCGCCAGACCAGAGTTATGTTTTCGGGCACGACTGGCTTGTTGCTCAGCTTTCCGGTGGTGGCAAGGTCACGGCCTCGACGCAGCCGGCCGACGGCTCAGGCAATGGGTGTTTCCCGGGCGATTTTGCAAGTTTCATGCCCGGACATATTGCTCTGCTTGAGCGCGGAACCTGCGCCTACGATGCGCAGGTGGCCAACGCGGAAAAGGCGGGGGCAGCAGCAATCATTTTGTACGCGTCTGGCAACGTTAATCCGTTCCCGGTCTGGCTCACGCGACCGGCGACGATTCCGGTCGTTAGTGTTTCTTACGCGGTGGGCTCAGAGTTGCTAAAAGTCAACCCGCCGGCGGTGCATCTCGACATTCGCATGCGGCCCACCTCGGGCGTGGACTACAACTTGATCGCCGAATCACCTTTCGGAGATAAAAACCACGTCGTCGTCGTGGATGCGCATCTTGACTCTATCTACGGCGCGGGCATGCTGGATAACGCATCCGGATCGACAACCATTCTTGAGATCGCCCTGAACATGGCCAAAACGCCGACTCACAATCAACTCCGCTACATCTGGTTCGGTGGCGAGGAACTCGGGTTGCTCGGCTCCTCCTATTACACAACGAACTTGAGCCAGACGGAGCGAAAGCGAATCGCCTTCGACATTGATATGGACGTCACCGCCACCCTGAACTTCGATATGTGGATTGCCGATCCCGCGTTTGCATACAATGTCAGCCAGTTCCCCCCAAATGTTGTTCCCCAGTCAAAAATAGGCAATCACTTTTTCAGCGACTTTTTCACCTCCATCGGAGTTGTGTCGCAATCCGCCAGCTTTGGGAATAGCGGAACAGACTCGAACTCGTTCGCCCTGATCGGCATCCCGAACAGTGGCATTCTCACCCGGCAGGATTGCTGCAAGGCACAATCGGAAGTCGCAATTTGGGGCGGGTTCCTCGGAAACTACGAGGGCACAGTACCAGGTGACGATGGCGGCTGCGTCGACTATCCTAACCGCTGGTGTGACAATCTCTCCAATAACGATCCGTTTATTTTAGAACTAGCATCGAAGGCCTCAGCGTACGTGACGCTCAAGATGGCAAATCATGTATTTAAGGCAATCGAGCCCTAACGAACGGTATTCGGGACCGAAACCAGATAGATCGCCATAGCCAGTCCGACTAAGGCCAGAAAGAAAGCAATCGCGACTGCTTGGATCGAAGAACGAGGATGTTCTGTTTCGCCGTGATCCAACGCCCGGACCAACCGGAGGTGGTGCCATCCGGCGAAAGCATTCACGACTACCCCAACCGCGATCAGCACTGTGCCGAACGGCAGCGACAGCCGGTACGACCGTGCGGCTGAAGTATGTTCGATAATCTGGAGTTGCTGCAGGAAGAGCCCAAAGCGAGCCACCACGAACCCGAACCCCATCAAGGCAAGACCCGTGCGAATCCATGCAAGAAGAGTTCGCTCCGCCGCTAGATAGTCGCTGAGAGCAGCTCTTCGTCCCGTTCCTGCTGACTCATTCACCTTTCTGTCTCCCACGATTTCATTTTGATGCGAACCTGGCAAACACGCACGAGGATACCCTGCACCCTCCCACTGATCTTTAAAATAATAGAATTAGCGCCACACTACGGCCAAGATCAAGCCGATGCATTCATGATCTTTGCCTTCTCACTCTGGGCGGGGGAACATAGTCTTCGATGATGCCGTAGAGGTCGACGCGGCCGCGCTTCAGGAGTGGCGCAGGCGCACGGTCATGGAGCAGAAACCAGGCTTCTCGGTAGTGCTCCCACTGGTTTTGCCTGTCGCCCGGGCAGACGCAGATGGACTGTTTGCACGAGGCCACAGCCCACGGGATGATGTACCAGATATCTTTAGGAATACAGTAAACGGCGAGGTAGTCGAAGTCGGTTTTCTGGTAGCGGTGGTTGCGGCCGCTGACGTGGACCAGGCTGGCGACGAAGTTGCCGGGCTTCAAGTTGCTCGCCTGAAATAAAGTGGATTTCACCTGCACGCTGATGAAGCGTCCGCCCAGATCGACCACCACGTCGTATTGGGTGGAGTCGCCTACGGGCTTGGCCAGTTGGTAGCCGAATTCGGTGGCTTTGGCCATGAAACGAAGCTCGGCCCATTGCCCTCGCTTTTTGTGGTGGCAAATATCCATGCCGGAAGTTTTCACGGTGTCCCCTGTGTCGCGAAATAAAAAGGCGCGGCCGCCGGGCTACGCCTTTCCTCGTATTCACTTACAGAATATCATATTTGATATTATATTTCCACAAGTTATTGGAGATTTATATTTGGCGATGCGTTCCCGTGCCCCAGAGCCTGCCCTGAGCGAAGCCGAAGGGGTCTCCGCCCATTTTTCACGCTAACCTGGGCTGACACGGACTGACGTGGGGCCCATGTTGAGGCCCTCGCGGATGAAGTGTCGATAAATAAATTTGCGCAGGCGGGCGTCGAAGCTGTTGATCCCGTCGGCCTTATTGAGGGACTTCATGTTCTCAAGTCTCTAGCGGACGAGGTGAATTCGCACCCCCAATTTTAGATTCTTCCACGAGCGGTCGGCGGTGTAGACCGGAGCTTTCAGTGCGATTCCCAAAGCCAGGCAAGCGCGGTCGCCTAAGGACAACCCAAAGCTGCTGGTTTGGGCGATCAGGCTGCCGGCAATCTTCGCTTGCTCGCCGGTGAAAACTGCAGCCTCGCGAATCGGGCTGAGGGCTGCTTCCCAGGCTTCGTCAGGTTTGATTCCACGGCTGACCAGTTTGCCCTGCACCTCGGCCAGATTGACGGTGCTGCTGGTCGCGGCACTCAATAGCTGAGGGGTGAGCCTTTCCGCGCCTGGCTCGCGGTTGAGCACGGCCAGCAGCGCGGAAGCGTCCAGCACAATTCTACTCACGCTTTGCCGCCTCACGCCGTTCCGCAATCAACTCGTCCGCCAGCGACGTGCCCGGCTTTACATGCTTCCGCACAAGGCGTTGCGCCCGCTCGACGCGCTGCTTCAAGGTCGAGATGCGCAATTCGTCGTCTTCAATCCGCACCACGACTTCATCGCCAATGTTTATCCCCAGCGCCTTGCGAAAGGAGGCGGGAATGACGACGCGGCCATTTTGGTTGACCCGGGTCCGGGTCTCGTCATGAACAGTCATATATTTTAGTTTGTGACATTAATGTAATACGTGACATTATTATAGCATAATGACACTATGTTTGTGAGTGACAAGGCTAGAAGGTAGTGTCTCACTGTGCCACAGGTTCCCCCCTCAAGCTTCGCTTGGGCAGGGTAGTTGCTCAATTTGATTGTCATCCCGAGCAAGCGTTCTTTGCGCAGCGAGGGATCCGGGCGAGCCGCGCGATGCGTCGCGTACTTTGCGCGCAATAATCGCGCGTCTGGCTCGCTTCCCTATTGGCGTCCACCGGATACGCATCAGGAGTTAAGCATCCGCTCGATGCGCGCATCCATCTCTTGCTCTTCGATGAATTCCTCACGTTCCGCCTGCGCGACGCCTTCCCACACGGCGGCGCGAAAACGAGCGGCCTGTTCAAGCAGGCGCAAGGCGGCATAATCACCAGCCGTTCGGTATCCGTACCGGCATGCCGGTCCGGGTGTCCCAGGTTCCCGCCCGTTTTTTGGGCGGTAACCTGGAAGTCGCGTGCGTGTGTGTTGCCCCAGGTCAGCGTCAAAAACCAACGCGAACCTGGGGCACGAGGCGCCGCATTGCTGCTCACTCGGCGGAGATGATCGGCTCCCAAAACCGGCAGAAGTGCTCCGGTCTGAAATCAAAGAACGGGTGCGGACGCCCTGGTCCGGGTATCAGGTCTTGAACCGCTCCGGTGAAGTTGAATGGCAGCCAGCGGGAGGAGTAGCTTGGGCGGTTCGGGTCCCCTGTGTTCACGAAATTCCCCCAGTACGTCTTCATCTCGCCGGCAAGCTGCAACTCGTCGTTGCTAAGCGAGGTGCCGAAATTGAACAGGAACTGTAGTTCGGAGGCATGTTCGGAAGCCGAGGGGAAACCGTACACGTCATTGGGCGGCACGGCGACGTTGCCGTAACCCGGCACAGGTGGTGCGTTCGGATCGTTGAACTCGTAACCGAAGACCGGCACGAAAAACGAGAGGTCTATATTGGAATCCGATCCATTGCAGGAGAAGACCAGGTCGGTGAAGATCTGCGAGAGTGCCTCATCCGAACTGGGCGCATCATTGGATAAGTAGTGATCCGGGAAGTTGGCGAGTGGATACATCTGCGCGAGGGTGTGGTCGAAGGGTCCTGTATTGAGCGCAGAGGGAAAGCCGATCAGGCCCAGGTACAAGTGGATCTCCTGCGGATAAGTGCACTTTACCGGGTTCTGGTGGCCGGGCGCTTCGCAGAAGGTATTGGGGTTGTTCAAGTCGTAATTCGCCGGGCCGCCGGCTGCGATGATGTTGGGTAAAGTGCTGGCAAAGGGAAATTCCAGGGGCTCGAACAGTCTGCCCTCATTCGCGTTCGTGCCCTGGAGCACGGGGACTTGGATGAATTGGCCCGTGGAGAAGGCTTGCTGCAGGGGAAGTGGCAGGACCCTAGTGCCGAAATCGGGTGAAATTCCATTGGCCCCGAACACCGCGGTCTGGGCGGCGAGAATGTTCGGGACTGAGGCCGCGCGCAGACAGGGTGCGTCATTGGGCGGTGTGCAACCCAAGGCTTGATCAAAGGCAGGACCGAAGGTCTCTTCATACGTAAGTTCCGAGGGGAGGTTGTGCAGCATATAAGCACCGCTCTCGATGATGGCGCTGCGGAACAGACCGACCGCGGTGGTAATCGAGGCGAGATGGCTCGAGGTGCTCAGCCCACCGGCGGATTCGCCGCCGACCGTAACCTTGCCCGGATCGCCGCCGAAACCGGCGATGTTGGCTTGGGTCCACTGCAAGGCGAATTGTTGATCCATCAAGCCGTAGTTGCCGGCGTCACCGGCGTTCTCGAAGAAGCTCGAACTTGTGGCGAGCAATCCAGGCTCAACCAGGAAGCCCAGCGCGCCCAAGCGATAGTTGATGGTCACCACGATGATGTTGTTCTGGGCCACCATCACCGAGGGGTCGTAGAACGCACCCGTTCCGGTGATCAGCGCGCCGCCGTGGATCCAGAGGAAGACCGGCAGCTGCGATTGCTCGGTAGCGTTCTTAGGAACATAAACATTGAGGAAGAGACAATCCTCTGACTGCGGCAGAGGCGCCGTACTAACAGGCTGCGGGCAGGCCGGTCCCGGGGTGTTCGCCAAAACATGGCCGTGTCGCGGAGTTGGCGGTTGCGGCGGGGTCCAGCGCGCCGCCCCTGCCGGTGACGCCGCGTAGCGGATACCCAAGAAGACATCGACCCCGGTCGGATCGCTGGAAGACGGTATGGCGGTGAACGTGCCCGCATCGGTGCGGACGGTCCTTGCGAAAGCGGATGCAAGCGGAGCCGCAGCGAGGAAAAGCGCGGCCAGAAGCAGGAGGGCCTTACGGTCGACCGAATGTGTAGCCTGGCGTGATGCAGACTTCGTGAAATCCATAAGCTAGACTCCTATCTGAGAGAATGAGGGTAAGAAAGCGGATGCTCACCCGTCCCGGATGAAACTTTGGCAGCTCCCTGGCCAGCGTTCTCGATCTTTTCAATTTTTTCTTGATCTACTGAGAGAGAAAGAACCAAAGCTCCTTCACGCGCCTGCCGCTTCAGGGCGTCGTGTCATCCTTGATTCGCGCGAGCGTATCGGACTTCGCGGAATTCATCAAATGAATTGTTTCAATGATGATCTATGCCTGCTGCTAATGGGGCCTTGGGCAAGAAATTTCCCTAATGGCGTCAAGATTGAACGACGGTGTGCCTCAACAAAACCATCTAGCCACGCTCGTTCATTTCTGGCATAATTACTCGTGCACCCATCCTGCACAAAATTTCAAACACAATTTAAGGTGAGGAAGCGATGTCGGCAAAGTACATCTTTGTGACTGGCGGAGTTGTGTCTTCGCTCGGTAAAGGGCTGGCGGCGGCCTCCATTGGCTGCCTGCTGGAGAGCCGTGGGCTGAAAGTCAACCTGATGAAGTTCGATCCTTACCTCAACGTGGACCCAGGCACCATGTCGCCCTTCCAGCACGGCGAGGTTTTCGTTACCGACGACGGCGCCGAGACCGATCTCGACCTCGGCCACTACGAACGCTTTACTCACGCCAAACTTTCTCGCGATAACAATTGGACCACCGGCCGCATTTACGAGCAGATCATTGCCAAGGAACGGCGCGGCGATTATCTCGGCAAGACCGTGCAGGTCATTCCTCACGTCACAAATGAAATCAAGGCGGCCATGAAAAAGGTCGCGCAGGATGTGGATATCGCGATCGTCGAGATTGGCGGCACGGTCGGCGACATCGAGTCGCTGCCTTTTATGGAAGCGATTCGGCAGATGCGTCAGGAACTGGGCCGCGAGCGAACCCTGTTTATGCACGTCACCCTGGTGCCGTTTATCGCGGCCGCGCAGGAACTCAAGACGAAACCGACGCAGCACTCGGTGAAAGAGCTGTTAAGCATCGGAATTCAGCCGGACATCTTGCTCTGCCGCACCGACCGATTTCTGTCCAAGGAAATCAAATCAAAGATCGCCCTCTTCTGCAACGTCGAAGAAGAGGCGGTCATCACAGCGAAAGATGTGGCGTCCATTTACGAAGTACCAGTAGTGTTTTCGCACGAAGGCGTGGACACGCTGGTGCTCCGCTATTTGCGCATCGACGCCAAAGAGCGAGACTTGAAAAGTTGGGAAGAGCTAGTACATCGCGTCTACAACCCGAAAGCCGAGGTCACGATCGGGATTGTAGGCAAATATGTCGAATACGAAGACAGCTATAAGTCGCTTAAAGAGGCTTTGGTGCAT
>DASYOD010000167.1:0-7483 GCA_036008085.1 Terriglobales bacterium
CAAATTTTTCTGTTGACTTTGCGGCGAGACCGCAACTAATAATAGCAAATCGAAATAATACGAAAGACGCCTCCGGTCGCCATCTTACTTTAACCCAGGAGCCCGAGATGAATCGATTCTTGCTCTGCTCTTCTTCGCGACGGCCCGCACATTCCATCTCTTTTCGATTCTGGCTCGGGGTGCTTGGGATTGTGATCCTTATATGTCATGGTGCGATGGCGCAGAAAGACACTGGTAGCCTCGCCGGCGTAGTAAAAGACCCAAGCGGAGCAGTCGTCGCTGGAGCAAAGATCACGGTTGCGGACACCGAGCGCGGAACGGCATCGTCCGCCACTTCCGACACCCAAGGCGAATTCGTTTTCAGTCCGCTTAAAATTGGCCGCTATCAAATAACCGCGGAAAAATCTGGATTCAAGAAGACCGTCGCCGGGCCGATTGTCGTGAACGTCGACGAACGGCCGGCGGTAAATATTATTCTTTCGGTCGGCAGTATTCATGAAGTTGTGAACGTCACCACCGAGGCCCCGCTGCTGCAAACCGAAACCTCCGACCTCGGTCAACTAGTGGATAGCCGGCAAGCAGAAACGCTCCCCCTCAACGGACGCAACTACGCGCAGCTTGCGCTGCTCGGCGCTGGAATCGCACCCAGTGAACCAGGGTCTCGCGTCGAGACGAGTTACGGTTTCAGCTCAAACGGCTCCCGCTCTCTGCAAAACAATTATCTGCTCGACGGCATCGATAACAATTCGAATCTGGGGGACGTGCTGACCGGTCAGGCCTACGTGATTCAGCCGTCGATTGATGCTATTCAGGAATTCAAGGTCCAAACCAATGCTTACAGCGCAGAATTCGGCCGCGGCAATGGCGCTATTCTCAACGCAGTACTCAAATCCGGCACCAACAGTTTCCATGGGGATTTGTACGAATTCTTCCGTAATGATGATCTGGATGCCCGCAATGCCTTCGATGCATTCGGAAGACAGCCTTACCATCAGAATCAATTTGGCGCGACCTTCGGCGGTCCCATCATTAAGGACCGGACGTTTTTCTTCGTCGATTACGAGGGTTTGCGCGTAGTGCAAGCGCTGCCCCAGCTCTCATTCATTCCGACTCCAGCCGAGATTGGCGGCGATTTCTCTTCTTTTCTCACTACCACAGTGGCGCCACAAGTCGATATGAACGGAAACGTTCTGTCGGGCACGACCGCGCTTGATTGCAGCGGTCACCCAACCTATTTGGGAGAGATTTTCAATTCACGATTAACTCAAGCGTCCAATGTGAACCCCAGCGGGTATTGCGGCGTGCCCATCGGCGTCGATGGGGCGGGAAACCCTACCAACATTTTCCCGAAAGGCCTCATCGATCCGCTGGCCGCTCGTCTCTCCGCCCTTTTTCCCGCACCGAACGTGAACATCAACGGCGCGAACTATCTCGCGGAGCCCAAGAAAACCTACAGCCGGAACAACGCAGATGTTCGCATCGACCAGACAATCTCCGATCACGACAACCTTTTCGGGACCTTCAGCTACGAGGATCAGCCTAGCTTTACGCCGTCGCCGTTTCAGAATGCGCTCGACGGGGGTGCGTTTTCCGATGGCTCTGAAGACGATTCTTTTCGCAGCGTCGCGTTGAGCGAGACGCACGTCTTCTCAGCCAACCTTATCAACGAGTTTCGTCTCGGCTACAACCGTATCAATACTCATCGGTTTCAACTGAATGCAAACACGAACGTGTCCGCGCAGCTGGGATTTCCAGGGGTTCCGTTCGCCCCGAATATTGGCGGCTTACCGCAGATCAGCATCAACGATGGCACGACGACTTTGGGAAGCTCGGGCTTCCTGCCCGCGATTGAGAAGCAAAACACCTACGTCCTGACAGATAATTTCACTGTGGTCCATGGGCGGCATTCGGCCAAGTTTGGCGCGGAAATCCGCCGGCAAGAGTTCACCTTGTTTGAGCCTGCGGCACCGCGCGGCACGCTTGGTTTTGGCAGCGATTTCACCGACAATCCGGCGTCTCCAACTTCGGGCGGCGAGGCTTACGCGACTTTCTTGCTGGGTGTTACCGACGCCGGCGAGATTACCAGCCTGCACACCGTCGATTATCACCGCCCCGTCTATGGTTTCTACGCGCAGGACGATATCAGAGCAACTCCACGCCTGACGCTGAATCTGGGATTGCGCTATGACTTATTCACTACCGTGAAAGCGCGGAACAATGAGCAGGCGAACTTTGATTTCTCTACCGCTTCGCTGATTGTTCCTGCGGGGCAGAACGCCCAGCTTACCCCGTTTCTCGCGGCCAACATACCGATCGAAAGAAACGCGAGCGCAGGCTTGATCCCCCCGGACCTGAATAATTTCGGGCCGCGCCTCGGCATGGCTTACCAGATCACCAATAAGCTGGTGATGCGGGCGGGCTATGGCATTTTCTATGGGGGCGACGAAAATGGACCGTACTCGAATCCCAGCCCCGGATTTAATCCCCCGTTTTTTGTAACTCAGTCCTACTCCGTTCCATGTTTTCTGTCGTCGGCGAATCCCGCGCTAGGGCCGAATGATTGTTCGATTCCTGGCCTCAATATGCTCTCGCAAGGCTTCCCGTCGAACGCTCTGAGTGATCCCAACACTCCATTGCTTTTTGCCGTCAGTCCGAATTTGCGTACGCCATACACGCAGCAGTGGCATTTCGGATTCCAGTATCAATTGCCGGGGCAGAGCGTGCTCGAGGTTTCCTACGCCGGATCGCACGGCAACGATCTCTATAACTATTACAACGGCAATCAGGCTGTGCCGGATTCTGTTTTTTGCACCACTTCGCCGAACACACCGGGCAATTGCCCGACGGCTCCCCGGCGGCCGGCCAAGGTTTGCGACAACACGGTGTTTCCGCCTAACTGCAACGGAGTGTTCGATACCGCTGTCAATCAATTACGTTCGGACGGCTACTCGAACTACAGCTCATTGCAAGTGCGATGGGAAAAGAACTTTTCTCATGGTCTGCAGTTTCAGGCTTCCTACACTTACGCGCACGCTGAAGATGACGCTTCCAGCGCGAACCTCGGATCACTGAACAATGGCGACTTTCGCGATCAGAGGTATCCCTATCTCGAATATGGAAACTCTGACTTCGATGTACGCCATCGCTTCGTGTTCAGCTACATTTACCAGCTTCCTTTTGGCAATGGCAAAAAGTTCGGAGGAGGCGCGACTGGCGCACTTAATCAGATCATCGGCAACTGGCAAGTGGCTGGCATCGTGACCGCGCAGAGCGGCAATTGGTTCACCATCACCGATGCACTGACCAACGTCTCCAGCAGCGACGGAGGCGGGGGCGTCGGATTCTATGAGGTGCGGCCGAATCTCGTCGGCAATCCCAATAGCAAACCGTGCATCCCAGGAACGCTGTTTAACACTTGCGCTTTCGTGGACAACACAATCCCATTTACCTTCGGCGATGCGGGACGCAACATTGTTCGTGGTCCCGGACTGCAAAACTGGGATCTGTCCATTTTTAAAATGTTCCCGATCCGCGAGCAGATGCACCTGGAGTTTCGCTCAGAGTTCTTCAACATCTGGAATCATGTGAATCCGGTATTCGAGCCGGTGGGACTGATCGGAGAAGAACCGCAGCCGCTGGAATTCGGAACTCCGCAATTTGGCTTTGCGCAAGGCGCGCGTGATCCGCGCTTCATCCAATTTGCGCTTAAGCTTTACTTCTGAATCAGGTTTTCGAATCGAATAATTGCTGCGGCGCTTTCCTAGCCGGTGAGTGACTATTTCTTGACCAGGCTGGTGTGGCTGGCTACGCACTCCCATTTGCCCTCTTGAAAAATCCAGGTATCGGTAAAGCGGCCGACATGGTCATAGGGCTTGCCGCTATAGGAACCCTTAGTGTGATAGACACCGGTCACCACCGCCGCGTTCTGGTACAGGTTCACTTTCAGGTCCTGGATGGCAACCAGGTCAGACTTGAACTTCGGGTCCTTGATGTCGGCCAGAAATTTGCCTCGCTCGCTGACCTCGCCGTCCCACTCAGTGTTTACGAAAGAGTCGGCGATCATGCCCTCCAACGCGCGCTCGTCACGATTCACCTGGGCTTCGTTCCAAAGCCGCTCGAGCACGATCAGCTTAGCCGCCTGCGAATCATCCTTATCGCGAAGCGTCTGCGCGAACGCTCCCCCGGTGAGCAGACAAAAGCACAAGACGGACCCGATAAAGTTCGCTTTAATCAAGTTCGATTTGACCATTCTTGATTTGAGTACGCGGTTATAGCCCCGTGCGTGGTCAAGCGGATGTGCGCGCACATTGCAAGAACATAACAGACGGCAAAGGTCCCGCCATGCAAAAACATCCCCGTAAGATTACGAATGTCACCAGCGCTTAGGCACTTCCTTTTAGGACAATATCTTTTTTCCGAGGGCTGATTCTCATGTTGAAAGCCAGGTTAAAGACTAAGAATTCATTGGCACGAGACAGTGAACCGGCCCACATAATTGCTGGGCCAGCCCCCACTTCCCCCGTATGTGTAGAAGAGATAAAACTGTTTGCCCAGGATGCGCGGATCGTCTCCCAAACCCACGGGCATCACGTAGGTGTTGGGCTGACCGCTGAACTGGTGGATGAGCACAGGGGTAGTCCATCGCAGACCGTCAGGCGATTCGGCATAGGCGAAGAGCACGCCTTCGCCAATGATCATTTGGTAGCGTTTCAGATCGGCGTTGTAAGCGACCTGCGATTCACCGGCGTAGGGCGCGTTCGGATTCAAGTCGCTCGAGTAACCGCCGATGCCGGGCTCAAGCCGCCAATCGCCGGCATAGTATTTCTGGAAGAGCGCCGCGTGCGGTTTCGAGCCGAAGGCCGCCGATAGAACTTCCGCAATCGGCGCACGGGCGACAGAAACCAGCGTGACTGTGTGTTCCCAATGCGTAGTTCCATTGGCCAGCCAATCTCGAAAATAAATGTAGAAGTATTTGCCATCGGGCGAGGTCACCAACGGCGGATCGCCGATGTCGTAGCCGTCCAGATCTTTGCGGTATGCCTGATTAACGCGAATGATCTCGCCCAGGTCGGTCCAACTCATACCATTGTCGGTCGATGTGGCTAAGGCCAGAACGGCATAGAAACTTTGCGTGGTCACCGTGTTGATTTCAGCGTGGTAGACCATCAGTAGATTGCCCGCTCCCGGCATCCCATTGGGAACTTTGTAGACTGGTCCACCGCCCATGTAGTCATAGCTCGAATAGTAAGGATTCACTGCTGGATCGGGATTGGGAAGGATGGTCACGTCGACCGGAGAGGCTGAACCGAGAGGATTATCTAACGTGCCAATCGTGCGCGTAGCCGATCCGTACTTATTGTTGCCATACCAATGTCCCTGCCATAACTGGCGGGAGTGCAGTCCGCCATCGCTGGCGAAAAACTCGTAGCCGTCCTCGGTTTTGATCACGCCGATGGGCGTGTCAGGCCAGGCAAAACCATCGGTTTGGTCCGTGAGTGGAGGCTCTGCCTTCTGCCCAGCTTCGTAGCGTTGCTTGGCAGAAGCGACTGTCTTGCTGGCAATCACTTTGGGCGTACACAACGGGGTGAGAGTGGACGCTGCGCTTTGGGCAGCAATCTGAGTCGGACCGAGCAGCAGGACATTACACAAAATGAGAAACGGAGCAGCAAGGTGCAGCTTTCTCGGCATGCAGGTTTACCTCCGGTAGAAAAAAACACAGACTTTGCACCAAAGTCGCGAAGGCAAAGGGATTTTCATCTTAGCGAAACATTGGCCGATTGTCCCGTCAATTGAATCACCGAACTGCATCACCGGATCGCCGTAGTCCGATTGGGCTTCGTGCTTCGCTCTGTCGTCGGTTGGGACAAAACACGAAAACCTGAGCCCGATTGCGCCAAGAGTCGGCTTGGGAGAAGTCATAGTGGCGAAGCCCGTCTCGGGATAACTTCCGGCGCGAGATTAACCGAGCTAATCAACACGCAACGTGCTCAGGTTAGAGACTCAGCAAGGGCAGAGTGCGGTACCGCTTGTTGGTCAGGCGAAACAATGCATTCACTACGGCGGGTGATATGACCGGAACCGGTGGTTCGCCGCATCCCGAGGGTTTTTCCGCGCTCGGAACGATGTGAACGTCGACCGCAACCGGTGCATCGATCATGTACGGTGGAGTATAGCCGTCGAAGTTGTTCTGCTCCGCGCGGCCGTTCTTGAAAGTTATCGCGCCTTTCGCCATCAACTGGGATACGCCGAAACTCACACCAGCCTGAAACTGGCTCTCGATCGTCAGCGGATTCACTGCGATGCCGCAGTCCAGCGCCACAGTTACGCGATGGATCTTCGGCCGCTTGTTCTCAATCGAGACATCCACGGCACAGGCAACATTCGTCCCGAACGACTCATGACAGGCAATTCCCGCGGCGTGGCCCTCCGGCAAGTGATTCCGCCAGGCAGCACTTTTTTCATCCATCAGATCGAGCACTCCGCGAATTCTTTTTTCATCCGGCTTCAGCAGTTTACGGCGATAGGCGATCGGGTCCGCTCCCGCGCGGCTCGCCAACTCATCAACCAGCGTTTCCATCACGAAGGCAGTGTGGGTGTGGCCGACAGACCGCCACCACAGTACCGGCACGTTCGGCGTCGGGTGATGCGCGGTGAGTCTGAAGTTCGGGATTTCGTAAGGATTGTCGGCGGCGCCCTCGACCGCAGTTTCGTCGACTCCATTCTTGATGAGCATGGCAGCAAACGGCGTACCCGCCACGAGCGATTGTCCCACGATCACATGTTTCCACGCCAAAGGCATGCCGTTGGCTCCGATCCCAATCTCAATCCGGTGCGCAAACATGGGACGATAGTAGCCGCCTTGCACGTCATCTTCGCGGGTCCAGATGAGTTTTACAGGAATGCCTTTGCAACGCTTGGCGATGGCAGCCGCCTCGCGCTGCACATGGGAATCAGGCGTGGCTCTTCTCCCGAATCCACCGCCGGCCATTTCGGTGTGAAAGGTAACCTGCTCCGGCTTCAGGCCGAGGGTTTCTGCGATAGCCATTTGATCGACGGTTTGAAATTGAGAACCAGCCCAAACTTCAGCGCGATCGCCATCAAACCGGATGGTAGTGTTCAATGGCTCCATGGGAGTGTGAGCGAGGTAGGGGAATTCATATTCCGCCTCAAACCGGTTGGCGGCGCTGATGCCATCCAGCACGCTGAGGTCGCCGCGAGTCACGGAAACATTGCCCGGAGTAGCAGCCAGCTCTTTATATTTTGCCCGCAGTTGCTCAGAGTCTGCCGGTTCGACTCGAGAGAAATCCCAATCGATGGAAAGCCGATCGCGTGCCTGCTTGGCGGTCCAGAATCTATCCGCTACAACGACTACTGCGGTTCCCTTGCTGATGGTAGGGATTTCGAACACATCGGTCACACCAGGAATGCCTCGCGCCGCCTTGTCATCGATTGACTTGGGTGTTCCACCGAAAATAGGAGGGTG
>DASYOD010000168.1:0-22657 GCA_036008085.1 Terriglobales bacterium
AACCCAGCGGTGCCCGCCGCATCTAAGCGGCGGGGGAGATTCGTGTCCAACTCTGCGTTGACCTCAATCCTTTTTATCCTATTACTTCTTGTTGGGTTGGCTCAGTTGTTGGGCTACGTTTTTGTAAAGCTTCGCCAGCCCAGGGTGGTTGGCGAAATCATGGCCGGCGTGATGCTCGGTCCGGCTCTCGTCGGACGATTGCCACTCGCTTCGGGCCTGGCAGAAGCCATCAAGCAGAATGCGAGCATTTTGAATTTTGTCTACTGGCTCGGCCTGCTGCTGCTGATGTTCCTTTCCGGCGCGGAAACCCGGCATTTGTTCAGCCGTGACGAACGCCGCGAAGTGGGTTGGTTGGCGATTGTAGGTACGGGGATACCGTTTGTCCTTGGTCTCACTTTAGGGCCGCACTTGGTGGGACCCGCGCTTGCCGGGCCGAATGGCAACCGTATTTCTCTGATCATCATTCTTGCTGTCGCTGTAGCGGTAACGTCAGTTCCGGTGGTTTCGAAGATTTTCGCCGATTTAAAAATACTTCACACCCGCTTCACTCGGCTGGTTCTCGGCGTCGCTGTGCTGGAAGACATCGTTCTATGGCTGGCACTGGCAGTAGCAACAGCTGTAGCGGGAAAGACCGCTCTCAACCCACGGCAAATGTCCTATCATCTTCTCGTTACGGTCGCGTTTTTCGCACTCGGCTTGACGATAGTCCCTCGCATCGTCAAGCGAATTAACAAATCGCGATTCAACGTGATCGCCAGACACTCGCCGGTGGCTTATGCGCTTGCCGTTTTGCTGGCTTATTGCGTGATCGCTGGAGCGCTCAATGTCAGCCTGGTGTTTGCTGCATTTCTGGCCGGCTTCGCCGTAGTACACAAGAAGCGCAGACTCTTTGCGGACGCGCTCGAAACGATCGGAAAAATATCGTTTGCGTTCTTTGTCCCCGTTTATTTTGCGCTGGTAGGATTGAAACTCGATCTGGTTCACGGCTTCTCGTTCTGGATGGTGACAGCGTTCATTATCGGAAGTTGCGTGGTCAAGATACTGTCTGTATCTCTGGCCGGACGGTTCGCGGGCTTTCGCGGCCTGGATTTGATCAATTTGGCGATTACGACCAACGCCCGCGGAGGGCCGGGTATTGTGCTGGCCAGCGTAGCCTTCGACGCAGGAATTATCAGTGCGAACTTCTATACGACTCTAGTTCTCGCCGCCGTGCTTACTTCGCAGTTCGCGGGGGCCTGGCTTGATTATGTGCTGCGACGAGGCTGGCCATTGCTGACAGAAACGGCAGCTGGCGAGTCCGCAGCTATATCAGTCGAGGAGCTACCCTCCGCTGCTTGAATGTGGGCGCGGGCGTCCCCACCCGTGCGGGAACCACCGGAAGCAAATCGGTTCCTGTCTCGCACGCCCCTACAAAGTTCTTAGAAGGGCGGAGGCTTTGCGAAACCACGGACGCTCGCGGCGCCGCAGATATCCCGGCATGGTCGGCTTCTTATCCAGGATGCGCTGAGCCCACACACGCGCCTCGGTGTTGCGCTGTCGCGAAGCCAGGAAGCACGCGTAGTTGTAATAGGTCTCAGAGGAAGTAGAGAGCTTCGTGACTTCCTGAAAAAGAGCGGCAGCTTTTTCAGGCTGGCCGGTGTTGGCGTAGGCGTGGGCCAGGAGCGCGGCAGCACGCTGAAAATCGTACTTGGGATCCTGCGAGACCACACGTTCGAGATCGGGCACAGCCGCGCTGAAATCCCCCATAAACGTAGCAGCCATTCCCCGGCGGTAAAACGGATCGGGCGAGTCCGTACGCGAGGAGATTGCCTTGTCATAACACTGGCGGGCGCGACCGTAGTTTCCCTCCTCTAGATAAAGATCGGCGAGTTCCTCATAATTTCCGGCCGAGGGGTTATCCAGAATGGCTGCCTCGAGTTCGCGAATTCGTTTGCGCCGGGGAAAAACTTTGAACGACTGGCGCGCGAGGCCGGCGTCGGGAATGACTTCGGCGGCTATGTAAATGAGAGCTCCCAGCCCTCCGAAAAAAATAATGATCCAAAGCCAATAACCGTCGGGACGCCGGCGGATAAAGTGGACAATAGCTATCGCCTGGAGAATCAGCCCCCAGGGGAAAAATAAAAAGATGAGCGATCCCATGCTGTGATTCGGACTATAGCATGGGAGCTGAAGAACGGGCGTTCGATCCCGGTCGCACCGGCGAGCGCCCGTTCTCCATTCGCCGGATGGTAAAATCAGGAGAAGTGAGACCTCCTATCCGTTTACTGGCTGCTGATATCGACGGCACTTTGCTCAACCCGGAATTTCAAATTTCAAAAGCTGACCTCGCCGCTCTGCGCCGCGCACATTCAGAGGGAGTTGAAATCATTTTGGTGACGGGACGCCGGCACATGTTTGCTCTGCCCATCGCACAGCAGCTTGGTTTTGACCTTTGGCTGATCAGCTCGAATGGAGCGATTACGCGATCGCTTTCCGGCGAAACTTTTCATCGCGACATGCTTCCGGCCGATACGTGCCGCAAACTTTGCACCACAATGCAGGAGTTTCGCGGGAATACCGTACTGACTTTTGATGTCGAACACAGAGGCGCAGTGGTACTCGAGCACATGCGCGACTTAAACGAAAGCATTCAGCGCTGGCTGGAAAAGAACCTGCAATATATCGACTTCGTGATCCCTCTGGAAAACTCTCTCACTACCGATCCGGTGCAGGCAATGTTTTGCGGGCGTATCGAACGCATGCACGAAGCGCTGAGAATACTGGCTGAAAGTGGCCTGGAAAACGACATCACCGTGCTGCGAACCGAGTATCCGGTGCGTGATCTCTCCATTGTCGATGTCTTGAATCAGGGATGCTCCAAGGGGCACGCGCTGAAGCGCTGGGCCGATTATCGCGGCATACCCCGCGAAGAGGTCATGGCCATTGGTGATAACTATAATGATATTGAAATGCTTGCCTTCGCCGGTCTGCCATTTATCATGGGGAATGCATCGGAAGAGCTGCGCGGCAAAGGCTGGGCAGTAACCGCCGCCAACGATCAGAACGGCGTAGCTGCGGCCATTGAGCAGGTGCTGGGCGCACAGGTAGAATCTAAGGTGTAGGAGTTGCAAGTTTTTCGTCTTAAATCGTTCGATATTCGGATGAAGCTAGCGGTCCAATTCGTTCTTGGCGTGCTGGTTTTGGGCACATCGTTATTCGCGTCCGCGGCTGACGTCGCCGTGTTGCGCAATGGCTTTTCAATTCGCCATGAGCGCCGTGAGATAGTAGGTTCGGTCACGCGTCTGTACATGGGCTCCGATACAAACGGATTCGTGGACGTTCGCACCGACGACATTGATCACTTTGAGGTTGATTTCTCGGTTCCTGCCGCGGCGCATTCGCACACCTCGCAATCGGTCGACGAAGCAGTCAACGCCGTCAGTGGACGCCACCATCTTGACCCTGACCTCATCAACAGCGTGATTCACGCCGAAAGCGGATTCAATGCTCGGGCAGTCTCGCCGAAGGGCGCGCGAGGATTGATGCAATTGATGCCGCAAACGGCATCCCGCTTGGGAGTAGCGAACTCCTTCGACCCGGGAGACAACCTGGAAGGCGGCACGCGCTACCTGCGAGAACTACTGGAACGCTACAATTTTGATCTGATCAAAGCTCTCGCCGCATACAACGCCGGCCCGGGACGCGTGGAACAGTATCACGGCGTTCCGCCATATTATGAGACGCAGGCTTACGTCGCGCGCATCATTCGTGATTTCAATCGCAAGAAGCTGGCGGAACGAAAAGCGGCCTTGAAATCTGCCAGCTCGCGAAAATTTTCCGGACAACACAGCCCCTCAGTAAAACAAACGGCTTCGCTAGATACCACGCAGCCGGCCTCCCGTTAACACATTAATGGAGCACGAGTGTCTCGCCCGTGTGATTTTCGCCGGACGCGCCCGTCGCTCCAACTGTGCCCGCTGCGTTGACCCGCGTGCCCGCGTCATTTACCTTGGCAAGAGAAGCAACTCGTTCTGCGAAACTGTTCCGTTCGGAATTCATGGACAAGAAACGCTATTTTGCCTACGCGCTCGTCGCTGCGATTCTTGCCGCCCTGATCTATATGCAGTTTCGGACCTGGAAAGGTTTTGACTGGGCCACTTTTTGGGACCAGTCAAGACAGGTCAGCTCCCTCAATATTCTCAATGCCATTCTCCTGATCTACCTCAGTTACTTCCTGCGAGCGTTGCGATGGAAAATCTTTCTTCGTCCAGTGCACCGCGAAATTTCCGCGGTGGCGCTGATTCGTCCAACGCTGATCGGATTCACTGGCCTGGCACTGCTGGGGCGCCCGGGAGAATTGATTCGTCCTTACCTCATCGCTCGTCGAATCAACCTTACTTTTTCCTCGCAGTTAGCAGTTTGGGCGGTTGAACGAATCTTTGATATTGGCGGATTCACGGTTTTGTTAGTGCTCGCCATATTTCTTCCGACAGAACTACGGTTTCTACCTAACCCGGATATCTATCCGCGCCTTCGCCTGGGAGGGTTTTTGCTCGTCGTTGTGGTGGTGGCTTTGGCCCTGGCCGCTTTCCTGGTGGCGAAATTTGGAGACGGCGTGGCTGCCTGGATCGAAGTTCGCTTTTCTCATCTGGCCGCGAACTTTGGGCACCGCGTGGCGCAGAGAGTTCGTGAATTCCATGGCGGACTGGATACGGTCCACGGTCCGCTTGCCTTTCTGCAATTGTCCGGTTTGTCGATTTTGATGTGGTGGATTATCGCGCTTGCGTATCTTCAAGTCACTCATGCCTACGGCGCCGCACTTGCGCACATGACTGTGTCCAAGGTTCTGTTGCTGATGGGTTCGAGCATGTTGGGCTCGCTGATCCAATTGCCGGGCGTGGGCGGGGGATCGCAGTTGGCAACGATCTCCGCATTGCAGCATATTTTCGACGCATCCCACGAACTCGCGGCTAGTTGTGGCATTCTGCTGTGGCTGGCAACGTTCGTTTCTGTCGTTCCAATTGGCTTGCTGCTGGCGCATCGTGAACGTCTATCGCTGCGAAAACTTTCAGAAGAGAGTGAGCAGGAAGAGGCGCGGGTTGAGTTGTCGCCTTCGCCTCCGGCATGATGCTCGAACGGTCCGGGCTTCAGGCGTCCCTGCTACAATCTAGCAGTCAACGTTCCAAGCCATGAAGTGTCCCTTCTGCGGGTTCGCAAATGACAAAGTGGTGGATTCGCGCGAGAGCAAGGAAGCCGATTCCATCCGCCGACGCCGCGAGTGCCTGAAGTGTGGCAAGCGCTTCACCACCTATGAGCGCATCGACGAAATTCCTTACATGGTGGTCAAGAAAGATGGACGCCGGGAAAAGTTCGACCGCCAAAAAGTGTTGAATGGGCTTTTGCGAGCGTGCGAAAAGCGTCCGGTTCCGATCGGCAAGTTGGAGCAGATTGTAAACGAGGCAGAGGGTTTTGTAATCGAATCGGCTGAGCGCGAGCGCAAGACCAGCGAACTCGGCGAGCTGATCATGAATCGCCTTCGCCGATATGACAAAGTGGCCTATGTTCGCTTCGCCTCGGTTTATCTGGACTTTAAGGATGTCCAGGAATTCATGACTGAGTTGAAAGACCTGCTTAAGACGAAGGAACCAGAAGTTCGCGGCAAGCCCGCGGCAAAAAGTTAAACGCGCCGTAGAAACGTAGCCCGCTACGTTTAGGGTCGCTGAAACCTACCCTCGTTGTCATTCGGAGGAGCGAAGCGACGAGGAATCTGCAGTTTGCTTGAATGGCAAAGAATGCAGATCCCTCGCTTCGCTTGGAATGACAAAAAAACAGGGAATTTCCCGGCGGCAACAGACGTTGCGCAACAACGTCTGTGGAGTTTTTGCCCGTTCTGGCCGATAGCTGTTCTTATAAAGACATGAAACACAAAATCACCCTGATTCCCGGTGACGGCATCGGTCCCGAAGTAACGCAGGCCACCGTCCGCATACTCGAAGCCACCGGCGTGAAGTTCGAATGGGAAACTTTCATGGCTGGTGCCGAAGCGTTTGAAAAATACCACGAATATATCCCCAAGGAGCTGACGGAGTCGATCGAGCGAACCCACGTTGGCTTGAAAGGACCGGTAACGACTCCGATCGGCGGAGGCTTTCCCAGCATCAACGTCGCACTTCGGCAAAAGTTCGAGCTCTACGCCAACTTTCGTCCCATTCGAAATCTTCCGCACATTCCGACGCGCTATCCTGACGTCGATCTCATCATTGTGCGCGAGAATACGGAAAGCCTTTATTCCGGTCTTGAACACGAAGTTGTGCCTGGCGTGGTCGAGAGCCTCAAGATTATTACCGAGAAAGCTTCCACGCGGATTGCCCGCTTCGCTTTCGAATATGCCCGCAAGAATGATCGGAAGAAGATTCATGCTATTCATAAAGCCAACATCATGAAACTCTCGGATGGCCTTTTTCTGCGCTGCTCTCGCGCGGTCGCCAAGGAATATCCCGAGATCATCTATGGCGAGCACATTGTCGACAACACTTGCATGCAGCTGGTTATGAATCCCTACCAGTACGACATGCTGGTGATGGAAAATCTTTACGGCGATATTATTTCCGACTTGTGCGCAGCATTCGTAGGCGGATTGGGGTTCGTCCCGAGCGCAAACCTGGGCGATCAAATCGCGATTTTCGAGGCGGTGCACGGTTCGGCGCCTGATATTGCCGGCAAGAACCTGGCCAATCCCACTGCGATCTTGCGCTCTTCCCTGCTGATGCTGCGCCACATCGGCGAGCACGAAGCCGCGCTGAAAATTCGCAATGCTTTGGAAAAAGTTTATCGGACCCGGGAAAAGTTAACCCGCGACGTGGGCGGCAGAGCCGGTACGTCGGAGTTCGCCGATTTCGTCATTGAGGCCATGGAGTCGGGAGCAGATGCGCAGCCGAAGGTCGAATCTTCCGCACGCATTTAGTGCAGGCGCGAGCGTTTTCGCCCGTGCGGGGCGCCGCGATCTTCGCGCGGAGATGCCCAAAGATTCTCAGTAATGGGCCACAAGCGACTTCACGGCGCGAGACGCGCCCTGCGGCAACGCCTTGCTCGCGCCTCCATTTGCCCTTTCAAACCCGAAAGTGCCGATCTATCAGTTTTTTCCGCGTTGACTAATCCTTCCACTATTCAGTAACATCCTTCTTCACCAAGGAACCCGGGGGAATGGCTTACCCAACACGGCGTATAGGTGTGGTGCTCTTCCAGCTTGGCGGACCTGACTCGCTGGAAGCAATCGAGCCATTTCTTTTTAATCTGTTCTGCGATCCCGACATCATTGACTTTCCCTTTGCTCGCATTGGCCGAAGGCCGCTAGCCAAGCTGATTTCCAGCACCCGCGCCAGAAAAGTCCAACACCACTACGCGACCATTGGCGGAGGATCGCCGATACGCCGGTTCACCGAACAGCAAGCTCGAGCGTTGCAGTTGAAACTGCAGCGCAGCGGAATCGATGCCCGTTGCTTTGTGGCTATGCGGTATTGGCATCCGTTCACAATCGAGGCGGTCGAACAGCTGCAGTTGGCGTGTTGCGACGAAGTTGTGCTGCTTCCTCTTTACCCGCAGTATTCGGGAACAACGACGGGTAGCAGCCTTAACGAATGGCGCCGGTTATTTTGCAGCGATATTCCAGTCCGCTGTGTTGATCCCTTCTATCGCCACGAACTTTACCTGGAAGCATTGGTCGAGAAAGTGGACGAAGCCCTGGCAAGATTCGATTGCCCGGAGCGTCCGGAGATCGTTTTCAGCGCGCACAGTGTTCCCGTGGCCGTGATTGAAAAGGGTGACCCGTATCAGCGCCAGATAGAAGAGACCGTTGACCTGCTGATGCAGCGGGGTGGCTGGTCCAACAAACATCGGCTCTGCTATCAGAGTAAAGTCGGCGCCAGCAAGTGGCTGCAACCGTCGCTCCATACGACGTTGCGCCAACTCGCGGCAAAAAAAGATCGCGAGGTTTGCGTAGTCCCCATTTCTTTTGTCTCGGATCATGTAGAGACCCTGGGAGAGATTGATCACGAGGCTCGGGCGGAAGCCGCTAAGCTCGGGATCAAGCGGTTTGAAATGATGTCAGGATTAAATGATTCGCCAAAGTTCATTGCCGCATTGGCGCAGTTGGTGCGCAGTGCGATCGATATCGAATTAGAAACAGAGCCCGGGCAGTCGCTGGCTGCGGTCGCAGACTGAAGCGCACGACTTAGAACCAGCGTGGGCTAAGAAAAAGGAGTGAGGACGGATGACAGACGAGTCGGCCAAAGCTGGCGTTCTGGGGCATCTGCCGCCGTGGCCGCGGAATGCACTCAATAATTCGGTCATCGCGATGGAGCAGGCCTACCGACAGCGCAAAGGGTTACCTTTGCTCAGCGATGCTGATATTGAAGCGTTGAAAGCGGGCCAGCCGATGGCTTGGGAAAGTGGAAATGGCGGAGCGACACCGGTGGCCCCGAGTCAGTCTGCTCCGGCAGTTGCTGCACCACCCGCACCCGCTGCGGTTGCGACCCCAGCAGCGCCCACAGGCGGGCTCAGCGAAGACGTTGCCAAGTGGGTTGCAGAAGGTAGGAAGTGGAGCAAGTCGACCATCGCCGCCGAACAGGCGCGGCGCGGGCGCAAAGGTTTACCCGCGCTTAATGATGTTGAAATCGCGGCGCTGTTAGGAGAACCAGTCGCGGAGCCGGCTCCTGCAGCGGCGCCGGCCCCGGTAGCGGCGGCCTCGCAGCCTGCAGTCGCGTCGGGTCCAATCAGCGCGGAAGTCGCAAAGTGGGTTGCGGAAGGAAGGAAGTGGAGTAAGTCGACCATCGCAGCCGAGCAGGCGCGACGCGGCCGCAAAGGCTTGCCTGCGCTTAACGACGCGGAAATGGCGGCGTTGTTGGGCGAACAAGCTGCGGCTCCGGCGACGCCAGCTCCCTCAGCAGCGGCGGCAGCCCCTGCTGCTCCTCGTCCTGCGGCAGCAAAAGCTGCTCCCGCTTCGGCTGCTGCGTCCGTTGCGCGCGGCGGCGAATCGACAAGTTACGTCGGCACGCCCGCGGTTGGAACATCCAAGGCGGCTGCTGCCGGGGGCATCGCATCCATCGGGCCCGAGAATAGTGAAGTCAATCAGCAGCGTCGACGATTAGTATGGAGCGCTGTCGCCGCATTCCTCGTCGCGTGGTTCCTGGCTTTCTTTCGCTTCTTTCTGCCACGTACTCTGTTCGAGCCCGCAACCAGCTTCAAAATTGGCTATCCGGAGGAATACGGTCTGGGAGTAGATACAAAGTTTCAACAGAAGTACCGCATCTGGGTCGATCGCACGCCGGATCGCATTTTCGTAATCTACGCACGCTGCACTCATCTTGGCTGCACTCCCGACTGGAAGCCCAGCGAGAACAAGTTCAAATGTCCCTGCCACGGTAGCGGATACGATAGTGAAGGCGTCAACTTTGAAGGACCAGCGCCGCGGCCCATGGATCGCGCGAAGGTAGACATTGCACCCGATGGTCAGATACTGGTGGATGTCTCCAAGCTGTACCAGTGGCCCAAGGGTCAGCCAAGCCAGTTCAATGATCCCGGAGCTTTCCTGCGCGCGTAGTTAGGGTTGTGTGGCGCGGGCGCGACGCCCGCGAGTTACAGTACTGAGAAGTATGACCAGAGGAAACAATGCCTGAAGAAAACGGAAACGGAAAGAACGGCAATCGCGTAGGCCTGCTGGAGCGGGTGAAGGCTGGGGTCAAGGAAGATGTCCAGTCGCTCAAAACCGACATGCCAGCGAAAGCCAAAGAACAGATCGAAGGCCTGAAAGATCCCACCAAGACTCAGGTCTTTACTTCGATCTTCCGCCACAAGCATGATGACACCCCGCGCAACCGCGCGCTGGGCGTGCTGTCAAACGTCTTTCTACACCTGCACCCTGCCAAGATCAATCGCGACGCGGTACGCTACAGCTATACCTGGGGCATGGGCGGAATCACATTCTATTTATTTATCGTGCTCACCTTCACTGGCGTGCTGCTGATGTTCTATTACCATCCCAGCAAAGTGCAGGCTTTCCGCGATGTTCTCTACCTCGAGCACGACGTCCCGTTCGGCAAACTTCTGCGCAACATGCACCGCTGGGCCGCGCATTTAATGGTCATTGCGGTCTGGCTGCACATGTTCCGGGTTTTCCTGACGGGCTCGTATAAAAAGCCGCGCGAGTTCAACTGGAACATCGGCGTGCTGCTACTGGTGTTCACGCTGCTGCTCTCGTTCACCGGCTACCTGCTTCCCGACGATCAACTTGGATTCTGGGCAGTCACGGTGGGGACGAACATGGCTCGCGCCACGCCGCTGCTGGGACATGAAGGTCCGTTCGGCAAAATGCTTGGAATGACGCCGTATAACGATGTGCGCTTTGGCTTGCTGGGCGGCTCGATTGTGGATGCGAATGCATTGCTTCGCTCCTACATCTGGCATTGCATCGGCATTCCAATCGTAGCTTCGGTTCTGATGATTGTGCACTTCTGGCGCGTAAGAAAAGACGGCGGCATTTCCGGGCCAGCGCCGGTAATGCTAACGGCGGAAGCGGACAAGCCTCGTCGGGGATAGTTTCACGTGGGGACAGCCGCCCTCGGCTGTCTTGCGGAGCGTAGCTCCGAAGTTGTAGCGCCGGCATCTTGCCGGCCGTCGCGAGGGCGTCTCGCCCTCGCAGGTGCGGCCGAGACGGCCCCACGACAACCGCCGCGGCGCTACGAAGGACTTGAGGAGACTTTATGGATTGGCGACAACTTTGGGAAATCTGTTCCGCGCCTGACAACGTGCCGATCGTTGGCCTGATCCCGCTATTGATCTTCTACATTTATCTGGCGTGGAAGCAGGCGAAAGCCAACGATGAACTTATCGGCGAGCTCGAAACCAGTCCCGCGATGGCTAAAACTCATCATCGCAAGACATGGCCATTCCGTCCCGGCTGGCAAAAAGAAATCCACGTTTGGCCATTTCTTCTGCGCATAGAATTCCTGGCCGCAATCATCGTCACCATTATTTTGATGGTCTGGTCGATCACTCTAAGCGCGCCGCTTGAGGAGCCGTCGAATCCCAACCTCACCATGAATCCTGCGAAAGCACCATGGTACTTTCTCGGTCTGCAGGAAATGCTGGTGTACTTTGATCCATGGATCGCCGGTGTAGTGATGCCGACGCTTATCATCATCGGACTCATGGTGATTCCATACATTGACACCAACCCTCTGGGCAGCGGCTACTACACATGGAAGCAGCGCAAGTTTGCCATTGGCACATTTATGTTTGGCTTCGTGATCCTGTGGGTTGCGATGATCATCATTGGCACGTTCATCCGCGGGCCCGGTTGGCAGTGGTTCTGGCCGGGACAAACCTGGGATCACAATCGGCTTATTTACGAGGTGAACCGCGACTTGCCCGATCTTTTCGGGATAACGTCGAACCTCGGCAAAGCAATCTTCGGCGCAATTGTGGTTGGAGGATATTACTTGGCCGGGGGATTTCTGGTTCACGCTCTCTTTAGGCGATACAACCCGAAAGATTACCAGCGCATGAGCCTGCTGCAGTATTCCATCATGATGTTTTTCTGGCTAACCATGGTGGGACTGCCGCTGAAGATGCTGTTACGGCTCGCGTTCAATATCAAGTACGTGTGGATAACGCCGTGGTTCAACGTATGAAGCTAGCTTTTAGCTCTTAGCTTTTGGCCTTTAGCTTTTTCCGCTGGGATTGGGTTTTCAGTTCACTGTTTTGTGCTGAAGAACGAATTAGGACGCGGATGCGGAAGGCGTGGGTTAGAGGCTAAGAGCTAATGGCTAACAGCTAACAGCTGTTCTGGAGAATCTGGTGCCCGAACAACCAATCCCCGAGCAAGATCCGGTAGTAACGAAGTCGTACGCGCTGTATTACGTGGTCTCGATGGTGTTGCTTATGGCAACGCTATTCTGGGCACTTTGGGATGAGGCTTACGGACAACGTCCATGGAAAGCCTTCCAGAACGAGTGGAAGCAGCGTTACACCGCCGTCTTGAACAAGACGGAACCGGCGTCCGACAAATCTGTAAAGAATGTAGAGAATAATCCCGACTACCAAAAACTAGAAGAGACCTATAAACAGGCTGATGTGGCTGCCAGGCCTCGCCGCGATGCACTTCAGAAACACATTACCGATCTCCGCTCGCAAATTCTAGCCGTACAGAACGTGTTCACCGACAAGCGGGCTTACGCGAATTCTCTGACCTACCAGATCGAGACTGAAACCAGTGCTTCCGGCAAGCAGAGCAAGAAGAAGGATCTGGACGATTACAAAAAGAAACTTTGGACGGTTGAGTTCCCCGATGGCCACAAAGAAAAATATGACTTCCGTCAACTGGAAGAAAAGTACAACGAACTCAAAGATGAGCGCACGAAATTAAACGCCGAATTGGGCGACGTGCTCAAGCCAGTCACTGCGGCGAGCACTGCGATGTCCGCATACGTTTCCGAGCACATGGTGGATCTGACGCCGACTCAGATCGAAGGTCTGGAGAAAAAGACCCAAGAGTGGGACCCGAAGATAGTGCAGATTAATGTGGCGGAAGCGAATATTGTTGACCGCTGCGAATCTTGCCACATGGGAATTCGTGAGCCGCTCAAACTCACCCCAGCTCTCATGGAAGCGAAGGGCGAAAAGAAGCCCGACGAATATGCGCAGGCATTTGTCAGCCATCCGGAACCGGCGCTGTTGAAGACACACGATCCCGACAGATTCGGATGCTCGCCCTGTCATCAAGGCAATGGTCGCGCCACCACTAGTGTCGAAAAAGCCCACGGAAACTACGAACACTGGCTATGGCCGCTGTTCCCCAAACAAAACGTCGAAGCCGGATGTCAGACATGCCACTCAGCCGACATGGTGCTGGTAAGCGGAGATGTGGGATGGACCATCAGCGAAGGCAAGGATTTGTTCCGGCAAAAAGGCTGCATGGGCTGCCATCGTTACGAGGGTTACGACAAAGAACCCGAAGATCTGAATAACGTCAGCCAGCAAATCAAGCAACTCGAACAGCAGGAAAAAGACAATCTTAAGCAAGCTGCCGATTTGATGAAGCAGGCCGACGCGGCCGCAGGCAACGACGAAGCCAATCGGCTGAACGACCAGGCGATCGCCCTCAAAGTCGCCAACAGCAGGGATGACGGCCACATTCAGCAACTCGATTTTCAGTCGCACAGCCTGATGCAGGACATGAAAAAGGTCGGGCCGAATCTGAAAGACGTGCGGCTCAAGCTGAACAAGAATTGGATTCCGGTGTGGTTGAAGAAGCCAACAGATTTCCGTCCCACAACAAAGATGCCGAACTTCCGCCTGACCGATCACCAAATCCAGGCGATTTCGGCTTATCTGTGGCAATCGGCGTTCATCGATCCGTTGCCAAAACAAAAGCCAGGGAACGCTGAGCACGGCAAAGAGCTTTTCGAAACTCGCGGCTGCATGGCTTGCCACTCCATGGGCGAAGGTGATCAGATGCTGGGCGGAACCTTCGCCGCGAACCTTACGCGCGAAGGCGAAAAAGCGAATTACGATTATCTGGTGCGGTGGATTCACAACGCGCGTCAGCGGACGCGTCCATACTGTCCGTACGAAAAGAAAGATATTGGTCCAGAAGACTACGCGAAAAAAGGCTTAACTTATCAGTTCGACCTGCAGCACAGCCAATGCCCGAACGATGGTCATGAACTGCAGGTGCAGAATATGACAGTAATGCCGAGCCTGCGCCTGGCTCCTGAAGATGCCCAGGATATTGCGTCCTATCTGATGACTCAGAAAAAACAGGAGCCATCCTCTTACGCCGATGCCTCTTTCATGGACGATCCCAAGCTGAAAGATGAAGGCAAGAAGTGGATTCGCCATTACGGTTGCGCTGGCTGCCACGAAATTTCCGGGATGGAGGACGAAGGCCGCATCGGCACCGAGCTGACTTTCGAAGGCAGCAAACCGATCGAGCGTCTTGACTTCGCTCTGTTCACCGAAGTCGCCCAGCGCGGCGGCAAGCATGCCGAGCCAATTACGAATCCAGAAGATTTGGCGCGGCTGCCGGAAGGACCTGCAAAAGAGCCCTGGTACGACCACAAAGGTTTCTTCGAACACAAACTTGCAGAGCCCAATATTTATGACCAGGGCAAGATCAAGTCTGAAACCGAAGCTCTGCGCATGCCCAATCTGCACTTGACCTCGGAGCAGATTCGCGCGCTCACCACGTTCCTGCTGGGAAGCGAAGAGAGTTCCCTGCCCTCCGACTACCAGTATCGGCCGGGCGATGCTCGCCGCGATATTCAGGAAGGCTGGTGGGTGGTCAAGAAATACAACTGCATGGGATGCCACCAGTTCATACCGGGGCAGAAGACCATCCTAATGGGCTTGCCTCAGTACCGCGAGAACCAGGAGCAGCTACCCCCGAAGCTTTTGACTGAAGGCGCGCGCGTCGATCCGGAGTGGTTGCGCCGGTTCCTATCGAATCCTGCGCTCAGTGAAACTGATACCAATCGCAATGGCGTACGCCCGTATCTGAAAGTGCGCATGCCAACCTTCTCTTTCTCGGATAATGAACTGCGCAAGCTGGTGCGATTCTTCCAGGCTCTATCGCAGCAGCCGATGCCGTATATTCCGGAGCAAGTTCCGGTGCTGACGGCAAAAGAATCCGATATGGCGCGCAGTTTGTTTTCGAGCACAGCTGCGCCGTGCCTTAAGTGCCATGCTACGGGTGATCCGGCGCACGACAAGATTGCGACCGCGCCCAACTTCCTGCTCGCCAAAGAGCGGCTCAAACCCGATTGGGCGCAGCGTTGGGTGCTAGATCCGCAAGCCATCAGCCCAGGCACATCGATGCCATCAGGTCTTTTCCGCCGGGAAAATAATCACTGGGTTTTTGCCGGTCCGACACCGCCGTCATTCCAGGGATATGAAAAAGATCAGTCCACATTGTTGGTGGATTATATTTTCCAACTCACACCGGAAGAACAAAAACACGTAGCGGCATCCATGGGACGAGGACAAGCCTCAATTCAAAGTCCTGGAGGGTCTAAACAACCTGGCACACCCTCGCAAAGAGCAGGCGGCGGCGGTTCGCAGTAGAATATTAGGTTTTGTAGCGGCTGTTGTCGCGAGAGTATCCGCTCCGCATCTTCGGGTTTAAGAGTTTAAAGAAACGCACTCACAGATCACGAAAGGGCGAAATAATGAATAAGAAAAACCTGGCAATGTTTGGTTTGCTCTGTCTCCTCGGCCTATGGCTCCTCGTAGGCTGCAGCAAGAAAGAAAACACAAATGAATCTCAATCTTCCGCGCCTTCCTCCGCGGCACAACCTGCGCCTGCAGCCACTCCCATCGATCCCAGCACCGTAGCTTCCGTTAGCGGCACCGTGAAGTTCGACGGCACTGCTCCCAAGCCTTCCAAGATCGATATGAGTCAGGACGCCGCCTGCAAAGGCACCAACACGGCTGAGACCGTCGTCGTCGATGGCGGCAAGGTGGCGAATGTCTTTGTATACGTAAAAGACGGCTTGGGCGACCGTACCTTCGATGTTCCCAAAGACGCCGTCACCATCGACCAGAAAGGTTGCCAGTACCATCCTCATGTGTTGGGCGTAATGGCGGGCCAGAACATTGAAATCAAGAACGACGACCAGACCACGCACAACATTCACCCCACGCCGCAAGCCAATCGTGAATGGAACGAATCTCAACCCCCGGCAGCCGCGCCGCTTGAGAAGAGCTTCGCCCGCGAAGAAATCATGCTGCCGGTGAAGTGCAACCAGCATCCGTGGATGAGGATGTATATCAACGTAGCCAAGAATCCGTTCTATGCGGTCACTGGCGCGGATGGCAAATACGAAATCAAGGGCCTGCCCCCGGGCGATTACACCATCGCATTCGTGCAGGAAAAATTAGGCGAACAAACGCAGAAAGTCACTTTAGCAGCCAAAGACAGCAAAACTGTAGACCAAACATTTAAGGCGCAGTAACATTTAGGAATGCATGAAGGACGGGCGTCTCGCCCGTCCTGGTTCGTGTAGCGCCGCCGTTCTTTGGTTGTTATCGGACGGCTGGATGCGGGTGCTACCGACACAATGTGGAGGCCGATCTGAAGTCCCTCGCCACACCGTATAACCGCGCGCACCATGCCTTCGCGGTTTTTACCGCGTGCGCAACCTTTATTCTGATCATTGCTGGAGCGCTCGTTACCAGCAACGACGCCGGGCTTTCCATCCCTGATTGGCCCACGTCTTTCGGATCCTTCAGCGTCCCGCCATTGCATGGAGGAATCAAGTTCGAGTGGAGTCATCGTGCGATTGCGGGATCGATCATAATCCTGACGATTTCAATTGCGGCATGGACCTGGTTCGCGGATCGCCGTCGCTGGATGAAATGGCTCGGCATTGCCGCTCTCTGCACGGTTATTACGCAAGCAATCCTCGGAGGGTTAACCGTTCTTTTATTTCAGCCGCCGTGGGTTTCCTCAGCTCACGCTGCCGTAGCACAAACATTCTTCTGTATAGCGGTTGCCATCGCTATGTTCACCGGTCGCCGCTGGGTAGAAGAAGTTCCGCAAGTTGATTTTGACAGCCGCCGTCCCAGTCTGGTCACGCTTACCTTGTTATCGATCTTCGTGCTCTACGTCCAATTAATACTAGGCGCCATGTTCCGCCATCATGGCATGAGCTGGTGGCCTCACGTCGTGAATGCCGCAGTGGTTGCCTTTGTACTGACTTGGACCGCGATTCGGGCGTTGTCGCAATTCTCGAAAATCGAGGCGGTGCGCCGTCCGGCCATTATCTTAGTCTCGCTGATGATCACACAACTTTGCCTCGGCTTTATCGCTTTTCTAACTCGTGTGGCTTGGGGCCGCGATGCCGTCCAACCCGAAACGCCTATGGTGATTTCGACAGTCGCTCACGTCGCAGTCGGGGCGCTATTGCTCGCGACTGCGGTTGTTCTCGCCATTCAAGTATGGCGCCACGTTCCCGTGTCATTTGAGGAGCGAGTCCCAAGCCGAACTCGAAAACCCGTCGCTGCATGACCCGCAATAGAGCATCTCATCGTAGAATGATCTGTGGCCTCCGAAACTCCATTTGCTGTCGCTGGTTCTGACACCGAAACCTCTGCCGAATCTCCCGTCATCTCTGTGCAGAATGTCGCGCATCGTTATGGCGACCGCGCTGCTCTGAACGGCGTATCGTTCGACGTTCGTCACGCCGAACTTTTCGGACTGCTCGGACCCAACGGCAGCGGTAAGACTACGCTGTTTCGCGTTCTCTCTACGCTGATGATTCCGGTAAGCGGGCACGCTACGATTATGGGTTTCGATGTGGCTCGTGATCCGAATGATTTGCGACGGCAGATTGGCGTGGTTTTCCAGGCACAAAGTATCGACGTTAAGCTGACCGCCGCTGAGAACCTTTGGCATCAGGGACATCTTTATGGCTTGCATGGAGCTTCGCTGAAGTCGCGCATTACGGAAATGCTTGGGCGTGTGGGTTTGTCAGATCGTGCCGACGAAAAGGCTGAGACTTTCTCCGGAGGAATGCAGCGGCGTCTGGAACTGGCTAAGGGACTGCTTCATCATCCCTCGGTGCTGCTGCTTGATGAGCCTACCACCGGACTCGACCCCGGCGCCCGGCGCGATCTCTGGCAATACCTCGCGAGCCTGCGGGATGAAGAACGAGTAACCGTGATCGTCACTACTCATCTTATGGAAGAAGCTGAGCGCTGCGATCGTCTTGCCATTTTGAATGAAGGAAAAGTGGTGGCGCTGGGAACTCCCGATGATCTTAAGCATGAAATCGGTGGCGACGTAATCCTGCTGGATGCGAAGTCACCCGATTCGCTGGCGGAACGGATTCAAGCCCGCTTCCATCTCGACGCTCAGGTGCTACATGGACAGGTTCGCATGGAGCGAGAGAACGGGCATCGCTTTATTACAGATGTAGTCGAAGCTTTTCCCGGTGAGATCGAAGCAATTTCCGTGAGCAAGCCGACTCTGGAAGATGTCTTCATTCACCGCACAGGACACCGCTTCTGGACGGAAGACGGAGAAGAATCAAAGTAGCGCCGACATCCCACGCGTCTACCCGCTCAGCGAGGCAGGATTTCAGCGCTACAAAGGAGTCGCGAAACGATGATGTTGATCCTTTCCTTAATACTTGGACTCGTCCCACTGTTGGGAGTGGCGTGGATCGCTCTGTACGCCAGCGTCACCACAGTTGACGGTCTATTCATGAGCCTGATACTCCTTACCCTGTCGGGTATTCTTTTCTTGAACGCATACCTGGAGATTCGCGGAAGGTTTAAGAAATCCGCAGCGCCATCGGCGCAGAAAACGAGTTGATGTGGTTACTCAAAGCAGAGCTCTGCCAGCACAGGTAACTCCGGTTTCGAGCGGAGTGTTGCTCCCAGCCTTTACGCTGTGGTGGCGGGAAATTGTGCGTTTTTACCGGCAGCGTTCTCGCGTGGTCGGCGTGATCGCTTCCCCGCTCCTGTTCTGGCTGGTTATCGGTTCCGGCTTCGGCACTTCGTTTCGATCGGGCAATGCGCCTGGACAGCAGCACTATCTGGACTATTTTTATCCCGGCGCGCTTATTATGATCGTCCTCTTTACTTCGATTTTTGCCATGATGTCGTTGATCGAAGATCGCAAGGAAGGATTCCTGTTATCGGTCATGGTCGCGCCCGTGCCTCGGGCGGCAATCGTGCTGGGCAAAGTGCTGGGGGGAACGACGCTGGCTGCCATACAAGGCCTAATCTTCTTGGCGTTTGCGCCGTTCGTCGGCGTGCACTTGAGCTTCATCGACTTCTTGCTCGTGGTATTTGTAGTTTTTTTAGTTTCTTTCGCACTCACCTCCCTGGGATTCGCTATTGCCTGGCCTATGGATTCTACCCAGGCTTTCCATGCCATCATTAATCTCTTTCTGATTCCACTGTGGTTGCTTTCGGGGGCTCTGTTTCCGCTCTCAGGAGCGTCGGGCTGGTTGCGCGTGCTGATGCGGCTGAATCCACTCACCTACGGCGTGGAGGCGTTACGCAATCTGCTATACCCGGAGAGCCCTACCGTTTTACCGTTGCCTTCTTCTATCGCCGCTCTGGCACTGTTCACTATTTTTATTTTTGGCTTGTGTTTTTTCAGGGTAAATCGACGAACCACGAGACCGGCAGCATGATGCAGGTTCCGTTTTTCCGGTGATCGATGCCGGATGAAAAAGCCTTACCACCGAGACACAGGGTCACAGAGGATTCCTTACATATTTCTTCTCTGTGACTCTGTGCTAAAAAATGGTTTTTCATGGCAGTCGTCAGATTAAAGATCGATGTTTCCGGCACTGTCGGCGACGAAGCCTGGCGGGGAATTCAGCAGTTCGACCAGATCCAAAGCGCAGATTTCGGTCCTCAGTTTGGCAGCGGCGGACGGTGCAATCACCCGCTCAATGCTGCTCATCAGAAAGGCGAATGGATAGGCGCTGAAATCCGGCTACAGACGCCACTTCTGGCGCAATACGCAGTTTCTCACTATCTGGAGCAAGATCGCGTGCTCGACGCGGATGTTGTTGAATAAGCCATGTCTCCCGAAGCCACTCCGCAAAGGTCGCCAGTTGTTAGCAAGCCGGCGAAGCCTCGCATGTCCACTCGCAACCGGTTGCTGTTTTTCGTGACCGGATGGTTGATCGTGTTAATGCCGTTCCTGTTCTGGTGGAACACCTGGTTCGGGCGTCAGCTTTCCAACCAACAATTGGGAGAGTATTTGCAAGACCAGAAGCATCCCCGCCATATTCAACACGCCCTGGTGCAAATCGGCGAGCGCATGACTCGGCGCGACCCAAGTGTCATCCAATGGTATCCGCAGGTCGTTCAGCTTGGCTCGTATCCGGTCGAAGAGGTACGCAACACCGATGCCTGGGTTATGGGGCAAGACACATCCGGCGGGGGGTTTCACGCGGCTTTGCTAAAAATGCTTGCCGATCCTTCGCTCATGGTGCGCGGCAACGCGGCTCTCTCGCTGGTTCGCTTTGGAGACGCGACAGGTCGACCGCAAATCCTCCAACTGCTGCAGCCCGCCACAATAAGCGCGCCGCAGCCGGGAAAATTGGTCGATACCAGCACCGTGGGCACCGCGATTCGTCAAGGAGGGATTGTTGCCAAACTACAGGACGGTTCGCAAACCATAGAAATCCGCTCTCCCATCAGCGGCCGTCTGCGCAGGCTCTCCGCTTTTACCGGACAAACCGTGTCAGCAGGCGCACGGTTCGCAGAAATCGATCCGAGCACGGAACAAGTCTGGGAAGCGTTGCGCGCGCTTTTCCTCATTGGTCAGCCTGATGACATTTCCGCCCTCTTGCCCTATGAGCGGGAGTTGCCGGACATCCCGGACCACATCCGCCGGCAGGCGATTGAAACAGAAAAAGCAATTCGGCAACGGGAAGCACCGGCCGAACAATGAACATCTCCCTCTGATTACAAGCCTGCGTCCGTTCACACCTGAATCTGTTCCTCAAGCTAATAATCACGTCCAGACCGAACAAGTCATCGGTAATCAGGATTTCAAGAAAAGTCAGTTTTCTCCCTTGACACCCACACTCAAGCGGTTACTATTAGTGAATAGTTATGCAGTCATATGAATAATTATGCATTATGAATAAATCCTTACGACAGAGAGGAATTCTCGAATTGCTGAAGCATGGCCCTGTGGCCAGCCAGGAAGAGCTGCAGCGGGCTCTGCGCAAACGCGGCCTCAAGGTGGGACAGGCAACTCTATCTCGGGACATACGGGACTTGCGGTTGGCCAAAACAGCGGACGGTTACTCTCTTTTCGACGGTAACGGTTCCTCTTCGCCGGCGTTACCTCCGGTATCGCGGCTGGTGCGGGAATTCGTGCTCGAAGTGCGTCCGGCACAAAATCTGCTCGTAATCAAGACCAGCGTCGGCAGCGCTCAACCTGTGGCCGCCGCGCTGGATGACGAAGAGTGGCCGGAGGCTGTCGGCACGATCGCAGGAGACGACACTATTTTGATTGTTTGTCCGGACAAAGACGACGCGAAGAAGTTAGCAGGCCGCATTGAGGAGATGCTCGCCTGATGCCCGCCAAACTCAAGACCGCGGTGCTGGGCGCGACTGGATACTCTGGCGCGGAACTTACGAGGATTTTGTTGCGTCATCCTCGCGTGGAAAAGCCTGTGCTACTCCGGCGTCCGACTGATACCGAGGCAAACAGTAACTTGGCCGATACATTTCCCTCGTTTTCGGGTAATGGAAGTTATCCCCTGCAACCGCTCTCCTGGCCGGCGCTCAAGCAACAGGGAATCGAGTTGCTTTTTCTGGCCACTCCGCACGAGGCGTCGCGATCGATTGTGCCGGAAGCTGTCGGACAAGGTTTGCGGGTGATCGATCTAAGCGGCGCATGGAGGCTCAAGCAAACTCAGAATCGCGCTGTCTACGGTTTCACGGATGAAGATTCGCTGACAGCAGCTGAACTCACTGAGAAGGCAGTCTACGGATTGCCGGAGCTGTGCGTGGATCGAATTCCAAACGCCGCTCTAGTGGCAAATCCCGGCTGCTATGCGACTTCAGTAATTCTGGCTTTGGCACCATTGCTAAGGTCTGGCTTAGTCGATCGGGAGCGTGGAATTATTTCCGATTCGAAGTCTGGCGTCTCGGGCGCGGGAAAGGAACCGAATTCCCGCACTCACTTCGTTTCGGTTGCCGACAATTTTTCCGCGTATTCGGTGTTCGGCCACCGGCATGTCGGAGAAATGCTTGAGCAACTGAATTTGAAGTCGCGCGAATTGATTTTCACTCCCCATCTGCTTCCTATACCACGGGGAATCCTGTCGACTATCTATCTGCATTTGAACCGCGACCTAAAATCAGCTGAAATCGAAAGCTGTTTTCGAGATTTTTATGCTGGCCGGCGCTGGGTGCGAGTTTTCGCTACGCCCAAGCTGCCACAGATTCAGTTTTCGCTGCACACCAACTATTGCGATCTTGGCTTCTGCCTCGACGAAGATGGCCGCCGTCTGGTGCTGGTCTCATGTATCGACAATCTACTAAAAGGTGCTGCCGGGCAAGCCGTGCAGAACATGAACCTTATGTATGGATGGAATGAGGAAGAAGGCCTGCAGTGAAGATTGTAGTCAAAATCGGAGGAGCTGCGCTCGAAGATAAATCGAGATTGCGCAAGTGCGCGCGAGCGATTGTCGAGTTGGCGCAGGACGGTCATCGGGTTGCCGTGGTACATGGTGGGGGCGCCGCGCTCACGCGAACGCTCGAGTCGCTGGGCAAGAAAAGCGACTTTGTAAACGGCCTGCGCATTACAGACGCCGAAACTCGCGACGTCGCTCTAATGGTGCTCTCCGGGATCGTCAATAAAAGTCTGGTTGCTGCGATTGTGGCGGCGGGAAGCGCAGCAGTCGGGCTATGTGGTGCGGACGGCATGGCGTTCCGCGCACGCAAGAAACAAAACACAAATTGCGACTTGGGATTTGTTGGAGAAATTTGTTACGCCGAACCGCGCTGGATCGAAGCCATCTGGGCGGCTGGCGGCATTCCAGTCCTTTCTTCGATTGCGCTGGGCTCCGACGGCGAGTACTACAACATCAATGCGGACCAGATGGCATCTGCGTGCGCCGTGACCTGCCATGCCGACAGC